>NZ_AP014635.1:312247-624495 GCF_001547935.1 Vibrio tritonius
GAGACATAAGCCCCATGATGTGTACTGCTTTACCATTTTTTGCTGCTTTATCAATGGCTGAAACCAACACTTCGTTTGTTTGGAATTCACCATCTTGGATAGCTTTAGTAATGCGCGTTAGGTCTTGATAAACGATACGGCCTGCACCGATGTTTGTGTGACCTACTTCAGAGTTACCCATTTGACCATCAGGTAGACCTACGTCTAAACCAGAGGCTGAAATCAGAGTATGTGGGTTGTTTGCTGCTAGACCGTCTAGAACAGGGGTCTTTGCGTTGTTAATCGCATTGTTGCTGTTGTCTTCACGGTAACCCCACCCGTCAAGAATGACTAGAGCCATAGGCTTCTTAGCTGACATAGTATTGACCTCGTCAAATTCAAAGTAACTGAAATTAGCGTAATTTTACTACACTTTTTCCTCTTTGCAGTAGGTTAAGATCAATGATTCTACCTATCAATGTGATTAACCCCGACAGAGAGTCGTAAGTGGTAAATTAGTAACCATTTTAGGTGTAAGGATATTACGTACCCTAGTACACCAATATTCCAGTGCCTAGCACAGCGACAAAAGCGCCTGACCAAGCATACCGGTTTGGACATTGCTTCGTGTACAACCAGATAATTGGTAATAACATAATTGGAGTGGTAGAAGACAATAACGCAACCATGCCGACATTTCCATCTCGTAATGCGTACATGATAAGGGTCATACCCACCGCCATTGCCAGAAAACCGTTAACGAATGTTATGGCAAAAATTGTCGGTGTCATTTTTTGGGTTGCTTTCGCCATACGATAGCCAGTTAAACGTAGAGTGCTGTGTGCAATAAATGCGGTAAGCATACGTATGGCGGATGCGGCAATTGGGTCAATATCCGTCATCATAACGGGTTTTGCTAGTATTCCGCCTAATGCTTGGCAAATTGCCGCGGTGATGCCAAGAGCAATACCAGCACCTAAATGACCACTTACACTGTCTAATCGATGACTCTTTTTCCGACCAAAGAATATCGCACTTAATACACCAATAAAGACTAAAGTTGACCCCATTAGTTCCCGATTAGTCATGGTTTCGCTAAATAGGAAATAGCCTAATACCGCAGAAAATACAGCATGGCAGGAAAACAGCAAACCAGATTGGCGTGGTCCCATTCGGTTGAGGCAAGCAAACAGTGCGGTATCACCAATAAAAATACCAATAAGACCAGATAATGCCATGGGCAAAATATCGCTGGTGGCGACCGTACTCCACCCGCCCGTAAAAAGTGCAAATAGAGTCAAAATTATTGAGGTGCATCCCATGCGCCAGCGGCTATAAGCAAAAGAACCAAGATGTTTAGATGGTACTATCGACATTAAGCTGGAGATTGCCCAAAGCAAAGCTGCGCCTAACGCCAACCATTCGTAACCCATGAAGTTTATCCATAACGTGAAAGGGTAGAGAAGAGTGCTAATATGCCATTTAACCAAGCGAAAGCAATGACTATTTTGATGGTCGATTGAGTGTTGAGAACGGTTGAGGATAAAAAGAGACCCCAATAATTGGTGTCCAACTATTGGGGGCAGTTTACAGCGCTGGGATTTGTTTATGCTTTGTGTGCGTACGCAGAACCTAAACGAGTCGGCGTATTAACGCGCATCGAATCATCAAAACGAATCGCGTCTTTGGCAAACAGGTTAATCACTGTAGAACCTAGCTTAAAGCGACCCATCTCTTCCCCTTTCTTAAAGCGGATAGCCTTTTCGCCTTCTGCTGGGTAATTCCAACGATAAATGGTATTACCACGTGGTGGGGTAATAGTACCTGCCCACACGACTTCGATACTGCCTACGATGGTTGCGCCTACAAGAACTTGAGCCATCGGGCCATATGGTGTGTCAAAAATACATACGACACGTTCATTGCGCGCAAAAAGATTAGGGACATTCTCAGCGGTTAATGGGTTTACTGAGAAGAGATCTCCCGGTACGTAAATCATTTGACGCAGTGTTCCATCACATGGCATGTGCACACGGTGATAGTCACTTGGCGACAAATAGAGTGTGGCAAAGTCACCTTCCAGAAACTCATTAGCCAATTCAGCATCACCACCTAACAATTCTTGAGCAGAAAAGTCATGGCCTTTTGCCTGAATAAGCTTACCATCATTGATGTAGCCGAATTGACTAACACAAGCATCAGCAGGATGAGCCAATGTTTCCTCACCTTCCACTAGAGGGCGTGCGCCAGGTTTGAGTTCGCGAACAAAAAACTCGTTAAACGTACTAAAGTGTTTGGGATCGGAGTGCAACGCTTCATCCATATTCACTTTATACTGTTTGATAAACAAACGAATAACCGCTGTGGTTAGACCGCCTGCTTTGGCTGAAGCCAGTTTCCCTACCAATCGGGTTAAACCGTGCTGAGGGATCCAGTACTGCAGTCCAACTTTAATTTTATCCATTGTCGATAATTCCAATGTCTATTTATCATTTGGGCGCGAAATGTTACTGAAAAATTGTCATGATGTCAGTATTTGTGCATTTCTAGCCCACAAAATTCGATCAAAGATCGGCTTTCTTGCTCTTTGAATATTGGCGATTGGCTTTATTTTCCGCCATGCTTTCAATAATACGGTGGTAGTTGTCAAAACGAATTTCACTGATTTCTCCGTTCTCGACGGCCTCTCTGAGTAGGCAACCAGGATCATCACCATGTTTACAATCGCGGAACTTACAGCCGCCAAGGAAAGGGCGAAACTCACGATAAGCCTCAGTAATATCGTCATTCTCTAAATGCCATAAGCCGAATTCTCGAACCCCCGGTGAATCGATAAGATCACCACCTGACGGGATATGGTAAAGGCGAGCTGCCGTTGTGGTATGCTGGCCTAAACCTGAGTTTTCGGAAATTTCACCTTCTTCGACAGTATCTTCTAACTCAGGCATCAGTGCATTAACTAGACTAGACTTGCCTACCCCTGATTGACCAACAAAAATATTGATCTTGTTCTGAAGTAGGGTTTCGAGTTCTGCAATGCCTTCGCCTGTTTCTTTACTCACGTAGAGTACTTGATAACCAATGTTACGGTAAATCTCGAGCCATTCATGATAGAGTTCGCGCACCTCATCGTTTAACAAGTCGATTTTGTTAAGAACTAAGAGAGGGGCTATGTCTAAAGTTTCTGACGCGATCAAATAACGATCGATGATGTTTAGGGATAGTTCAGGTAAAACCGAGGAAACGATTACCATTTGGTCAACGTTGGCTGCAACTGGTTTAAGTCCATCGTAGTAATCTGGACGAGTTAATACAGAGCTGCGAGGTTCTACCGCTTCTACGACACCAGAAATACCGGCGAGAGTTTCGATGCCTGGACGCCAAATCACGCGGTCGCCCGATACGAGGGTTTCAATACCTCTGCGCATATTGCACCGATGGATGTCACCAGTTTCAACATCTTCGATGTCAGCATGCTGACCAAAACGGGTAATCACTAACCCATTTTTGGCACTTTCTAGCATGGATTCGTCCCATTGAATGGTCTCTTCCTGGGTAAGTCGTTTACTTTGATTGCTTCTTACTCGCCTTACTTGGCCTTTAGTCAGCTTTTTTCTTTTTGCCACTATGCGTTTCTTTATTCTAAGTTAGAGAATGTCGGCTGCATGTATACCAGCAGATGTTATGAAATCCAAGAGAGTGCGGTATCTTGGTTTTCTGATTTTAGGTATAGTACCTTTTTTCCAGACAATCCCATATAGGCACCTATCTATGTCTTTTAACGAACAGAATCTTATCTGGGTCGATTTAGAGATGACGGGTTTAGATCCAGAAACCCACAAAATTATCGAAATCGCCACCATTGTGACGGACAGTGAACTGAATATCTTGGCCGAAGGCCCTGTGCTTGCAATTCATCAGCCTGAATCTGAGTTAGCCAAAATGGATGATTGGTGTACCAATACACATACCGCTAGTGGGTTGGTAGAACGAATTCGTGCTAGTCAGATCACAGAAGATGATGCCGTGGCGCAAACCATTGAGTTTTTAGAAAAATGGGTTCCTAAAGGAAAATCACCGATTTGTGGTAATAGTATTGGTCAAGACCGCCGTTTCCTATATAAACATATGCCAACGCTTGAAGAGTATTTCCACTACCGCTATATCGATGTGAGTACGATTAAGGAGCTCACTCGCCGTTGGAAACCAGAAATGTTATCCGGTTTTACCAAGCAAGGTAGTCATTTAGCTTTGGATGATATTCGTGAATCGATCGCTGAATTGCAGTTCTATCGTCAACATGTGTTCTCTATTTAGGGGATAAAATGGCGACTTTGTCAGGGTAAAAAGCCTGGGAAGTGAAGGAAACTATTCGTTTTGTATGCTTTTTAAGCGGTTGAAGTTATTTTTTCTTTTTTTTTGACGAAGCTCTTGCATCAAAAAAAAATGCTCTTATAATTCGCAGCCCTGACAACGGGAAACCGAAAGTCAAAGCGACACTAGCTCAGTTGGTAGAGCGCAACCTTGCCAAGGTTGAGGTCACGAGTTCGAACCTCGTGTGTCGCTCCAATCTTTTTTAAGATTGAAAGCACAACGTTTAAACGACGCACGATGCGACACTAGCTCAGTTGGTAGAGCGCAACCTTGCCAAGGTTGAGGTCACGAGTTCGAACCTCGTGTGTCGCTCCAATCTCCCTTTTAAGGTTGAGAGCAGCAACGTTTAAACGACATACGATGCGACACTAGCTCAGTTGGTAGAGCGCAACCTTGCCAAGGTTGAGGTCACGAGTTCGAACCTCGTGTGTCGCTCCAGTTTGCTTCTCATAGAGAAGAGAGTCTTCATCGTACTTTAACGGTGACACAATATGGACGCGGGGTGGAGCAGCTTGGTAGCTCGTCGGGCTCATAACCCGAAGGTCGTCAGTTCAAATCTGGCCCCCGCAACCAAATTTTAATGATTTGTTGAAAAACAAGTTGTTATGCGACACTAGCTCAGTTGGTAGAGCGCAACCTTGCCAAGGTTGAGGTCACGAGTTCGAACCTCGTGTGTCGCTCCAGTTTGCTTCTCATAGAGAAGAAAGTCTTCATCGTACTTTAACGGTGACACAATACGGACGCGGGGTGGAGCAGCTTGGTAGCTCGTCGGGCTCATAACCCGAAGGTCGTCAGTTCAAATCTGGCCCCCGCAACCAAATTCTAATGATTTGTTGAAAAACAAGTTGTTATGCGACACTAGCTCAGTTGGTAGAGCGCAACCTTGCCAAGGTTGAGGTCACGAGTTCGAACCTCGTGTGTCGCTCCAGTTTACTTCTCATAGAGAAGAGAGTCTTCATCGTACTTTAACGGTGACACAATACGGACGCGGGGTGGAGCAGCTTGGTAGCTCGTCGGGCTCATAACCCGAAGGTCGTCAGTTCAAATCTGGCCCCCGCAACCAAATTTTAATGATTTGTTGAAAAACAAGTTGTTATGCGACACTAGCTCAGTTGGTAGAGCGCAACCTTGCCAAGGTTGAGGTCACGAGTTCGAACCTCGTGTGTCGCTCCAGTTTACTTCTCATAGAGAAGAGAGTCTTCATCGTACTTTAACGGTGACACAACACGGACGCGGGGTGGAGCAGCTTGGTAGCTCGTCGGGCTCATAACCCGAAGGTCGTCAGTTCAAATCTGGCCCCCGCAACCAAATTTAGATAATTTGAGTGACTCGAGTTATCACATTTCAGATGCGACACTAGCTCAGTTGGTAGAGCGCAACCTTGCCAAGGTTGAGGTCACGAGTTCGAACCTCGTGTGTCGCTCCAAATTCCTTCTCATTGAGAAGAGAGTCTTCATCGTACTATAACGATGGCACAATACGGACGCGGGGTGGAGCAGCTTGGTAGCTCGTCGGGCTCATAACCCGAAGGTCGTCAGTTCAAATCTGGCCCCCGCAACCAAATTTCGCTCAGAGTTGTCACTCTCAGCCTATAGCTTGAATGGGTAGCATAACTGTTGTCCATTCAAGTTATTTTCATTTTTGAGTTGTACCGGCTTATAAAATGAAGCTAACTTATCGTATTTTAAAATTAAGATTTTTACGATAAGTGCTGTAACAGTTAAGAATTGGAACTGTCATTTAGGTCACATCTTAAGGTAGAGCAGAGTAGTTGTTTGTGCTAGGCTTAAGTTCTCTTCGGTACATGCTCTTTTATTTAATGCTGAGAAGCATTACTCCCTAATAATGATTAAGTGGTAGGCCGAAGTTATTATGACTCTTGGTTTATATCCTGTCATTTCAATATGTTTTCCCAAACTTCTGAACTATCCGTTCACAGACTTATCCACATTTTTATATTGTGGATAACTTGGTGCATAAAGTGTTTTTTACAGTAAAAATGGCCTTGATAAAGAGGATCTTTATTGGTATATCAGTTTTTTGTATTTGATAGATTTTTTCTTAACTTGTTGTTTTTTAATGATTAATTGTGTTTGGTTTAGTTAACGATATTGCAATGAAAAGATCATTAACTACAAAATCCTTGATCCTAGTCATTTCCTGCTGTTGTGACTAACTTTATCTGACGTTAGAAAACGTTGTCTCATTAAATTTTTTTCCACACTTCCTTTTTGTGAGTGATGTCAAGTCAGAAGTGAAAAATTCGCTGAACCTTAGGCATCTCTAGGTAAACCTTTTTGTACAATGCGGATTAGGCGGTCTTTTTTTCTGTCTTTAAACGGTAATTGCTTCAACTGTTGAGTGAGAGCCCAATCAATATGTACGTCGAGTAGCTCTGATTTCCCTCTGTTTTCTTCAAGAGTATCAATGATAGCTTGAGAGTATGGTGCATTACCCATAGCCACAATAAGATTACGTTGCCATTGCTCATGACCAATTCGTCGGATAGCGGAACCTTCCATGTTTTTGAGAAATGTCGCTTCATCCCATGCAAATAATGCTAATAAATCTGGATCCATAAAGGCTTTGCGACGATGAAAATCCGTTTCTTGCGTTATCTCTGCAAAACGATTCCATGGGCAAACTAACTGACAGTCATCACAACCGTAGATACGATTGCCCATGAGTGGGCGAAACTCTTCTGGAATAACCCCTGAAAACTCGATAGTGAGGTAGGAGATACAGCGACGAGCATCAATGACGCCCTCAGCTACAATGGCTTGAGTGGGGCAAGACGTCATGCATGCGGTACATTTTCCACACTGATTTTCTTGTGGTGTATCAATGGGCAGCGGAATATCGACCAGTAATTCCCCAAGAAAGAACCATGAGCCTGCTTCCTTATCGAGGATAAGCGAATGTTTTCCTGTCCAACCGAGCCCTGCTTTTTGTGCTAGAGGACGTTCAAGGATGGGCGCGGAGTCGACAAATGGACGGTATCCCAACTCTCCAGTGACTTCTTTGATTTTGTCACCCAGCTTTTTGAGCTGATTACGTACGAGTTTGTGATAGTCTCGACCTAATGCATAACGACTTATGTATGCTTGTGAACCATCTTCTAAGTTTGAAGCAAAGTGAGCATCTGGCGGTAAGTAATCCATTCGTACGCTGATGACACGAATGGTTCCGGGCAATAATTCAGCAGGTCTCGCGCGCATCATGCCATGGCGTGCCATCCAATCCATATCACCATGATAGCCTGCGTCTAACCAGCGCTGCAGAGCTTCTTCATGTTCGGATAGATCAACATCGCAGATACCGGCTTGGCTAAAGCCTAGCTCTTGAGCCCAAATTTTGATGTTATCTGCCAGAGCTTGGTAGTTCATATCATATCTACGATCGAAGGGGGCGAGGATCTTAACGGATCTATTCTATGGGATCTAGTGTGTGAGCCTTAGCAATTTAACATGAAACTGAGCATGTTTTTCTGTTTGCTTACAGAAGAGATCTTGTTAATCAATTCCACTACAGTTTACTATTCCTTTTCTACAAGCATATTTTGCGCCGTAAAGGCGATCTTTTTTGAGATAGTATTTCATGAACACCAAAACATTTACTCTGAAGAACGAACAAGACACCGTTAGTTTGGGCACTGCGTTGTCCAGATTATGTCGTCAGCAAACGACAATCTTTTTATATGGTGATCTTGGTGCGGGTAAGACGACATTTAGCCGAGGTTTTATTCGTGCATTGGGTCATCAGGGAAATGTTAAAAGTCCAACATATACGTTGGTTGAGCCTTACCAATTAGATAAATGGCAGGTTTATCACTTTGATCTTTACCGCCTAGCAGATCCTGAAGAGCTCGAGTTTATGGGGATTCGTGATTATTTTACGGATGATGCTATCTGTTTGGTCGAATGGCCGGATAAGGGCCAGGGATTGTTGCCTGAGCCAAATTTGACTATCGATATTCGCTATGATGGAGAGCAGAGACAAGTTGCTATCACTGCGAATGACGAGTATGGACGTACCTTATTGAGCCAGTTGGAGTTATGTTGATTGTTAACCGTTTTCGTATCGTAGTTTTTCTCTTTGGGCTCTTTTTAAGTGTGGTTTCAACGTTTGTTCAGGCAAACGTTTTAGAGGGGATTCGTGTTTGGCCCTCGCCAGATGAAACTCGTATTGTGATGGATGTGAAATCTGAAGTGACGTTCAGTTACTTCACTCTATCCAGTCCTAACCGGCTGGTGATTGATTTGAAATCCACATCATTACATACCAAATTGCCAATTAAAGTCACTGATAGTGCAATAGTGAAGCAGATTCGCGCGAGTTCACCTCCAGAGAAAGGCACTTATCGTTTGGTGATTGAATTGAGCAAACGAGTTTCGCCACAGCTCTTTACTTTGCCTCCAACACCAGGCGGCCAATATGGGCATCGTCTTGTGGTTGATTTGCCCAATGAAACTCCGAAAGAAGCGCAAGCTGCGAGTAATTCTATTGCGAAATTAAAAGCAAGTCGCGATATCTCTCAGTTATCGGGTAACGAAGACATTATTATTGCTGTTGACCCTGGTCATGGTGGTGAGGATCCCGGTTCAATCGGCCCAGGTCGTCGTTTTGAAAAAAACGTCACAATTGCTGTGGCAAAGAAATTAGCTGACTTAATTAACCAAGTTCCTGGGATGAAAGCGATTTTGACCCGATCTGGGGACTATTATGTCAGTTTGAACAAGCGAACCGAGATTGCTCGAAAACAAAAGGCGCATTTATTAGTCTCAATTCATGCAGACGCTTTTAGCTCTCCACAGCCTCGAGGAGCATCTGTTTTTGTTTTGAATACTCGTCGAGCGAATACTGAAATTGCTCGTTGGGTTGAAAATCACGAAGAACAGTCTGATTTACTGGGTGGTGCCGGAGCGGTGCTCGCGAAAAATACCAGTGATCGAAATATCAGCCAAACGTTATTGGATTTGCAATTTAGTCATTCCCAGAAAGAGGGTTTTACTCTTGCGACGGATATTATTAAGCAACTTAGTAAAGTTGCACATATGCATAAAAGAAAGCCTGTGAATGCAAGCTTGGCTGTATTGAAATCTCCTGATATTCCTTCAGTGTTGGTTGAAACAGGGTTTATTTCGAACCCTACGGAAGAGCGTTTGTTGTTCCAAAGTTCACATCAAAACAAATTAGCTCGTGCAATTGCCACCGCGGTGGTGGATTACTTTAAAGGGAATCCACCAGAAGGCACTCTGTTCGCTAACCGCAATAAAACACACAACTATCGTGTCCAGCGGGGGGATTCACTCTCTATTATTGCTCATCGTTTTGGTATGTCAGTCGATGACATAAAAAAAGAGAACGCCCTAAAGAGTAATATGCTCAACATTGGACAAATATTGCGAATACCTGGTGGGCACACTTCCATTGCGGTTCCTAAAGAGAGTTCTCCTGTTGAAACGAGAGTGATTACTCACGTAGTGCAATCGGGAGAGTACTTGGGGCAAATAGCCAGTCGCTACAAAGTGTCAGTGGCCGATATAAAGGAAGAGAATAAGCTCAAGTCGAATACACTATGGATTGGGCAAAAACTCAAAATTACAGTGAATCTTAAAGATCGACCAATTCGCAAGCATACTGTGGCGCGAGGTGAGTTCTTAGGTAAAATTGCTGCTAAATATGATGTCGGTGTCAGTAGTATTCGTAAAGCGAACCATCTTAAGTCTGATAGTTTGGCTATTGGCCAAGTACTAATCATCCCAAATAAATAAGCAAATCATGGCAATCCAAATATTACCTGCTCGTCTTGCCAACCAAATTGCGGCTGGTGAAGTTGTTGAAAGACCGGCTTCTGTTGTTAAAGAGTTGGTCGAAAATAGCTTGGACTCTGGAGCAACCCGAATCGATATCGATATCGATAAAGGTGGCGCTAAGTTGATCCGTATTCGTGATAACGGTTGTGGCATTCCTAAAGATGAGCTCTCATTGGCGTTAAGTCGCCATGCGACGTCAAAGATTTCCAATCTTGATGATCTAGAAGCGATCATGAGTTTAGGATTTCGTGGTGAAGCGCTAGCAAGTATTAGTTCTGTTTCTCGTTTAACACTCACATCACGAACGACGGCGCAGGAAGAAGCATGGTCTGCTTATAGTGAAGGGCGAGACATGGCGGTTAAACTTCAGCCAGCGGCTCATCCTGTAGGCAGTACTGTAGAAGTGTTGGATCTCTTTTTTAATACTCCAGCTCGGCGCAAATTTTTACGTACGGAAAAAACGGAATTTTCTCATATTGATGAGTTGGTGAGGAGAATCGCACTTAGCCGTTTTGATGTGAGCTTTACATTGCGCCATAACGGCTCTGTCGTCAGGCAGTATCGTGCAGCTCAGACTCGTGCTCAAGAGGAGAAACGGATAGGTGCAGTATGTGGCAGTGCTTTTGCTCGGTCGATGTTGCGAGTGGATCTTGAGCATCAAGGACTGAAGTTATGTGGCTGGATTACCACACCGGAAGGAGCTCGGCAGCAAAACGATCTACAATTTTGTTATGTGAACGGACGCATGATGAAGGATAAGTTGATCAATCATGCGATTCGTCAAAGCTACGAGACTAGCTTACGTCCTGATCAATATGCTACCTACGTTCTTTTTATTGAAATCGATCCGCATCAAGTGGACGTTAATGTCCATCCAGCAAAGCACGAAGTTCGCTTTCATCAAGCCCGGTTAGTGCATGACTTTATTTATCAAGCTGTCAGTAGTGCGCTGTCTCAAGCATGTCATGTTGATGCAACAGTATTAAACGAAGCGGCGTTTCATTCTCCTGTTGAGGGTAACCCTGCGGATAAGTCTAAGTTAGATGAGATAGCGTCAGCTCCGGAGCGTCTATTAAATGCAGTAGAGCAAACACCGGCTTATCCTGGCCGTGCCGATTACGAAAAAACGAGATCAGAGAGCCGGTCAAATGAATCGCATTATCGAGTTCAAGAGCCAGCAGAAAATCATCGTGATTGGCAACCTTCGAGTCGTCAAACTGAACGCAACAAGAAGGGGGAAAGGACCGGTGATAGTGCCCCGACGGCAGAGCAGGTTCGTGTATATCAACAATTGATGCAAACGCCTGATGTTGAACCAGAGATTGTCGAGAATTCGACTTCTTATGAAGTCGTCTCTGATGTTACAACCGCACCGATTGAAAAGCTGGGTAAAGCTATCACTGTGATTCAAGGACAATTCCTAGTCATGGGATCGGCACAAGGTTGTGTATTGGTTTCTCTTGCTCAAGCAGAACGATTGAAGTTACTCGGCCAACTGGATGCATCGCATCAGGCTTTAAAGAGCCAGCCTTTGTTAGTACCGCTTTCGGTCAAAGTTGCTCCGAGTGAGTTGGTGGCGGTGGAACGTTATCATGAACTGTTTTTGCAATTGGGGTTGGATTTTCAGCCGCGCACCAAGCAGACGGTGATGGTGATGGGAGTACCTCAACCAATTAGACAGCAAAACTTGCAACTTCTTGTGCCAGATCTGTTATCTTACGCGGCCTTAACTTTGAACGAGGATGCCCCTGCGTTGGATCATACTCAACTTACCGTATGGCTAAGTGACCGTGTTAAATCCACAAAAACTGACTACACTCTATCTGAGGCGATTCAGTTGATCTCAGAAATTGAGCAGTTGTGGCAAGGGAAACTCCCTTTGCAAGATGGGCACTTTGTTCGACCTATAGATTTTTCAGCGACTATTGCAGTATTGACTTCATGACCAAACAACTACCTCTTGCCCTTTTTTTGATGGGACCTACAGCGTCTGGTAAGACAGACCTAGCGATTCGACTGCGTGAAAAATATCCTGTCGATATTATTAGTGTAGATTCGGCTTTGATCTACAAAGGTATGGATATTGGTACGGCAAAACCGACTGCTCAAGAGCTAGCGCAAGCGCCTCATGAATTGATCGATATTTTGGATCCTAGTGAATCCTATTCAGCGGCGGATTTTAGACGTGATGCTTTAAACGAGATGAATGCCATTGTTGAGCGTGGGAGAATTCCCCTGCTTGTTGGTGGAACTATGTTGTATTACAAAGCATTACTGGAAGGTTTATCGCCGTTACCGGCAGCAGATCCCAAAATTCGGCAACAAATAGAGCAAGAAGCATTGACTAAGGGTTGGTCATTACTGCACGATGAGCTAAAGATGATTGATCCAGTGTCAGCTGATCGGATTCATCCTAATGATCCACAACGGTTATCAAGGGCATTGGAAGTTTATCGAATTTCGGGTAAAACTTTAACTGAACTGACCGAAACGAAAGGGGAGGCAATTCCTTTTCGAGTTAAGCAGTTTGCAATTGCTCCCAAGGAAAGGGCAGAACTGCATCGTCGTATTGAACTGCGGTTCGAAAAAATGGTCGAAGCAGGGTTTGAAGATGAAGTGAAAGAGCTCTATTCACGAAAAGATCTTCATCCTGATTTACCATCGATTCGCTGTGTTGGATATCGTCAGATGTGGGACTACTTAGATGGGAATTGCAGTTTGGATGAAGCGGTTTTTCGCGGCATCTGTGCAACCCGTCAATTGGCCAAGCGGCAGATCACCTGGTTACGCAGCTGGGATGATTTAACTTGGTTAGATAGCGAGAACATTGAGCACGCCTTAGAAACTCTCTCAAATGCCATAGCATCAGATTGAGTAAGCTGTGTATAATGGAATCGCTTTTGCGTAATGTGCCCTGTAAGGGATCCGTTACTTGAACTTGGCTATGTGTGCCCCAATAACGGATCAGGGTGTTTTCATTCGTTTAGCTCAGATGTAAAGGCCGCACAGAACTCTAGTGCACCGCTAGCTAAATAATTACTACAAAATACAAATAAGGAAAATAAAATGGCTAAGGGGCAATCTCTACAAGACCCATTCTTAAATGCACTACGTCGCGAGCGTATCCCTGTATCAATTTACCTAGTGAACGGTATCAAACTACAAGGCCAAATTGAGTCTTTCGATCAGTTTGTGATCCTTTTGAAGAACACCGTTAACCAAATGGTTTATAAACACGCGATCTCTACAGTCGTTCCTGCTCGTCCAGTTAGCCACCACAGTGGTGACCGCCCAGCACAGGATCGCCCTTCTGATAAAGCGGAAGATTAATTAAGAAGTTTATTTATAAGGAGTTGATAGCTTGTTTGACCGTTATGAATCCGGGGAGCGAGCCGTACTTGTTCATATCAACTTCACGCAAGAGGGTGAATGGGCTGATCTTAGCGAATTTGAAATGCTAGTATCATCCGCCGGAGTATCGACACTGCAAGTCATTACTGGCAGTCGTCAATCTCCGCACCCTAAATATTATGTCGGTGAAGGTAAGGCCCAAGAAATCGCGGCTGCAGTGCGAGCTGTAGAAGCGGATATTGTGCTCTTCAACCACGCCCTATCTCCAGCCCAAGAGCGTAACCTTGAACAGTTATGTCAATGTCGAGTGATTGATCGTACGGGATTAATCTTAGATATCTTTGCGCAGCGAGCGCGTACCCACGAAGGTAAGTTACAAGTTGAATTGGCACAATTGCGCCATTTATCGACTCGATTAATTCGTGGTTGGACGCACTTGGAGCGCCAAAAAGGCGGGATTGGTTTACGTGGCCCTGGTGAAACTCAGTTAGAAACTGACCGACGTTTGTTGCGTGAACGTATCAAAGCAATTTTGCGTCGCCTCGACAAAGTGGCGAAGCAACGAGAACAAGGTCGCCGAGCACGAAACCGCGCGGATATCCCAACCATATCTTTGGTTGGTTACACCAACGCGGGAAAATCTACCCTGTTTAACCGCATTACTGAAGCGGGGGTTTATGCAGCCGATCAGCTGTTTGCCACATTAGATCCTACACTAAGAAAGATCGAACTGGCGGATGTCGGCCCAGCAATCTTGGCTGACACAGTTGGGTTTATTCGTCACCTTCCGCATGATCTTGTGGCCGCTTTTAAAGCGACGTTACAAGAAACACAAGAAGCTGACATTTTGTTACATGTTATCGATGCAAGTGATGACCGCTTTCGTGAGAATATTGAAGCGGTTAATGACGTGTTAGTAGAGATCGACGCTAGTGAAGTGCCGACGCTACTTGTCATGAATAAGATCGATAATCTAGACAATCCTCAACCTCGTATTGAACGTGACGATGAAGGGGTACCTAAAGTTGTTTGGTTATCAGCAATGGACGGTATCGGAATTGATCTTCTATTTGAGGCATTGACTGAACGTTTAGCCAGTCAAATCGTTGAACATAGTTTGTGTATTCCACCACAGCTTTTTGGTCGAATTCGCAGTATTTTCTTCGAAATGAACTGTATTAAGCAGGAAGAATATGATCCAGAAGGCAATTTATTGATAACAGTTCGTCTACAACAGGTGGATTGGTCTAGACTAGAGAAAAGAGAAGCAGCAGTTTTGCGTGACTTTATAGTTACTTAAATGACTGCTAGAGTATAACGTCATATCAAATGATGGAGCTTTCTAATGGCGTGGAATGAGCCTGGTAATAACAACGGCAACAATGGCCGCGATAATGACCCTTGGGGTAACAATAATCGTGGTAATAATGGTGGCCGCGAGCAAGGTCCTCCGGATTTAGACGAAGTCTTTAATAAGCTGAGTCAAAAGCTTGGAGGCAAGTTTGGTAAGAAGGGTGGCGGTAAAGGTCCTTCTTTTTCGAATGGCGGATTCATCGGTATTGGTGTCATTGCGCTTATCGCCGTTGTCATTTGGGTCTTTGCCGGTTTTTACACCATAGGTGAAGCCGAGCGTGGTGTAGTGCTACGTTTAGGCAAATACGATCGTATTGTTGATCCTGGTTTGAACTGGCGTCCGCGCTTTATTGACCAAGTTACCCCTGTTAATGTTCAAGCGATTCGCTCACTACGCGCGTCGGGTTTGATGTTAACAAAAGATGAGAACGTAGTTACCGTTTCAATGGATGTTCAATATCGTGTGTCTGACCCGTACAAATATTTGTATGTGGTGACCAACGCGGATGATAGCTTACGTCAAGCAACTGACTCTGCATTACGTGCAGTTATTGGTGACTCCTTGATGGATAGTATCTTGACTAGTGGCCGTCAACAAATTCGTCAGACAACTCAACAAACGCTAAATGACATTATCGACTCTTACGATATGGGCGTTTCGATTGTTGATGTGAACTTCCAATCGGCTCGTCCACCAGAGCAAGTTAAAGATGCCTTTGACGATGCTATCGCGGCTCGAGAAGATGAAGAACGTTTCATTCGCGAAGCAGAAGCGTACAAAAACGAAATTCTGCCAAAAGCGACTGGTCGTGCTGAGCGTTTGAAGAAAGAAGCACAAGGTTACAGTGAAAAAACCATTAACGAAGCGTTAGGTCAAGTTGCTCAATTCGAGAAATTATTACCTGAATATGAAGCGGCGCCTAAAGTCACTCGTGATCGTCTCTACTTGGATACGATGGAGAAAGTCTACTCAAGCACTTCAAAAGTGCTGATTGACTCGAAATCTAGCGGTAACTTGCTGTATTTGCCTTTGGATAAGCTGACAGAGAAAGCATCAAAGTCACAAGGTAGTAGTCAATCAGACTCTTCTATCTATGATTCGGTGACAGTGGATTCACAAAGCTCGAGCAGTTCAAAGAGTAATTCAGATTCTCAATCACGCACTAACGATTCACGTCAAGGGAGATACTAAGCATGCGTAAGTTAATGATCCCAGCGGTTGTCGTTGTTCTGGCGTTACTGCTTATGTCGATGTTTGTTATCCCTGAAGGTGAACGTGGTATCGTTATTCGTTTTGGTAAGGTTCTGAAAAACGAACAAGATCTTTCGAAGATATACGAACCCGGCTTGCACTTTAAAATGCCAATGTTTGATCGAGTAAAAACGTTAGACGCTCGTATCCAAACAATGGATGGCCGTTCAGACCGTTTTGTTACTTCAGAGAAAAAAGACGTTATCATCGACTCTTATGTGAAATGGCGTATTCAAGACTTTGGTCGTTACTACTTGGCTACAGGTGGTGGTAATACTCTAACAGCTGAAGCGCTATTGGAACGTAAGGTAACAGACGTATTGCGTGCAGAAATCGGTTCGCGAGAAATTAAGCAGATTGTTTCTGGTCCGCGTAACGATGATATTTTGCCTGACAGTACTGATGCGGATGTAGTGACCACAGAAGCGGCAAAAGAAGCGTTGGAAGTGGATGGTCAGCGTGACCAAATCATGGCTAACGTTTTGAAAGATACACAACAGAGCGCGGCAAAAGATTTAGGTGTATATGTGGTTGATTTCCGTATGAAGAAAATCAACTTACCTGATGAAATTAGCGAGTCTATCTATCGTCGTATGCGTGCTGAACGTGAATCTGTTGCACGTAAACACCGCTCTCAAGGTCGTGAAAAAGCCGAAGTTATTCGTGCTCAAGCAGAACTTGAAGTGGCAACTATCTTGGCAGAAGCAGATAAAACAGCACGTGTAACACGTGGTGGTGCAGACGCTAAAGCTGCTAAGATTTACGCTAACGCGTACAACGAATCTCCAGAGTTCTTTAGTTTCCTTCGCTCATTGCAGGCATATGAGAAATCATTCGACAGTAAGAGTGATATCTTAGTTCTTGATCCGAAGAGTGATTTCTTCAAATACATGAACGATGCTAAAGGCACTGTGAAATCGAAATAACGGCAAGTTCTAACCCATATAACAAAAGGTCCCGAAAGGGGCCTTTTTTGTTCTATTGCCAGATAGGTATACAAAAAACAATGGGTTATCTTGGTTCAATCAATTTGGGGAAATGAGGTGGGCGTGATATGAAAACTGTATTGGGTGTGCTTGGTGTGGTGTTGATTATTGAAGGTATTGGTCCTTTGTTGGCACCACAAGGGTGGAGAGCTATGATCGCACAATTGAGCCAGCAACCAGACCAGCAATTACGCCGCATAGGTGGTTGTTTAGTGGTTGCTGGCGTGGTGATGGCTCATTTCTTTTTGTAAGCAATTCCATGAAATTACTATCGAATTTTATGCCGATTGATATGATGCAAGGATCATTAATAGTGCGGTGGTGGTGTTTCTTCCGATTGATCGGCGATATTTGAGGAACTCATATTTTTGATTTTTCCCACCATGTATCTCATCTGATCTTGCATCTTGCTGATCGTTAATTGCTGTTGGCTCAATGCATCATTGAGCTCGCTAATGGTCTGCTCTTGAAAGGCGAGTTGGCATTCTAAATCGTCTATACGTTGTTGCAGTTGTGTCGTTGATTCATCTGTCATGATTACTCTTCGAATTTCCAAGCTTGAGCAATCCCAGCGGAAGACGCTGAGATAATGCGTTGTTGTTTATCTAATGTGGCATCATACACTACCGCTCGAGGAGGTCGTGCATCTTTTCTAGGTTTGGTTTCAAAAGAGTCTTGGCGTTTGCCTGTATGGGTATTCCAAATGTCGATACGACTTGAAGGTGTTCCTGTAATTAAGTATCGGCCATCATCGCTAAAACGGGCACTAGAGAAGATTAACTGACGCGAAAAACTGCTTAAGGTTGCTTCTTTTTTGCCGGTTTTCAAATTCCAAATAAACGCGTCCTTTCCGTCATCTGACGTAAACGCGTACTCTCCATCACGCTGCAACGCGACTCTATTCACTCTGTGTTCATGTTTAAACGTTAAGATGATTTGAGCGGTTTGGGTATCCCAGAGATAAGCAATGTAGTCATTGCCCCCAGTTAAGGCGTATCGACCGTTAGGAGAAAGCGCAACGGTGTTCACTTTCTCATTATGAGCAAGGAACTCTATACGTCTCCCGCTGACTAAGTCGACGTAGATGGCTTTTCCATTGGATAATCCCAATAGAATTTGCTGTCCGTCACTGGATATATCTATATCGCGGATTAGGCCGTCAGACACTGACCACAGTCCTTTTGCCTGTGCCATGCCCAAATCCCAAACAGCGAAGTCGGCTTGAGTAGCCGTCACCGCATAGCGATCGTTATCTGAGATACGTATGTTAATCACCGTATTGGCGTCGGGATCTTGTGCGCCTAAATCGGCCAGACGTTTACGTTCTGTTAGATCCCACAATATTAATTGATGTTCTTTCGAGTAAATTAGAGCAAAGCGTCCGTCGCGACTTAAGCCAAAAGCGGTGGAACCATTGGGCTCGAGATCCCATTCTTCAACAGAATTACTCGTGAAAAAACACCCAGTTAACGTCATGATGACAAACGTATATAGGATGAGATGAGAAATTATTGGTTTCACGTTTAATATTCCACTTAGTATAAAGACAATCGCATAACATAAAGCTATATTGGTACAATTGTGCGTTGTGCACCAATGGAAAACTCAGTTTTGTGCACAATCCAATAGGACTGCCGAATAATTGGAGAATTTGATGAAATCATTATTTAAAGTGTCACTGCTTGCCGCTACCGTTATGTTAGCTGTTGGCTGCCAGAAAGATGAACCTACAAAAGCTGACACTAAACCAGCTACTGAGCAATCGCAAAGCGCAGTAAACTTTAAATCAGACGATGACAAAGCAGCTTACGCTATTGGTGTGTCATTTGCGAATTACCTATCCACTAGTCTAGAAAAACCAAAAGAAATTGGTATTGAGCTGAACAAAGATATTGTTCTGCAAGGTATTGAAGATGCATTTGCTGGTAAAGCGGGCATGAAAGACGAAGAGACTCGTGAAGTTCTACAAGGTCTTGATAAACGTGTTGCTGAAAAGATGAAAGCTCAACAAGAAGAGAAAGCAGCAGCTAATGAGAAAGCAGGTGCGGATTTCCGCGCTAAATTCGCTAAAGAGAAAGGTGTTAAAACCACTAAGTCTGGTTTGATGTACCAAGTAGAAAAAGCCGGTTCTGGTGAATCACCTAAAGCGACCGATACGGTTGAAGTTCATTACAAAGGTACGCTAGTGGACGGTACTACGTTCGATAGTTCATATGATCGTGGTGAGCCAGTAACATTCCCACTAAACAAAGTGATTCCTGGTTGGACCGAAGGTGTTCAACTGATGAAAGTTGGTGCGAAATACAAATTTGTTATCCCACCACAATTGGCTTACGGCGCACAAGCAACGCCAACTATCCCTGGTAATTCAACGCTTGTATTTGAAGTTGAATTGTTGAAAATTGAAAAACCGGATGCAAAGGCAGCGAATAAGCCTCAAGCTAAAAAGTAATCTTGGTTTTTACTGATTGATGCTAAAGGGCCTGTTTTACAGGCCCTTTTTATATTGCGAAGACGATATAAATTGTTCTACGTCACTTGTTGATAATATAGAGCAAACCAATATTAAAATTTTCTGATAAACTTACCCTAATTTGTTGAATTATTGTTCTAAGGTCAAAAACAGTGACTACCACAGAAACCATTAATCCTGATCTGCTGTTGGAGATGGAATCCGTGCATGTGAAGCCTTTTACTCAACATGACAAAGTGATTCTTAAATCTTATGAAGCAGTGGTAGACGGCATCGCCAGTTTGATTGGTCCCTTTTGTGAAATCGTTTTGCATTCACTGGAAGATCTTAATACCTCTGCAGTGAAGATCGCTAACGGAGAGAACACCGGACGCCAAGTTGGGTCTCCTATCACCGATTTAGCCCTTAAAATGCTGAAAGACATTGAAGGGTCGGAACGTAATTTTTCTCGTTCCTACTTTACTCGGGCGAAAGGAGGAGTTTTGATGAAGTCGATTACCGTTGCTATACGCAATGGCGATAATCGAGTCATTGGATTGCTTTGCATCAACGTGAATTTGGATGCGCCATTCTCCCAAATCCTCAATTCATTTTTGCCTACGCCTGAAGCCCAGGCGGCTGCGTCCAATGTTAATTTCGCCAGTGATGTTGAAGAGCTGGTGGATCAAACGGTTGAGCGTACCATCGAAGAAATTAATGCCGATAAATCGGTATCGAATAATACTAAGAATCGTCAGATTGTGATGGAGTTATTCGATAAAGGGATTTTTGACATTAAAGATGCGATAAACCGTGTTGCAGACCGGCTAAATATTTCAAAACATACTGTCTACCTTTATATTCGTCAGCGTAAGACTGAGGAAGATGACAAGTGAGTTCTGTTGTGACACCACTGACCTATACGTTGTTAGTGAATGGACCGGCTTATGGTACTCAATCGGCACGTAACGCCTATTTGTTTGCGCAAGCCTTGTTAGCCAAAGGACACTCGTTGTCTAGCGTCTTTTTTTATCAAGAAGGTGTTCTTAATGGTTCAGCGTTAACTGTGCCAGCTAACGATGAGTTTGATTTAGTCAAAGCATGGCAGGATTTGTCTCTTGAGCATCAAGTGCGCTTAGAAACTTGCGTTGCCGCTTCTCTCCGGAGAGGGGTTGTCGGTGACCAAGAAGCACAGCAACATTCCCTCAAGCAAAGTAATTTAGCTCAGACCTTTACACAAAGTGGATTAGGTAGTTTGGCCGAAGCATTGTTAACTCAGGATCGGGTGGTGCAGTTTTGAGTAAATTAGCTTTCGTTTTCCATTCCTCACCACACCAAACTTCAGCTGGGCGCGAAGCGTTAGATGCGGTATTAGCCGCTTCTGCGTACAGTGAAGAGATAAGTGTATTCTTTATTGGTGAAGGCGTTTTGCAATTGCTACGTGACCAGCAGCCCGATCTTATTCTTAGTCGGAATTACATCAGTGCATTTAAATTGCTGGATCTCTATGACATCGAGGATCGAGTCATTTGCCAAGATAGCCTTATTGAATGGGGTATCGATGCCAATGAGTTGGTGATTGATGGTGAGATTATTGAGCGTAATCAGTTCGCTCTACGTTTGTCTCGGTTCGATAAAATCATTAATTACTAGGGGGGACGATGTTATACATTGTTAAGAGCATCGATAAGCTGCCTTTGGTAATATCACTACTGCAAAAAGAAGATGCGTTACTTCTCACTGAGGCCGCAGTATATGCTGCCAGTGAGCGTTCATCAGCCTTTTCGCTCTTGTCTGAGCATAGCTTAACCTACGTATTATCAGAGGATCTCGATGCGAGAGGTTGGAGTGAAAAAGCATCCCCTTTAGTGAAGGTAGTTGATATGTTGGGGTTTGTAGAGCTTACAGAACAATATAAGCAGTCAATTACTTGGTAAGCACTATGACTGTATACTCTTTTTGATTCTCATTTTTCTGCCTCATATGGTGAAAAAAGATCTGTATATTTCTTGACACACCCTCAACGGCTGCATAGAATTTTGCGTCCCTATTTAGGTAGGGATAGATTTTTCACAAAGCTTACTTTAAGTAAATCAGGAGCTAGTTAATGGCAACTATTAACCAGTTGGTACGTAAACCTCGTGCAAAGCAAGTTGTTAAAAGCAACGTGCCTGCACTAGAAGCGTGCCCACAAAAACGTGGTGTATGTACTCGTGTTTACACTACTACACCTAAAAAACCTAACTCAGCACTTCGTAAAGTTTGTCGTGTACGTTTGACAAACGGCTTCGAAGTAACATCATACATCGGCGGTGAAGGCCACAACCTTCAAGAGCACTCAGTTGTTCTAATCCGTGGTGGTCGTGTTAAAGACCTTCCAGGTGTGCGTTACCACACTGTTCGCGGTGCACTTGACTGTGCAGGCGTAAATGACCGTAAACAAGGTCGTTCTAAGTACGGTGTGAAACGTCCTAAGTCTTAATGGAATCCGTTAAGTAAGGCCAAACACTAAATTATTTTGAATTTTTTGAAAAAACTGAAAAGTTTTGGATAAAACCTGAAGAAGACAACGGAGATAAATCCATGCCACGTCGTCGCGTTATTGGTCAGCGTAAGATCCTTCCAGATCCAAAGTTCAAATCTGAACTGCTGGCAAAATTCGTTAACATCCTAATGGTTGACGGTAAAAAATCTACTGCAGAGAAAATCGTTTACACTGCACTAGACACTATGGCTGAAAAGTCTGGTAAAGACCACCTAGCTGTATTTGAAGAAGCTCTTGAAAATGTTCGCCCAGCGGTAGAAGTTAAATCTCGCCGTGTGGGTGGTTCAACTTACCAAGTGCCAGTAGAAGTACGTCCGGTTCGCCGTAACGCACTTGCTATGCGTTGGTTGGTTGAAGCTGCGCGTAAGCGTGGTGAAAAATCTATGGCTGGTCGCCTAGCTGCTGAAATGCTAGACGCTGCTGAAAACAAAGGTACTGCTGTTAAGAAACGTGAAGACGTTCACCGTATGGCAGAAGCGAACAAAGCGTTCGCACATTACCGCTGGTAATGCCTTCTGTGCTGCGAGGTTCTCTCGCAGCACATTTCTACAATCTAAGGTTAACCTTAGTAAGAGGATACAATCGTGGCTAGGAAAACTCCTATTGAGCTCTATCGTAATATCGGTATATGTGCTCACGTAGACGCAGGAAAAACAACCACTACTGAGCGTATTCTGTTCTACACTGGCCTTTCCCATAAAATTGGCGAAGTTCACGATGGTGCTGCAACCATGGACTGGATGGAGCAGGAGCAAGAACGTGGTATTACTATCACTTCCGCTGCGACTACGACATTCTGGCGTGGTATGGATGCACAATTTGAACCACACCGAATTAACATCATTGATACCCCAGGACACGTTGACTTTACTATTGAAGTAGAGCGTTCTCTTCGCGTGCTTGACGGTGCTGTTGTTGTATTCTGTGGTGCATCGGGTGTTGAACCTCAGTCAGAAACTGTATGGCGTCAAGCTGACAAATACCACGTTCCACGTATGGTATTCGTTAACAAAATGGACCGTGCAGGTGCAGACTTCTTACGCGTTGTAGACCAAATTAAAAATCGTCTTGGTGCGACTCCTGTCCCTATCCAATTAAACATTGGTGCAGAAGATGAGTTTAAAGGTGTCATCGACCTTATCAAGATGAAAGCCATTAACTGGAATGAAGAAGATCAGGGTATGACTTATACCCATGAAGACATTCCAGCAGAACTTGTTGAACTTGCAGAAGAATGGCGCACCCACATGGTGGAAGCTGCGGCAGAAGCGAACGACGAGTTAATGGATAAATACCTTGAAGAAGGTGAGCTAACTGAAGCAGAGATCAAACAAGGTCTTCGTCAGCGTACGCTTAATAATGAAATCGTGTTGGCTACTTGTGGTAGTGCATTCAAAAATAAAGGCGTTCAAGCTGTTCTTGATGCTGTTATTGACTACCTACCGTCACCAACCGAAGTCCCTGCTATCAAAGGTATTGATGACGATGAAAATGAAGTTGAACGTCCTGCTGACGACAACGCCCCATTTTCAGCGTTAGCATTTAAGATTGCGACCGACCCATTTGTGGGTACGCTAGCGTTTATGCGTGTTTACTCCGGTGTTGTGAACTCTGGTGATGCTGTATATAACTCAGTAAAACAAAAACGTGAACGTTTTGGTCGTATCGTGCAAATGCACTCAAACAAACGTGAAGAAGTTAAAGAAGTTCGCGCAGGTGACATCGCGGCTGCTATAGGCCTTAAAGATGTGACAACAGGTGATACTTTATGTGATCCAAACCACAAAGTGATTTTGGAGCGTATGGAATTCCCTGAGCCAGTAATTCAGATCGCTGTAGAACCTCGTTCTAAGGCTGACCAAGAAAAAATGGGTATTGCACTAGGTAAACTAGCTGCAGAAGATCCATCTTTCCGCGTTGAAACAGACAACGAAACAGGTCAAACGCTGATTTCGGGTATGGGTGAGCTTCATCTAGACATCATCGTTGACCGTATGAAACGTGAATTCAGCGTTGACTGTAACGTGGGTAAACCTCAGGTTGCGTACCGTGAAACCATTCGTGGTAAAGCGGAAGTTGAAGGTAAGTTTGTTCGTCAATCAGGCGGTCGTGGTCAATATGGTCACGTTTGGCTGAAGATTGAACCTTCTGAACCTGGCGAAGGCTTTGTCTTCGTTGATGAAATCGTGGGTGGTGTAATCCCTAAAGAATACATCGGCCCGGTAGCGAAAGGTATCGAGGAGCAAATGAACAACGGTGTGTTGGCTGGTTATCCTGTATTGGATGTTAAGGCAACACTATTCGATGGTTCATTCCACGATGTCGATTCAAACGAGATGGCGTTTAAGATCGCCGGCTCGATGGCGTTCAAGAAGGGGGCGCTTGAAGCAACCCCTGTGCTACTTGAACCGCTTATGAAAGTTGAAGTAACCACTCCTGAAGATTGGATGGGAGATGTCGTTGGTGACATTAACCGTCGTCGCGGTCTTATTGATGGTATGGATGATGGTCCTGTAGGGCTAAAAATTGTCCATGCTAAAGTCCCTCTATCTGAAATGTTTGGCTACGCAACTGACCTGCGCTCTGCAACTCAAGGTCGTGCATCGTACTCAATGGAATTCTCCGAGTACGCTGAAGTGCCTAAAAATGTTGCAGATGCAATCATTGCTGAGCGCGGTTAATTATGAATCTATTGCGCTGACGAGCGTTGGCGCATAAAATAGCAATTTCTGGCGCGCCTCAAGTCAACGTGCTTGGGGTGAATCATAACTAGGAAGGAACACGATCGTGTCTAAAGAAAAATTTGAACGTACGAAACCGCACGTAAACGTTGGTACTATCGGCCACGTTGACCACGGTAAAACAACTCTAACTGCAGCTATCTGTACTGTACTTTCTAAAGTATACGGCGGTGCAGCTCGTGACTTCGCGTCAATCGATAACGCTCCAGAAGAACGTGAACGTGGTATCACAATCGCGACTTCTCACGTAGAGTACGACACTCCAACTCGTCACTACGCACACGTAGACTGTCCAGGACACGCTGACTATGTTAAAAACATGATCACAGGTGCTGCACAGATGGACGGTGGTATCCTAGTTGTTGCTGCAACAGATGGTCCAATGCCACAAACTCGTGAGCACATCCTACTAGGCCGTCAGGTTGGTATCCCTTACATCATCGTATTCATGAACAAATGTGACATGGTTGATGATGAAGAGCTACTAGAACTAGTAGAAATGGAAGTTCGTGAACTTCTAACTGAATACGATTTCCCAGGCGACGACCTACCAGTAATCCAAGGCTCAGCACTTGGCGCACTAAACGGTGAAGCACAATGGGAAGAGAAAATCGTTGAACTAGCGAAAGCTCTAGACGAATACATCCCAGAGCCAGAGCGTGCAGTAGATCAGCCATTCCTAATGCCTATCGAAGACGTATTCTCAATCCAAGGTCGTGGTACAGTAGTAACTGGCCGTATCGAACGCGGTATCCTAAAAGTAGGTGATGAAGTACAAATCGTGGGTATTCACGACACAACTTCAACTACTTGTACAGGTGTTGAGATGTTCCGTAAACTTCTAGACGAAGGTCGTGCGGGTGAGAACGTTGGTGCACTACTACGTGGTACTAAACGTGACGAAGTTGAACGTGGTCAAGTACTAGCGGCACCAGGTTCAATCACTCCACACACTACTTTTGAATCAGAAGTATACGTACTGTCTAAAGATGAAGGTGGTCGTCACACACCATTCTTCAAAGGCTACCGTCCACAGTTCTACTTCCGTACAACTGACGTAACTGGTGACATCCAGCTACCAGAAGGCGTAGAAATGGTAATGCCAGGCGACAACATCCGTATGACAGTAACTCTAATCGCGCCAATCGCGATGGATGATGGTCTACGTTTCGCGATCCGTGAAGGCGGCCGTACAGTAGGTGCTGGTGTTGTAGCTAAGATCGTTGCTTAATTGCAATAATCTTTCTGCGAACCTCGCATAGAAAAGGGAAGCTTCGGCTTCCCTTTTTGTTGTTTGGAATAACTTAATGATAAATATATATATAATTTATTGGCATAAAAGTTAGCCAATAAATTATGGAAATAAGAATAGTTATTGTTTATATTGTCTTTAGTTTTTATATGAAGATGATGTTATGTACGTTTGTATCTGCCACGGTGTTTCAGATAAAAAGATTAAGCAGTTAGCCATTGAACATGGTGTGACGGATATTCGTGGAATAAAAAAATGTACTGCTTTGGGGAGCCAGTGTGGTCGCTGTGTACGCCAAGCTAAAGAAATTTTAGAGCAGGTAAAACCAGTAGAATTACAAAAGGCCAGTTGATTATTTTTTGTTCTTTTTTTGACACTCTAGATTTTGGTTCTTAAAGTTATTAGAACCAACTGGAGGGTATATCAATGAAAGGCGATCCAATTATAATTCAGCATCTCAACAAAATTCTTGGCAATGAACTCATTGCTATCAACCAATACTTCCTGCATGCCCGAATGTACAAAGACTGGGGCTTAAAACATCTTGCCGATAAGGAATATCATGAATCTATCGATGAGATGAAACACGCAGACCATCTGGTCGAACGCATTCTCTTTTTAGAAGGGTTGCCAAATCTGCAAGACCTCGGCAAATTAATGATTGGTGAAGACACCAAAGAAATGCTAGAAAGCGACTTAAAATTGGAAATGGTCGCAATCCCGGATTTGCGTGATGCAATTGCCTATGCTGAAGATATTCGTGACTATGTTTCTCGCGATCTCTTCCAAGAAATTCTTGAAGATGAAGAAGAACATGTCGATTGGTTAGAAACCCAATTAGGGCTCATTGAAATGACTGGCTTGGAAAATTATCTACAAGCGCAGTTTGTCGATGAAGACTAAGCATTTCGACTTTTCTATAATGTGCCCAAGCATGTGCTTGGGCTTTGTCTTTTAAACTCGTCCCACTTCACAATTCTCTTGCTTACTCCATAGTGATTCTGTACAATTCGTGCTCCTTTATTCTCGGTTAACTATCATTCGTTCCTTGCTTCCTTTGGATGACCGGGCCAAATTGGGAAGCTGAATAATCCGTAAGGAGCAATACATGCGTCATTACGAAATCGTATTCATGGTGCACCCAGATCAAAGCGAGCAAGTTGCTGGCATGATCGAACGTTACACTGGTTCTATCACTGAAGCTGGCGGTACTGTACACCGTCTAGAAGATTGGGGTCGTCGTCAACTGGCTTACCCAATCAACAAACTGCACAAAGCTCACTACGTTCTTATGAACGTTGAAGCTGACCAAGCAGTTATCGATGAGCTAGAAACTGCTTTCCGTTTCAACGATGCAGTTCTACGTAACATGATCATGCGTACTAAACACGCTGTGACTGAAGCTTCAATCATGCTTAAAGCTAAAGAAGAGCGTACTAAGCGTGACGAAGTGAAATCAGAAGCTAACGCTGAGTAATTTCGTTGTGACTATGCGAAGTGAGATATAAAAAACGTTGTTATTTATTCTCTAATTCGAAGCCACGTTGTTGAGTGTTGTATATCGTCTTTTGACTTTAACTTCATGAAATAGAATAAAAACTGAACTCAGTAAGACAATTTAGTCGGCATTAGTAAAGTTTTTGTGGTGAGTCACTAACCAAACCTCAGAATTTAGTACAAGGCAAGTATCATCAAGGTAAGACATTCTGACTTATCTAAAGCTCCGCAAAGGGCTAAAAAAATGATGCTACATGCTGACAACATTACTCATATTTAGATCAGGAGATAGCCCATGGCTCGTTTCTTCCGTCGTCGTAAATTCTGCCGTTTTACTGCAGAAGGCGTACAAGAGATTGATTACAAAGACGTAGCAACTCTTAAGAACTACATCACTGAAGCTGGTAAAATCGTACCTAGCCGTATCACTGGTACAAGCGCTAAATATCAACGTCAGCTAGCTCGTGCAATCAAACGTGCTCGCTACCTAGCTCTGCTGCCTTACACTGACAAACATCAGTAATCGGCACCGTTTATTAAGAAAGAGGATTAAGCAATGCAAGTTATTCTACTTGATAAAATCGGTCACCTAGGTACCCTTGGCGATACAGTTAACGTTAAATCTGGTTACGCTCGTAACTTCCTTATCCCTCAAGGTAAGGCTGTTATGGCAACTAAAGCTAACGTTGAAATGTTCGAAACTCGTCGTGCTGAACTAGAAGCAAAAGTTGCTGAAGTTCTAGCTGCTGCACAAGCTCGCGCTGACAAACTTAACGCTCTAGAAGCTGTAGTTATCGCTTCTAAAGCTGGTGACGAAGGCAAACTATTCGGTTCTATCGGTACTCGTGACATCGCTGATGCGATCACTGCCGCTGGTGTTGAAGTTGCTAAGAGCGAAGTTCGTCTACCTGAAGGTGCACTACGCACAACTGGTGAATTTGAAATCCAAGTTCAACTTCACGCAGAAGTTTTCGCAGCTGTGAAACTTCAAGTTGTTGCTGAGTAATCTCTCGGTATTCTGACTTAAAAAAAACACCAGCCTCGGCTGGTGTTTTTTTATGTCTGTAATTTGGGATTAGAACGAAACAAGAACACTGACGGTAAATATACCATCGTGTTTGAGCAGACCTTCCGGTACTTTATCGTAGTACTGCAAGTTGTGGCTTAGCTTTAGTGCTATGTCATCTGTGATGTTGTTGGTGATACCGACATCACTTGTATAGATTGTGTTACTGTCACCTGTTACAACGGTAACATCAGCATAAAAATTAAGATTCTTTCTTATCGCCCAATTATTTTTCACGTTCACTCGAATAATTGGCTCTTGGATTAAATCATCAAAAACGACATCATTGGAGTCTATTTCATCGACATTAGGTTCTTGATACCGATAACCAGGACCTAATTCAAATTCCCAAGTGACTTTTTCGGTGTGCATCAATTGGTAACCTAGACCTGCTGATAATGTGTAATCTTTGTAATAAGCAGTGTAGTTGGAGTCGGTACCTTTAAAGCTGCCATATAAATAGCGCTTAGGACCAAGTTTGTAGTCACTTTGCAGCGAATAGTCCGATTTTCGTTTATCTTTATACGTTTCACGAACTAATTTATAGAGCTTCCATTGCCCTGTCGTTCGGTGACGTCCTTCGGTGTAGCTGGCTTGTAACAGTGTGTTCAGGGCTTCTGTATTAGTATTCCCAGAATGTGCTTGATAGCCTAGCTCAACTTGACCTTCCCATGGTGAGGGTACTTTTATGTCCGTATTTTCGGGTGCTTCGGTTTGGGGCTGGGTAGTGTCTTCGGCACAAGCAATGCCCGAAAGCAACAAACTAACACTAAAAAGCCAAAATCTGGACACAAAAACCTCTGATGTTCTAATTTTACTGAGTGAATGATAGGGTTTGTACGGTGAATATTAGTCAAGCTTAGGTTAATTCTGCCTGAGAACACACAAACTTCCGATCCGGTAATTACAAATTATCTAATACCGCTATAATAAGCGGTCATTAAAGCGTTACAGAGTGAAGTCATGGCTGAACCACGAACTGAAAATCGAAACCGTAAACCATCTGATGCACAAGTTGATGCTATCAAAGTACCACCACACTCCATTGAAGCAGAGCAGTCTGTCATCGGTGGTTTGTTGTTGGACAATGAACGTTGGGATACCGTCTCTGAGAGAGTGGTCACGCAGGACTTTTATAGTCGCCCTCATCGCCTGATTTTTGATGCGGTAAAATCTATCCTTGAAAATAGCGAACCTCTCGATCTTATTACGCTCTCTGAGTTTTTGGAACTAAGAGAACAACTCGATGATGTTGGTGGTTTCGCTTATCTTGCCGATCTAGCTAAGAATACCCCAAGTGCGGCAAACATCAATGCTTATGCAGAGATAGTGGCTGAGCGTGCTTTGGTGCGAAACCTTATCGGTGTGGCAAATGAAATTGCTGATGCTGGTTATGACCCTCAGGGGCGTACATCGGAAGACCTTCTGGATATGGCGGAGAGTAAGGTTTTCGCGATTGCCGAGGCACGTACCTCTGAAAATGAAGGACCGCAGAGCGTTGATAATATCCTGAATAAGACACTAGAGCGCATTGAATTATTGTATAAAATGCCACAAGACGGTGTGACAGGTGTTGATACTGGCTTTACCGACTTGAACAAGAAAACGGCGGGTTTGCAAGGCTCGGATCTGATCATTGTTGCAGCGCGTCCTTCGATGGGTAAAACCACATTTGCCATGAACTTATGTGAAAATGCGGCGATGGCTCAGGACAAACCCGTTCTTATTTTCTCTTTGGAGATGCCTGCCGAACAGTTGATGATGCGTATGTTGGCCTCTTTAGCTCGTGTGGATCAGACTCGTATTCGTACAGGTCAGTTGGACGATGAAGACTGGGCGCGGATTTCTTCTACCATGGGACGACTTATGGAGAAGAAAAACATGTACATTGATGACAGCTCAGGTTTAACACCAACCGAAGTGCGTTCTCGTGCTCGTCGTATCGCCCGCGAGCATGGCGGCATATCCATGATCATGGTCGACTACCTTCAGTTGATGCGCGTCCCTTCTTTGGTGGATAACCGTACACTCGAGATTGCAGAAATTTCTCGTTCATTAAAAGCATTAGCCAAAGAGCTGAATGTGCCGGTTGTGGCACTTTCTCAGTTGAACCGCTCATTGGAACAACGTGCTGATAAACGCCCGGTAAACTCGGATTTGCGTGAATCAGGCTCTATTGAACAAGATGCCGACTTAATCATGTTTATCTACCGGGATGAGGTGTATCACCCTGATAGCGCTTTAAAAGGGACGGCTGAAATCATCATTGGTAAGCAACGTAACGGTCCTATCGGTTCGGTGCGTCTTACTTTCCAAGGTCAATTCTCCCGCTTCGATAATTATGCTGGACCAGCATTCGATGATGAGTAGTACTATGCAATACAAACAGGCGGCGACAGCGCACATTGATTTAGATGCGCTGCAATTTAATTTGGGCAAAATTAAGCAACAGGCGCCTAACAGTAAAATCATGGCTGTGGTTAAAGCTAATGGATATGGTCATGGTTTAAGAGACATTGCCCAAAATGCAAATGTTGATGCCTTTGGTGTCGCACGAATTGAAGAAGCATTGCAGCTAAGAGCTTGTGGGATTGTTAAGCCGATTTTGTTGCTCGAAGGTTTTTATTCTCCGGTCGATCTTCCAGTTCTCACCACTAACAACATTCAAACAGTCGTTCACTGTGTTGAGCAGTTAGACGCTTTAGAGCAAGCGGAATTAGAACAGCCTGTATCAGTTTGGCTTAAAATTGATAGTGGTATGCATCGCCTTGGCGTGCGGCCTGAACACTACTCTGATTTTGTTCGCCGCTTAAAAGCCTGTCCGAATGTTGTTAAACCTCTTCGTTATATTAGCCATTTTGCCTGTGCTGATGAGCTCGATAACACCATGACTACGGAGCAAATTTCTCGATTTCGTCAATTGACGGATGATGAGCAAGGTGAACGCTCCATGGCAGCTTCCGCTGGATTACTAGCATGGCCTGAAAGCCAGTTTGATTGGGTGCGTCCTGGAATCATCATGTATGGTGTGTCACCATTCGTTGAGAAAAATGCTGCTGACATGGGATATCGTCCAGTGATGACTCTGAAGTCACATTTGATCGCAGTGAGTGACGTTAAGGCAGGGGAGTCGATTGGTTACGGCACCATTTGGAAAAGTGAGCGTGATACTCGTATTGGTGTCATTGCGATTGGTTATGGCGATGGATACCCTAGAACCGCGCCAAGTGGAACACCAGTTGTGGTCAATGGTCGTACTGTACCAATTGCGGGACGAGTTTCAATGGATATGCTGACGGTTGATCTTGGCCCTAACGCACAGGATAAAGTGGGTGATGAAGCGATTTTATGGGGAGAGCAGTTACCCGTTGAAGTGGTAGCTTCTCATATCGGTACGCTAGGCTATGAGTTAGTGACTAAACTTACCGCTCGAGTTGCGATGTCTTACCATTACAAAGCAGGCCAATAGGCCTGCTTTGTTTATTCACCTTGGATCGTCGCGATAAGGCGTCTTTGACCGCCAAAGTCTCGGTGCTCCCCAAGGTAAATACCCTGCCATGTTCCTAAAGCCAATGACCCGTTGTGGATGGGGATTGTCACACTGGCACCTAAAAGTGATGCCTTAATGTGCGCAGGCATATCATCATCACCTTCATAGGTATGCTGAAAGTAAGATGCTCTTTCAGGCACAACGTGATTAAAGTAGCGTTCCATGTCTCCGCGTACGGTAGGATCAGCATTTTCATTAATGGTAAGACTTGCCGATGTATGTTGGATAAATAAGTGCAGTAATCCCACCGATACTTCTTTCAGTCTAGGCAGTTGCTGTTCGATATCACGAGTAATTAAGTGAAATCCACGAGGATAAGCGGGTAATAGGATAGTGTGCTGCTGCCACATGGTGAGCGCTCCGTAGGCTATTGTTTGTTCGACAGTATAGCGTTATGGTGGGCGTGGATCGATTGCAATATAATGAGGCGATTCCTATGGGTTACTGACTTAACTCAATGTGGAGATGAGTAAGGTCAGTCATACTCGGTCGTCGAAAACGTATTACAAAACTGTGACCTTTAGATCACGGTATTTTTTCTTTTTTTTATCGGGGATTCCAAAGGTAGATTTCTGCTGGAGGAATAAGACCAACTGCTATATCGGGATAGATACCATGCTAAAAAATATCAATCCAACGCAAACTGAAGCTTGGAAAGCGTTGACTGCGCATTTTGAAACCGCGCAAGACATGAACTTAAAATCATTGTTTGCTGAAGACAGCGAACGCTTTGCTAAATTCTCAGCTAGCTTCGGTTCTGATCTGTTAGTGGATTATTCAAAAAACCTTATCAACGAAGAAACCATGCAGCGCTTGTTTGCACTAGCCAAAGAAGTGGATATTCAAAGTGCAATTAAGGCCATGTTTAGTGGTGAAAAAATTAACCGTACTGAAGATCGTGCCGTTCTTCATACGGCACTTCGTAACCGCAGCAATACTCCAGTGTATGTTGATGGCCAAGATGTAATGCCAGCAGTAAATGCGGTTCTAGAAAAAATGAAGTCTTTTTCAGAACGCGTTATTTCTGGTGAGTGGAAAGGTTTTACTGGTAAGGCAATCACTGACGTAGTGAACATCGGTATCGGTGGCTCAGACCTTGGTCCTTACATGGTGACTGAAGCGCTAGTACCTTTCAAAAACCATCTAACCATGCATTTTGTTTCTAACGTTGACGGCACACATATTGCTGAAACGTTGAAAGGTGTTGATCCAGAAACCACATTGTTCTTGGTTGCTTCAAAAACATTTACCACTCAAGAAACTATGACGAATGCGCACACTGCTCGTGATTGGTTCTTGAAAGCAGCAGGTGATGAAGCTCATGTGGCAAAACATTTTGCCGCTCTATCTACCAATGGTAAAGCAGTTGCTGAATTTGGTATCGATACAGAAAACATGTTTGAGTTTTGGGACTGGGTTGGTGGTCGTTACTCACTATGGTCAGCGATTGGTCTATCCATTATTCTTTCTATTGGTTTTGATAACTATGTTGAGTTACTAGCTGGTGCGCATGAAATCGATAAGCACTTTGTGGAGACTCCACTTGAGCAAAATATTCCAGTGATCTTGGCTCTGATCGGCATTTGGTACAACAATTTCCACGGTGCTGAAACAGAAGCTATTCTACCTTACGACCAATACATGCACCGTTTCCCGGCTTACTTCCAACAAGGTAACATGGAATCGAACGGTAAATTTGTCGATCGTAATGGTGACGCTGTTACTTACCAAACCGGTCCTATCATTTGGGGCGAACCAGGCACTAACGGTCAACACGCGTTCTACCAGTTGATCCACCAAGGTACTAAAATGATCCCGTGTGACTTTATTGCTCCGGCGAAAACTCACAACCCAACTGGCGATCACCATCAAAAACTGATGTCTAACTTCTTTGCTCAAACTGAAGCATTGGCATTTGGTAAATCTGCAGAAACCGTTCGTGAAGAATTAGTAAAAGCGGGTAAATCAGAAGATGAGATTGCAGCACTAGTACCTTTCAAAGTCTTTGAAGGTAACCGTCCAACCAACTCTATTTTGGTTAAAGAGATCACTCCTCGTTCACTAGGTAACCTTATTGCGATTTACGAACATAAGATCTTTGTTCAAGGTGTCATTTGGAACATCTTTACCTTTGACCAGTGGGGTGTTGAGTTAGGTAAACAACTTGCAAACCAAATCCTGCCTGAATTGGTTGATGGTAGTAAAGTCGTTTCTCACGATAGTTCTACTAATGGCTTGATCAACGCATTTAAACAACTGCGTGATTAATCTTGATTAGCGCTCTAACCATAGAGCGCTAATGATGACTAATAAAAAAGCTGATGGTTTGCACCATCAGCTTTTTTAATTCTATTTGTGTTGGGATTGCCAATATTATTCGAAGCAAATCTCGATAAATGCATTACCCCATTGAGATGCAAATGGCATAAGGATAATCGAGCCTTCACATTTATGACGAATGGTATGGCCTCTGCCTGATACGACAACTGGCGTTGCCATATCAAAATCAAATCCACTTTCGGCTAGAATACGCTTTGCACCACCAGTCACCATGTTGGTTATTTCACCAACCATGTCGGTTACTTCTTCATTAATGCTGTTAGGCCGTTCACCTAGCATGTTTTGCATAATTTCAAAGGCTAAGCTTTCGTCAAAAGTTATCGACATTGAGCCCCTTGTTTGAGGACCTACCATGCCTATCAGCCCAGAGATATCTCCCCGAGCGATCTCATCTTTCTTCAGACGAGGTTTTTGTGGCTTCAATTCTAAGGAAGCCATGGTTTTTAGCACATTCATCAATGAAGCTAAAAACGGGTTCACAAATTCAGCTCGCATAACCTTCTTCTATTCGTTTAATCCATTATTTAGAGGAACATGACTGGCAAACACCATGTGATTCAATAACATGGTTCTGAATGGTAAAGCCGTGTTTCTCCGCATTTTCTTCCAATAGAGCTACAAGAGTATCATTTTGCAGTTCAATAACGTTACCGCATTTGTCACATATCAATAGATGTGAGAAGTGCTTATGTGCGTTACAAGAACAGCATGAGATAAAACTATTGGTAGACTCTACTCGGTGAATAAAGCCTTGTTCCATTAAAAAGTCGAGTGCACGATAAACTGTAGGAGGCTTTGCTTGAGGTTCACTTTCTTTAAGATCTTCAAGAAGCTCGTAAGCACTAGATGCTTTTTTACTGGAACAAATCAGCTCAAAGACACGCTTACGTTGTGTAGTAAGCCTGACTCCTCTTGCTGCACAGATTTCTTCAATTTGCTGAGTTAGCTTATTGTCCAAATTTATCACCATTGCTGTTGGACTCTAGTAATCATATACCATTTCACGGTGAATATCGTTTTGCATTAGAGAAATAGCAGAGCTTTATTCAATCACTAACATCGATATTCTCATCGATAAGGGAAAAGTATTCACTTTGATGATCGAACAATACCATTTATCAGTCAATTACGATATGACTAAAGTGAGTGGCGGTGACAAGGTTTTGATGCTCTGCTCTTCTCAAAAGGCACTTCTCGGTTATTAAGGTGGATATTTGTTCTGCACGATAGGTGTTCAGTGTGTATAATCCGCCGAAGATAAAGGTGCGTAGGCACTTCTAATAGTTTTTGAGTAGCGATGATCTAAAAGCTCTTTGAGCATGATGATTTTCCTAAGAGTGAATAATTGAGGTACATCAGTGTCAACACCTGATCTTACGAAAGACTTTGTTATGCAACGATTATCTGTTGCTCCTATGCTCGATTGGACCGACCGTCATTGTCGTTATTTTCACCGTTTAATGACGTCGCAAACATTGCTGTATACCGAGATGGTAACTACCGGTGCAATCATTCATGGTAAAGGGGATTTCCTTGCTTATAACGAGCAAGAGCATCCGCTTGCTCTGCAGTTAGGTGGCTCTAATCCAGTGGATTTGGTGCACTGTGCTAAGTTAGCTCAAGAGCGTGGGTACGATGAAGTGAACTTAAACGTAGGGTGTCCTTCTGATCGCGTACAAAATGGACGCTTTGGCGCATGCTTAATGGCAGAGGCTGAATTGGTGGCGGAATGTATTGCTGCGATGAAAGCGGTGGTGGATATTCCTGTGACCGTTAAAACTCGTATCGGTATTGATGATTTGGACTCATATGAGTTTTTGACCAACTTCATCGCGACTGTGTCAGAAAAAGGTGGATGTGAACAGTTTACTATCCACGCTCGTAAAGCATGGTTAAGTGGTCTTAGTCCCAAAGAGAACCGAGAGATTCCACCTTTGGATTACCCGCGTGCATACCAAATTAAAAAAGATTTTCCAGAGTTGACGATTGCTATTAACGGTGGTGTTAAAACGCTGGATGAAGCCAAACAGCACTTAACCCATTTAGATGGTGTGATGATTGGTCGAGAGGCTTACCAAAATCCATATATCTTGGCACAAGTTGACCAAGAGATTTTTGGTGTCGATACCTCTGTGAAGAAACGCTCTGACATTGTGAAAGAGATGTACCCATACATTGAAGCGTGTTTATCTAATGGCAGTTATTTAGGTCATATCACTCGTCATATGCTTGGGTTATTCCAAAATATGCCTGGAGCTCGTCAATGGCGTCGTTACATCAGTGAAAACGCACATAAACCCGGTGCCGGTATTGAGGTTTTGGAACAAGCATTAGCTAAAATTCCGTATCAAGAACTGGATGTGTGATCTTTATTCATAAATCGGTGAATGAATAAAAAGAAGAAGCCATACCTATCTAGGTTTGGCTTTTTGTCATTTAGAATGCGCATCAATAAAAAATAATGATAGAGAACAGTAGTCACTGTTCCAAATAACAACGTTAGAGGACGATTATGTACGCGGCTATTTTTTTATTTTCTTTTTTTGCCACTTTGTGGAGCTTGGGGATTAGCAAGTTGAACTTGATAATTTCTCTCGCGGTTGCTTTGGCTATTGTTTTTTTACTCAGTATGTTAGGTACTGTCTTTAAGATTCTACCTTGGTTAATTTTGGTTTGTGCGGGGATATGGTTATATCGCCGTTACGGAAGAGCGTGATCGCATAATCTTCAGTCCCATAACAACTCATTTTCTTTCCACTATACTGATACTTACGTACAAGGAACGGTAACTGTGAAAGGTGTGGAGTTCGTTGATGAGGAAATACTGTGTAAGATATGGGGCTTTTATACCTTTAGCTCTATCTCTCCCTGCGTGGAGTGCAGATAGTTTCTACTCAGGACAAGTAGGAACTGATGTTTGGCTAGCAGAAACTCAAGGCTCAGGTTCGGAAACTGAGCCATCTAATGTGCCTTCGTTATATATTGCGTTTGAGCATCAGTTTCCTTTTCTTCCCAATTGGGCTTTTCATTATACCAATTTAGTTGAAGACGATATGGCTTACGACCGCTATAGCTATCTCTTCTACTATTCTGTTCTAAACACTGAGTTGTATCGAGTTGATACCGGTGTAAAAGTCTCTCGTTTTAAGGACGGCTTCTATGTAGGGGCTAACTTGCAGATGTACCATTTTAATGCGACAACAGTGACATTTCATTCCTATGGTGAAGTTGCGATCCCCTATATGGTTATCGATGCTTTTGCTGAAATGGATATCGCGCATTTGGGGGGAGACAATGTGCGTTATCGAGATATGTCAATGGGTGTGCAATGGCAAATACCGATTAATATGGGAACGTTAGCGTTACGAGCCGGTTATCGGGAATCGAAAGTGGAATTAAATAATTTGGCGATTCCTAGTATTGTCAGTGATCCTAGATCAATTACATCATCAGGGTTGTTTATTGGGGCTAGAGTTATTTTCTGATGTGACTCTGTAAGCTTAACTCTTGCTATTGTTGAAGTTGTAAATAAACTGGATTTTATCGTAGATGTCGACCATCTTTAATCTATCAATATGGTGGATAGGGTGGGATGAGACATGACGATTACTGAATTAAAATCGCTGTTTCAAGAAAAACAGCTTATCGAAGCGATTATTGAACCTTCAACTCAAGATGGTGCTTGGATTGTTGAGTTTAGGCATCAACGTGGTGGATTCGTACTTTTAACCGATGCTACGGGAAGCGAATGCCAATACGATAACTTAGATTTGGCGTCTGAATCCGCGATGGAAGTCGGCTTTAATCAGGTTAGAGTTGAATCACGCGAATTTTGAGTTACAGCTTTATTTCTTCCAAAAAGTTATAAAACATACCTATCTATTCTTTCTTGTTATTAGGATGAGTGGTTAATCTATCGTCACGCAATGAATATGGAAGTCGTGACAATGTCTTCAGGAAATACCACATCAAAAGAAATAGCTGGTTTAGCGAGTCCTCTAAATGATTTGCAACTGAATCAGTTGCAAGAAACCGTTTCGCAACTCTCATCGACGCAATTGGCGTGGGTGAGTGGTTATTTTTGGGGATTAAGTCAATCGTCGAACGTCGCGATTGCACCATCTGCTCAAGCAGCTGCAACGCCAGCTGGCAAACTCACTATTATTTATGCTTCTCAAACCGGTAACGCCAAAGGCGTGGCGGAAGCATTGAAAGAACAGGCAAGTAATGCCGGTATCCCTGTATCCTTAGTGGATGCAAGTGACTATAAAGGTAAAGATTTAGCCAAAGAAACGCATGTTATTATTGTTTCATCAACCAACGGTGAAGGTGAAGCGCCGGATAATGCATTGGCGTTACATGAATTCCTTCAATCGAAGAAAGCACCTAAATTGCCAAACTTACAATATGGCGTGTTGGCGTTGGGAGACTCAAGTTATGAGTTTTTCTGCCAAACAGGGAAAGACTTCGATGAATTTTTAGAAAAACAGGGGGCAAAACGTTTTATCGACCGTGTCGATTGTGACGTTGATTATGACGCTCCAGCGCAAGAGTGGTCAGCTAAAGCGATTACTTTGGTAAAAGAAACTCTGGCAAGTGCAGCCGCAAGTATTGCGACTGCTGCAACTGCACAAAGTACAGCTCATTCTAATTACACCAAACAGAATCCATTTATCGCAAGCCTGCTTACTAACCAAAAAATTACTGGGCGAGACTCAGGTAAAGATGTTCGTCATGTAGAAATTGATCTGGCAGAGTCGGGTATCCATTACCAACCGGGTGATGCACTTGGTGTTTGGTATGAAAACTCTTCTGAATTAGCCAATGAGATTCTCAGTGCTGTCGGTCTTTCTGGAGTAGAGAGTGTTGATGTGGAGGGTGAAAGCCTTTCAATTCATAGTGCGCTTGTTTCGAAATTTGAAATTACCGCCGCGAATCCGCAATTTATCAATAAATTAAGTGAGCTTGTTGAAAATGCAGATTTGCAGAAGCTGGTGGCTGATAAAGATGAGCTTCGTGACTTTGCTGGTAAGACTCAGATTGTCGATGTATTACATCAATATCCGGTCAAACTCTCTGCTGAGCAACTTGTGTCGCTATTACGTCGTTTAACTCCGCGTCTGTACTCTATTGCATCAAGCCAAACCGAAGTAGATGAGGAAGTTCATCTTACTGTTGGTGTGGTTGAATACGATTACGATGGTAAGGTTCGCGAGGGCGGCGCATCAAGTTATTTAACCCGTCGTCTAGAAGAAGGCGATAACGTTAAGGTGTTCATTGAGCACAACAATAACTTCAAATTGCCTGAAGACGATAACGCTCCAATTATTATGGTTGGTCCAGGAACTGGGATTGCGCCTTTCCGCAGTTTTATTCAAGAGCGTGATAATCGAGGTGCCGCTGGTAAGAATTGGTTGTTCTTCGGTGATAGAACTTTTACGCAGGACTTCTTATATCAAGTTGAGTGGCAGAAGTATCTAAAAGATGGAGTGCTTACTCGTCTTGATGTGGCATTTAGCCGTGATCAGCATGAAAAAGTTTACGTACAGCATCGTATTTTGGAAGAAGCACAGCAGGTTTGGCAGTGGCTTCAAGAAGGAGCTTATATCTACATTTGTGGAGATGCGACTCGCATGGCCAAAGATGTTCATGATGCATTGATTACTGTAGCTAAACAAGAAGGTGGTTTAACTCAGGAGCAAGCTGAGGAATTCCTAAATGAACTGCGTAAAGCGAAACGTTACCAAAGGGACGTATACTAATGAGCATTAATCCAGAAACCAAAGTACAAGAAGTGTTAGGCGAGGTGCTTGGTCCACTTGCGGATAATGAGCGCTTTAAAGGAGAGAGTAACTTCCTACGTGGTACGATCGAGCAGGATCTACAAGATCGAATTACTGGCGGATTTACATCAGATAACTTCCAGTTAATCCGTTTCCACGGTATGTATCAACAAGATGACCGTGATATTCGTGCTGAACGTGCGAAACAAAAACTTGAGCCGCTACATAATGTGATGCTACGCGCTCGTATGCCTGGTGGGGTAATTAAGCCCGAGCAATGGTTAGCGATCGATAAGTTTGCTGCCGAGCACACTATGTACGGGAGTATTCGTTTGACGACGCGTCAAACCTTCCAATTTCACGGTGTACTTAAACCAAACATTAAGATGATGCATAAAATGCTGCATCAGATTGGGATTGATTCCATAGCAACTGCAGGTGATGTGAACCGTAACGTGTTATGTACGACTAACCCTGTTGAGTCTGAATTGCACCAAGAAGCCTACGAATGGGCGAAAAAGATCAGTGAACATTTGCTTCCAAAAACGCGTGCTTATGCTGAGATTTGGTTAGATGGTGAAAAGCTAGAAGGTCCTGATGAAGAGCCTATCTTGGGTAGCACTTATCTACCGCGTAAGTTCAAGACAACCGTTGTTATCCCGCCACAAAATGATGTTGACGTTCACGCGAACGATTTGAATTTCATTGCGATTGCTGATAACGGCAAGCTGGTGGGCTTTAACGTTCTTGTTGGTGGTGGTTTGGCAATGACGCATGGTGATACTTCAACGTATCCACGCCGTGCTGATGAATTCGGTTATATCTCTTTAGAAAATACGCTGAAGATTGCAGAAGCGGTGGTAACCACGCAACGTGATTGGGGTAACCGTTCTAATCGTAAAAATGCGAAAACCAAGTACACATTAGATCGCGTTGGTATTGATGTGTTTAAAGCGGAAGTTGAGCGTCGAGCTGGTGTTCAATTTGAAGCGATTCGTCCATATGAATTTACTGGTCGCGGTGATCGTATTGGTTGGACCAAAGGTATCGATGGTAAATACCATTTAGCTCTGTTTATCGAAAATGGTCGTTTGTTGGATTACCCTGGCCGTCCGCTGAAAACCGGTGTCGCTGAAATTGCGAAAATTCACCACGGTGATTTCCGCATGACCGCCAACCAAAACCTGATCATTGCGGGAGTACCTGCTGAGCAAAAAGATGAAATTGAACGCATTGCTCGTGAACACGGCTTAATGGATGACTCGGTTTCAGAGCAACGTAAGAACTCAATGGCATGTGTGGCTTTTCCAACTTGCCCATTAGCGATGGCGGAAGCAGAACGTTTCTTACCTGATTTCGTTACTCAGGTGGAAGGCATTCTGGAAAAACACGGCCTACCAAAAGAAGACAATATCATTTTACGTGTAACGGGCTGTCCTAACGGGTGTGGTCGTGCAATGTTAGCTGAAATTGGTATGGTGGGTAAGGCTCCAGGTCGGTATAACCTTCATTTAGGTGGTAACCGAGCAGGGACTCGAGTGCCGAAGATGTATAAAGAGAATATTACGGTAGAGCAGATTCTCACGGATATTGATGAGCTGGTGGGGCGTTGGGCTCAAGAGCGTCTAGCTGGTGAATGTTTTGGTGACTTTACTATCCGAGCAGGCATCATCGATGAAGTCGTCGTATCAAAGAGGGATTTTCATGCCTAATTCTCAGTATTCTGTTCCAGAGCTATCAGAATTGCTCTCTTTGTCTAAGGTGGAGCGTGTGCTTCGCCTTCAAAACGTCAATCAGTATTTGGAAACATTGACCGCGCAAGAGCGTGTTCAGTGGGCTTTAGATAACTTGCCGGGGACTCATGCCTTATCTTCTAGTTTTGGTATCCAAGCTGCAGTGATGCTGCATTTGGTATCGACAGAGAAGAAAGAGACTCCAGTAATTTTGACCGACACTGGATACCTATTTCCTGAGACCTACCGTTTTATTGATGAGTTAACTGAGCGTTTGGGGCTTAATCTGCAAATCTATAAAGCAGAACATTCTCCAGCGTGGCAGGAGGCGCGTTATGGAAAACTCTGGGAACAAGGTATAGAAGGTATAGAAAAGTACAACCATATTAATAAAGTAGAACCAATGCATAGGGCATTGGATGATCTCCAAGTGAATACATGGTTTTCTGGTTTACGTCATGAGCAATCTCAATCGCGTGCGAACTTACCTATCCTTGGTATTCAAAATGGTGTGTTTAAATTCTTACCGATTGTAGATTGGACCAATAAAGATGTTCACTATTATCTAAAAGAGTTTGATCTTCCATACCATCCGCTTTGGGACCAAGGTTACTTATCCGTAGGTGATACTCATACCACCAGAAAATGGGAGCCGGGAATGAGTGAAGAAGAAACACGATTTTTTGGTTTGAAACGAGAATGTGGCCTTCATGAAGATGATCATGAACAACATGGTTCTGGTATTTAATAGAAAATGATCAAAAAAAGAAAAAAGAGGCATGTGAATCACAGCCTCTTTTTTATTAGCGCTAGTCGGCTGTGGATAACTCAGTGGAAAAGATGTGCCTTAGATATGGGTAAAGTGGGATAAATAAAGCTTTGCTCGAGAATGCAGCACTTAACCGTTATTTTTGCAATTTTATGAAAAAAGCGCTTGCCACTGTGAGAGAGATCTCTATAATGCCGCTCCATCGACAGGGCAAGCGCTGACAGGCGTCAGAGGCAACAAAGTCAAGTCGAGAGGTCAAAAAAAGAAATTTAAAAAGTGGTTGACACTATTTTGAAAATCGTTAGAATGGCCGCCTCTTTCGCTGCGAAGTAACTCGCAAAGTTGAAAGAAAGCTCTTTAACAATTTAAACCTATCAATCTGTGTGGGCACTCGTTGATGATAATCATAGCTTCTTAGGAAGCACAATGGTGTCAATGAACTGAGTGACCAATCAAGTCTTCGGACTTAGCACAGTCAATTCATTTCAACTTCGGTTGAAATATCAGTATTCATTGAGCCGAAAAAACTTTTAATTGAAGAGTTTGATCATGGCTCAGATTGAACGCTGGCGGCAGGCCTAACACATGCAAGTCGAGCGGCAGCGACATAAACAAACCTTCGGGGGCGGTTATGGGCGGCGAGCGGCGGACGGGTGAGTAATGCCTGGGAAATTGCCCTGATGTGGGGGATAACCATTGGAAACGATGGCTAATACCGCATAATAGCTTCGGCTTAAAGAGGGGGACCTTCGGGCCTCTCGCGTCAGGATATGCCCAGGTGGGATTAGCTAGTTGGTGAGGTAAGGGCTCACCAAGGCGACGATCCCTAGCTGGTCTGAGAGGATGATCAGCCACACTGGAACTGAGACACGGTCCAGACTCCTACGGGAGGCAGCAGTGGGGAATATTGCACAATGGGCGCAAGCCTGATGCAGCCATGCCGCGTGTATGAAGAAGGCCTTCGGGTTGTAAAGTACTTTCAGCAGTGAGGAAGGCGGATGTGTTAATAGCGCATTCGTTTGACGTTAGCTGCAGAAGAAGCACCGGCTAACTCCGTGCCAGCAGCCGCGGTAATACGGAGGGTGCGAGCGTTAATCGGAATTACTGGGCGTAAAGCGCATGCAGGTGGTCTGTTAAGTCAGATGTGAAAGCCCGGGGCTTAACCTCGGAATAGCATTTGAAACTGGCAGGCTAGAGTACTGTAGAGGGGGGTAGAATTTCAGGTGTAGCGGTGAAATGCGTAGAGATCTGAAGGAATACCGGTGGCGAAGGCGGCCCCCTGGACAGATACTGACACTCAGATGCGAAAGCGTGGGGAGCAAACAGGATTAGATACCCTGGTAGTCCACGCCGTAAACGATGTCTACTTGGAGGTTGTGGCCTTGAGCCGTGGCTTTCGGAGCTAACGCGTTAAGTAGACCGCCTGGGGAGTACGGTCGCAAGATTAAAACTCAAATGAATTGACGGGGGCCCGCACAAGCGGTGGAGCATGTGGTTTAATTCGATGCAACGCGAAGAACCTTACCTACTCTTGACATCCAGAGAACTTAGCAGAGATGCTTTGGTGCCTTCGGGAACTCTGAGACAGGTGCTGCATGGCTGTCGTCAGCTCGTGTTGTGAAATGTTGGGTTAAGTCCCGCAACGAGCGCAACCCTTATCCTTGTTTGCCAGCGAGTAATGTCGGGAACTCCAGGGAGACTGCCGGTGATAAACCGGAGGAAGGTGGGGACGACGTCAAGTCATCATGGCCCTTACGAGTAGGGCTACACACGTGCTACAATGGCGCATACAGAGGGCGGCCAACTTGCAAAAGTGAGCGAATCCCAAAAAGTGCGTCGTAGTCCGGATTGGAGTCTGCAACTCGACTCCATGAAGTCGGAATCGCTAGTAATCGTGGATCAGAATGCCACGGTGAATACGTTCCCGGGCCTTGTACACACCGCCCGTCACACCATGGGAGTGGGCTGCAAAAGAAGCAGGTAGTTTAACCTTCGGGAGGACGCTTGCCACTTTGTGGTTCATGACTGGGGTGAAGTCGTAACAAGGTAGCGCTAGGGGAACCTGGCGCTGGATCACCTCCTTAATACGAAGATTATTGCGATGAGTGTTCACACAGATTGATACGGTTTAGTTATAGAGAGCACCGTGTAGATTCCTCTGCCCTCAGCCGATAACGGCGCAGAGATATTGTGTCCCGTTCGTCTAGAGGCCTAGGACACCGCCCTTTCACGGCGGTAACAGGGGTTCGACTCCCCTACGGGATACCATCTTTAAGTGTTCTTGCGAGAATATTTAGAAATGGTTTTACTTTTGTAATGAAAGTGAATCTTTGCTCTTTAACAATTTGGAAAGCTGACAAAACAATGTTTTATTTCAATGAAATAGAAGATTGTTTGTAAAGTTCTCAATTGTCTTCTTTATGAAGACAAACAAAAACACATTCAAGTGTTCTTGGATTTACTTTTTAAGTAAATGTTCAAAATTGAGTCCGGCAATATCGAGTCTGCAACATGTATAAAAATGCAGACAACCTTGGTGACTAACCTTTGTCTTCACTTTTAAAAAGTGAAAGCAAACAAGTCAACCCAAAACTCTTTTGGGTTGTATGGTTAAGTGACTAAGCGTACACGGTGGATGCCTTGGCAGTCAGAGGCGATGAAGGACGTACTAACTTGCGATAAGCGTAGATGAGGCAGTAAGAGCCACTTGAGTCTACGATTTCCGAATGGGGAAACCCAACTGCATAAGCAGTTATCATTAACTGAATACATAGGTTAATGAAGCGAACCGGGAGAACTGAAACATCTAAGTACCCCGAGGAAAAGAAATCAACCGAGATTCCGAAAGTAGCGGCGAGCGAAATTGGATTAGCCCTTAAGCTTTCTATGCGTCAGGCGAAGGTTCTGGAAAGGACCGCGATACAGGGTGATAGCCCCGTAGCCGTTAGCGTATATTCAGTGAAATCGAGTAAGGCGGGACACGTGATATCCTGTCTGAACATGGGGGGACCATCCTCCAAGGCTAAATACTCCTGACTGACCGATAGTGAACCAGTACCGTGAGGGAAAGGCGAAAAGAACCCCTGTGAGGGGAGTGAAATAGAACCTGAAACCGTGTACGTACAAGCAGTAGGAGCCTCCTTGTGGGGTGACTGCGTACCTTTTGTATAATGGGTCAGCGACTTATATTCAGTGGCAAGGTTAACCAATTAGGGGAGCCGTAGGGAAACCGAGTCTTAACTGGGCGTTCAGTCTCTGGATATAGACCCGAAACCGAGTGATCTAGCCATGGGCAGGTTGAAGGTTGAGTAACATCAACTGGAGGACCGAACCGACTAATGTTGAAAAATTAGCGGATGACTTGTGGCTAGGGGTGAAAGGCCAATCAAACTCGGAGATAGCTGGTTCTCCCCGAAAGCTATTTAGGTAGCGCCTCGGACGAATACTACTGGGGGTAGAGCACTGTTAAGGCTAGGGGGTCATCCCGACTTACCAACCCTTTGCAAACTCCGAATACCAGTAAGTACTATCCGGGAGACACACGGCGGGTGCTAACGTCCGTCGTGGAGAGGGAAACAACCCAGACCGCCAGCTAAGGTCCCAAATTATAGCTAAGTGGGAAACGATGTGGGAAGGCTTAGACAGCTAGGATGTTGGCTTAGAAGCAGCCATCATTTAAAGAAAGCGTAATAGCTCACTAGTCGAGTCGGCCTGCGCGGAAGATGTAACGGGGCTAAGCTATAAACCGAAGCTGCGGCAATGCGATTTATCGTATTGGGTAGGGGAGCGTTCTGTAAGCCGTTGAAGGTGTGTTGTAAAGCATGCTGGAGGTATCAGAAGTGCGAATGCTGACATGAGTAACGATAATGGGGGTGAAAAACCTCCACGCCGGAAGACCAAGGGTTCCTGTCCAACGTTAATCGGGGCAGGGTAAGTCGACCCCTAAGGCGAGGCTGAAAAGCGTAGTCGATGGGAAACGGGTTAATATTCCCGTACTTCTTACAATTGCGATGGGGGGACGGAGAAGGCTAGGTGGGCCTGGCGACGGTCGTCCAGGTTCAAGTGCGTAGGCTGAGTATTTAGGCAAATCCGGATACTCCTAAGGCCGAGACACGATGTCGAGCATCTAAGGATGTGAAGTCATTGATGCCATGCTTCCAGGAAAAGCCTCTAAGCTTCAGATTGTAAGGAATCGTACCCCAAACCGACACAGGTGGTCGGGTAGAGAATACCAAGGCGCTTGAGAGAACTCGGGTGAAGGAACTAGGCAAAATGGTACCGTAACTTCGGGAGAAGGTACGCTCTCGACGGTGAAGTCCCTTGCGGATGGAGCTATTGAGAGTCGCAGATACCAGGTGGCTGCAACTGTTTATTAAAAACACAGCACTGTGCAAAATCGTAAGATGACGTATACGGTGTGACGCCTGCCCGGTGCCGGAAGGTTAATTGATGGGGTTAGACTTAGGTCGAAGCTCTTGATCGAAGCCCCGGTAAACGGCGGCCGTAACTATAACGGTCCTAAGGTAGCGAAATTCCTTGTCGGGTAAGTTCCGACCTGCACGAATGGCGTAATGATGGCCACGCTGTCTCCACCCGAGACTCAGTGAAATTGAAATCGCTGTGAAGATGCAGTGTACCCGCGGCTAGACGGAAAGACCCCGTGAACCTTTACTACAGCTTGGCACTGAACATTGAGCCTACATGTGTAGGATAGGTGGGAGGCTATGAAGCAAGTACGCCAGTATTTGTGGAGCCATCCTTGAAATACCACCCTTGTATGTTTGATGTTCTAACTTGGTCCCGTTATCCGGGATAAGGACAGTGCCTGGTGGGTAGTTTGACTGGGGCGGTCTCCTCCCAAAGAGTAACGGAGGAGCACGAAGGTGGGCTAATCACGGTTGGACATCGTGAGGTTAGTGCAATGGCATAAGCCCGCTTAACTGCGAGAATGACGGTTCGAGCAGGTGCGAAAGCAGGTCATAGTGATCCGGTGGTTCTGAATGGAAGGGCCATCGCTCAACGGATAAAAGGTACTCCGGGGATAACAGGCTGATACCGCCCAAGAGTTCATATCGACGGCGGTGTTTGGCACCTCGATGTCGGCTCATCACATCCTGGGGCTGAAGTCGGTCCCAAGGGTATGGCTGTTCGCCATTTAAAGTGGTACGCGAGCTGGGTTTAGAACGTCGTGAGACAGTTCGGTCCCTATCTGCCGTGGGCGTTGGAGAATTGAAAGGGGCTGCTCCTAGTACGAGAGGACCGGAGTGGACGAACCTCTGGTGTTCGGGTTGTGTCGCCAGACGCATTGCCCGGTAGCTAAGTTCGGAATCGATAACCGCTGAAAGCATCTAAGCGGGAAGCGAGCCTTGAGATGAGTTCTCCCTGGCGCTATAAGCGTCCTAAAGGGTTGTTCGAGACTAGAACGTTGATAGGCAGGGTGTGTAAGCGTTGTGAGGCGTTGAGCTAACCTGTACTAATTGCCCGTGAGACTTAACCATACAACACCAAAAGGGTTTTGTACGGACTCGATTAAGACATTTGAATTGTGTTTGAACTTTATAAAAACAGTTTTCCAGATTTAGGAATAGAATTTATCAACTACATCCTTGTAGTTGACCCTTCGGGCCGCACTAAAGTGCGTTAAATTTTGTTCCAGACAAAATTTTGCTTGGCGACCATAGCGATTTGGACCCACCTGATTCCATGCCGAACTCAGAAGTGAAACGAATTAGCGCCGATGGTAGTGTGGGGCTTCCCCATGTGAGAGTAGGACATCGCCAGGCTTTAATCTCGCTTGCTTGATGAAATATCAAGCAAGTCACCATAAAGTTTTAAGTTGATTAGAATTTTATGTTGACTTTCAAAGTGGGTAGCGTAAGATACGCCTCCTGCCTAAGTGCTAAGACACTGAAAGCAAAGCTCTTTAACAATTTAAACCTATCAATCTGTGTGGGCACTCGTTGATGATAATCATAGCTTCTTAGGAAGCACAATGGTTTCAATGAACTGAGTGACCAATTAAGACTTCGGTCTTAGCACAGTCAATTCATTTCAACTTCGGTTGAAATATCAGTATTCATTGAGCCGAAAAAACTTTTAATTGAAGAGTTTGATCATGGCTCAGATTGAACGCTGGCGGCAGGCCTAACACATGCAAGTCGAGCGGCAGCGACATAAACAAACCTTCGGGGGCGATTATGGGCGGCGAGCGGCGGACGGGTGAGTAATGCCTGGGAAATTGCCCTGATGTGGGGGATAACCATTGGAAACGATGGCTAATACCGCATAATAGCTACGGCTTAAAGAGGGGGACCTTCGGGCCTCTCGCGTCAGGATATGCCCAGGTGGGATTAGCTAGTTGGTGAGGTAAGGGCTCACCAAGGCGACGATCCCTAGCTGGTCTGAGAGGATGATCAGCCACACTGGAACTGAGACACGGTCCAGACTCCTACGGGAGGCAGCAGTGGGGAATATTGCACAATGGGCGCAAGCCTGATGCAGCCATGCCGCGTGTATGAAGAAGGCCTTCGGGTTGTAAAGTACTTTCAGCAGTGAGGAAGGCGGATGTGTTAATAGCGCATTCGTTTGACGTTAGCTGCAGAAGAAGCACCGGCTAACTCCGTGCCAGCAGCCGCGGTAATACGGAGGGTGCGAGCGTTAATCGGAATTACTGGGCGTAAAGCGCATGCAGGTGGTCTGTTAAGTCAGATGTGAAAGCCCGGGGCTTAACCTCGGAATAGCATTTGAAACTGGCAGGCTAGAGTACTGTAGAGGGGGGTAGAATTTCAGGTGTAGCGGTGAAATGCGTAGAGATCTGAAGGAATACCGGTGGCGAAGGCGGCCCCCTGGACAGATACTGACACTCAGATGCGAAAGCGTGGGGAGCAAACAGGATTAGATACCCTGGTAGTCCACGCCGTAAACGATGTCTACTTGGAGGTTGTGGCCTTGAGCCGTGGCTTTCGGAGCTAACGCGTTAAGTAGACCGCCTGGGGAGTACGGTCGCAAGATTAAAACTCAAATGAATTGACGGGGGCCCGCACAAGCGGTGGAGCATGTGGTTTAATTCGATGCAACGCGAAGAACCTTACCTACTCTTGACATCCAGAGAACTTAGCAGAGATGCTTTGGTGCCTTCGGGAACTCTGAGACAGGTGCTGCATGGCTGTCGTCAGCTCGTGTTGTGAAATGTTGGGTTAAGTCCCGCAACGAGCGCAACCCTTATCCTTGTTTGCCAGCGAGTAATGTCGGGAACTCCAGGGAGACTGCCGGTGATAAACCGGAGGAAGGTGGGGACGACGTCAAGTCATCATGGCCCTTACGAGTAGGGCTACACACGTGCTACAATGGCGCATACAGAGGGCGGCCAACTTGCAAAAGTGAGCGAATCCCAAAAAGTGCGTCGTAGTCCGGATTGGAGTCTGCAACTCGACTCCATGAAGTCGGAATCGCTAGTAATCGTGGATCAGAATGCCACGGTGAATACGTTCCCGGGCCTTGTACACACCGCCCGTCACACCATGGGAGTGGGCTGCAAAAGAAGCAGGTAGTTTAACCTTCGGGAGGACGCTTGCCACTTTGTGGTTCATGACTGGGGTGAAGTCGTAACAAGGTAGCGCTAGGGGAACCTGGCGCTGGATCACCTCCTTAATACGAAGATTATTGCGATGAGTGTTCACACAGATTGATGGTTTTGAAGCGCAAGCTTCGAGCTATTATTGCTCTTTAACAATTTGGAAAGCTGACAAAACAATGTTTTATTTCAATGAAATAGAAGATTGTTTGTAAAGTTCTCAATTGTCTTCTTTAAGAAGACAAACAAAAACACATTCAAGTGTTCTTGGATTTACTTTTTAAGTAAATGTTCAAAATTGAGTCCGGCAATATCGAGTCTGCAACATGTATAAAAATGCAGACAACCTTGGTGACTAACCTTTGTCTTCACTTTTAAAAAGTGAAAGCAAACAAGTCAACCCAAAACTCTTTTGGGTTGTATGGTTAAGTGACTAAGCGTACACGGTGGATGCCTTGGCAGTCAGAGGCGATGAAGGACGTACTAACTTGCGATAAGCGTAGATGAGGCAGTAAGAGCCACTTGAGTCTACGATTTCCGAATGGGGAAACCCAACTGCATAAGCAGTTATCATTAACTGAATACATAGGTTAATGAAGCGAACCGGGAGAACTGAAACATCTAAGTACCCCGAGGAAAAGAAATCAACCGAGATTCCGAAAGTAGCGGCGAGCGAAATTGGATTAGCCCTTAAGCTTTATATGCGTCAGGCGAAGGTTCTGGAAAGGACCGCGATACAGGGTGATAGCCCCGTAGCCGTTAGCGTATATTCAGTGAAATCGAGTAAGGCGGGACACGTGATATCCTGTCTGAATATGGGGGGACCATCCTCCAAGGCTAAATACTCCTGACTGACCGATAGTGAACCAGTACCGTGAGGGAAAGGCGAAAAGAACCCCTGTGAGGGGAGTGAAATAGAACCTGAAACCGTGTACGTACAAGCAGTAGGAGCCTCCTTTGTGGGGTGACTGCGTACCTTTTGTATAATGGGTCAGCGACTTATATTCAGTGGCAAGGTTAACCAATTAGGGGAGCCGTAGGGAAACCGAGTCTTAACTGGGCGTTCAGTCTCTGGATATAGACCCGAAACCGAGTGATCTAGCCATGGGCAGGTTGAAGGTTGAGTAACATCAACTGGAGGACCGAACCGACTAATGTTGAAAAATTAGCGGATGACTTGTGGCTAGGGGTGAAAGGCCAATCAAACTCGGAGATAGCTGGTTCTCCCCGAAAGCTATTTAGGTAGCGCCTCGGACGAATACTACTGGGGGTAGAGCACTGTTAAGGCTAGGGGGTCATCCCGACTTACCAACCCTTTGCAAACTCCGAATACCAGTAAGTACTATCCGGGAGACACACGGCGGGTGCTAACGTCCGTCGTGGAGAGGGAAACAACCCAGACCGCCAGCTAAGGTCCCAAATTATAGCTAAGTGGGAAACGATGTGGGAAGGCTTAGACAGCTAGGATGTTGGCTTAGAAGCAGCCATCATTTAAAGAAAGCGTAATAGCTCACTAGTCGAGTCGGCCTGCGCGGAAGATGTAACGGGGCTAAGCTATAAACCGAAGCTGCGGCAATGCGATTTATCGTATTGGGTAGGGGAGCGTTCTGTAAGCCGTTGAAGGTGTGTTGTAAAGCATGCTGGAGGTATCAGAAGTGCGAATGCTGACATGAGTAACGATAATGGGGGTGAAAAACCTCCACGCCGGAAGACCAAGGGTTCCTGTCCAACGTTAATCGGGGCAGGGTAAGTCGACCCCTAAGGCGAGGCTGAAAAGCGTAGTCGATGGGAAACGGGTTAATATTCCCGTACTTCTTACAATTGCGATGGGGGGACGGAGAAGGCTAGGTGGGCCTGGCGACGGTCGTCCAGGTTCAAGTGCGTAGGCTGAGTATTTAGGCAAATCCGGATACTCTCAAGGCCGAGACACGATGTCGAGCATCTAAGGATGTGAAGTCATTGATGCCATGCTTCCAGGAAAAGCCTCTAAGCTTCAGATTGTAAGGAATCGTACCCCAAACCGACACAGGTGGTCGGGTAGAGAATACCAAGGCGCTTGAGAGAACTCGGGTGAAGGAACTAGGCAAAATGGTACCGTAACTTCGGGAGAAGGTACGCTCTCGACGGTAAAGTCCCTTGCGGATGGAGCTATTGAGAGTCGCAGATACCAGGTGGCTGCAACTGTTTATTAAAAACACAGCACTGTGCAAAATCGTAAGATGACGTATACGGTGTGACGCCTGCCCGGTGCCGGAAGGTTAATTGATGGGGTTAGACTTAGGTCGAAGCTCTTGATCGAAGCCCCGGTAAACGGCGGCCGTAACTATAACGGTCCTAAGGTAGCGAAATTCCTTGTCGGGTAAGTTCCGACCTGCACGAATGGCGTAATGATGGCCACGCTGTCTCCACCCGAGACTCAGTGAAATTGAAATCGCTGTGAAGATGCAGTGTACCCGCGGCTAGACGGAAAGACCCCGTGAACCTTTACTACAGCTTGGCACTGAACATTGAGCCTACATGTGTAGGATAGGTGGGAGGCTATGAAGCAAGTACGCCAGTATTTGTGGAGCCATCCTTGAAATACCACCCTTGTATGTTTGATGTTCTAACTTGGTCCCGTTATCCGGGATAAGGACAGTGCCTGGTGGGTAGTTTGACTGGGGCGGTCTCCTCCCAAAGAGTAACGGAGGAGCACGAAGGTGGGCTAATCACGGTTGGACATCGTGAGGTTAGTGCAATGGCATAAGCCCGCTTAACTGCGAGAATGACGGTTCGAGCAGGTGCGAAAGCAGGTCATAGTGATCCGGTGGTTCTGAATGGAAGGGCCATCGCTCAACGGATAAAAGGTACTCCGGGGATAACAGGCTGATACCGCCCAAGAGTTCATATCGACGGCGGTGTTTGGCACCTCGATGTCGGCTCATCACATCCTGGGGCTGAAGTCGGTCCCAAGGGTATGGCTGTTCGCCATTTAAAGTGGTACGCGAGCTGGGTTTAGAACGTCGTGAGACAGTTCGGTCCCTATCTGCCGTGGGCGTTGGAGAATTGAAAGGGGCTGCTCCTAGTACGAGAGGACCGGAGTGGACGAACCTCTGGTGTTCGGGTTGTGTCGCCAGACGCATTGCCCGGTAGCTAAGTTCGGAATCGATAACCGCTGAAAGCATCTAAGCGGGAAGCGAGCCTTGAGATGAGTTCTCCCTGGCGCTATAAGCGTCCTAAAGGGTTGTTCGAGACTAGAACGTTGATAGGCAGGGTGTGTAAGCGTTGTGAGGCGTTGAGCTAACCTGTACTAATTGCCCGTGAGACTTAACCATACAACACCAAAAGGGTTTTGTACGGACTCGATTAAGACATTTGATTGTGTTTGAACTTTATAAAATCAGTTTTCCAGATTTAGGAATAGAATTTATCAACTACATCCTTGTAGTTGACCCTTCGGGCCGCACTAAAGTGCGTTAAATTTTGTTCCAGACAAAATTTTGCTTGGCGACCATAGCGATTTGGACCCACCTGATTCCATGCCGAACTCAGAAGTGAAACGAATTAGCGCCGATGGTAGTGTGGGGCTTCCCCATGTGAGAGTAGGACATCGCCAGGCTTTAATTTCCATTAGCGAGATGCAAGTCTTGTTAATCTGAACATAGCGGAGCGGTAGTTCAGCTGGTTAGAATACCGGCCTGTCACGCCGGGGGTCGCGGGTTCGAATCCCGTCCGTTCCGCCACTTATTTGAAAAAGCCTCAGTCGAAAGACTGAGGCTTTTTTGCATTTGATGTTTTTATCGACTGGTTAATGGTGGCATTGCCGTGGGACGAATCCCGGTTGCCCGCAACCCCGGCCGTTCCGCCACTATTTGAAAAAGCCTCAGTCAAAAGACTGAGGCTTTTTTGCATTTGATGTTTTTTATCGACTGGTCAATGGCTGGCATTGCCGTGGACGAATCCCGGTTGTCCGCAACCCCGGCCGTTCCGCCACTATTTGAAAAAGCCTCAGTCGAAAGACTGAGGCTTTTTTGCGTTTGATGTTTTTTATCGACTGGTTAATGGTGGCCTTGCCGTGGGACGAATCCCGGTTGCCCGCAACCCCGGCCGTTCCGCCACTTATTTGAAGAAGCCTTAGTCGAACGAATGAGGCTTTTTTTGTTTATTGTGATTTTAGCTAATAGTGATCAATGTTAAATTGTTGTGATTAAACCTTAGCTCACCTTTTATTAGCGGAATGCCGATGCTAATTTATACCAATCGTGGAGATTGGTATTATCTGCTGAATGTTTAGCATCTAGCTATGGAGCTCATTGAATGAGATTGCCTTTATTATTGTTCCTTTTATTCTGTTCTGTGATGAATGCAGGCTATGCTGAAACCGCATCTACTGACGTGAAATCAAATAATGAGTCTTTGGTTGATGAGAGAGTGCAGGATGAGAAGAAGGTTCAGGATAACCCTTTTGTTATCATGCCACATAAGGCTAACTATATACTTCCTATAACTTATAACTCCAATCCAAATAACAAACCTTTTCGTGAAGATGATGAAAACGCAGATGATTTAAAAAAGTACGAAGCTAAATTTCAGATTTCATTTAAGATGCCTTTGGCTCTTGACCTCGTAGGTGATGGGGATCTTTATTTCGCTTATACAAATCAATCATGGTGGCAAGTATATAATCAAGATGATTCTGCTCCTTTTCGTGAAACAGTTCATGAACCTGAAGTTTTTATGCTTTTCGATAATGACTGGAAAATTGGTGGTTTCACCAATTCATATTGGGCCTTAGGTGCAAACCATCAGTCAAATGGTCGTTCTGGTACACTATCGAGAAGTTGGAATCGTTTATACGGTTCTATGGTGTTTGATAAAGGTGATTTTGCCTTGAGTGCTACAGCGTGGTGGAGAATACCGGAAAGCCGGAAGGACAGCCCTACTGATGCTACGGGGGATGATAATCCAGACATCACTCATTATATGGGACACTTTGAACTAGTTGGTTTATATGGGGTTGGTCAGCAGCGTTATACGTTTTTAGTCCGTAATAATCTCAAGCAGGATAACAAAGGGGCTTTACAACTGACATGGAGTTATCCAATTCATCGTAATTTGAGAGCTTATGTTCAATATTTTAATGGCTACGGTGAAAGTTTGGTTGATTATAATGTTCACACGCAACGTATTGGTATTGGTATTGCACTGAATGATCTGTTGTAGTTCAGTCCGTTGTTTATCTAAAAGAAAGCCTCCTAATTAGGAGGCTTTCTTATGCGGGATGTGTTGTTGATGATCTTTGATTCCAACAACACTAATTGCCAGATCACTCTTGTTGTTCTTCCATTTTCTTCTCGGCAATTTTTGCTTTCTCGATCATTGGAGTAATGGTTGATCCTTGAATTAGAATAGAGAAAACAACAACGGCATACGTCATCACTAGAATCAGCTCTTTGACATCTATTAATTTATCGGGGATAACCATGATGCCCGACGGGATAGAAAGCGCCATTGCTAAGGCTAAACCACCACGCAATCCTCCCCAAGTCAAAATACGGATAGACCACGGGTTATAGGTCCGGTAACGTTTAAAGCCAATGTAGGGGATGGCAACACTGACATAGCGACCTAGTAATACTAAAGGAACTGCTATTGACATGACGATCCAGTCTTCTTCATGAAATTTGAATAGGAGCATAGACATACCAATCAACAGAAATAATACACCATTTAAGAATTCATCTACTAATTCCCAGAAGTGATCTAAGTGTTCTTCACTCTCTTTAGAAAAACCAATAAAACGCGTCCAGTTACCGATCATAATTCCAGATACGACCATCGCTAGCGGGCCAGATACATGGATAATATCGGCAAAGACAAAGCCAGCAGTTGGAACGCCTATTGTCAGCAACAACTCCATTGAGTGGTCATCAGTGGCGCAAATCAAATAATGGAAAATGAGACCGAGCACTAAACCGTAAAGGATGCCGCCTAAGGCTTCATGTGCGAATAACTCAGCTACACTGCCAATAGTCGGTGCTTGGTGTCCAAAGGCTATAGTAAAAATAGTAACGAAAATAACTAGGCCAAAACCATCGTTAAATAAAGACTCGCCTTCAATTTGTGTAGATATACGTTTGGGAGCATTGAGTTTTTTGACTATGGCTAGTACTGCAATCGGGTCGGTTGGCGAAATAAGAGCTCCAAAAAGTAGACAATGTATTAACTGGAGGTCTATACCGATAAAGTGGCATACACCATAAAGCCCATAGCCGATAAAAAAGGTTGAGAAAAGTGTAGAGCCTAGGGCGAGAACGGTAATTTCCCACTTTTGATCTTTTAGGTTAGGAAGTTTGATGCCTAAACCGCCAGCGAATAGCAGAAATCCCAATATACCTTTGAGCAAAAAGTCTTCAAAGTTAATACTAGTCATGGTTGTGCGAGCGATTTTAGTTAATTGAAACCAATCATTTTGACCTGCAACTAAGATGAGCAGCGAAAGCAACATTGAGCCTGCGGTAATCGCAATAGTTGTTTGCATTTTACCTATCTTGCTATTAAAGAAGGCAATTAGCATCGCAGCAGCAGAAAGAAAACAGAGTGTGTAATAGACTGACATTTTCTTCTCTTTGATGTAACAAATTATGAGCGGAAATTGTCTGACGATGATGAGTAAATAGCAAACATTTTTTGTTGCTCATTTAATCAATTAAAAACCTTTGGTTTTATAATGTTTCTTTGTTTGGACGTCTAGATTTCTAGATGGTCTGTGGTAGGATAATTGGTAATCATAAGGAATGAGGCTGAATAGTGAGTAGTTATAACAGACAACAGATAGAAGAACGGTTAAAACAAAGCATACTGCTTATTGATGGCGGTATGGGAACCATGATTCAAGGGTATAAGCTACAAGAGCAAGATTATCGTGGAGACCGTTTTGCTCAATGGCATTGTGACCTCAAGGGTAATAATGACTTACTCGTTTTAACTCAGCCTCAGTTAATTAAAGATATCCATTCTGCTTACCTAGAGGCTGGGGCGGATATTCTTGAAACAAACACTTTTAACGCCACTACGATTGCGATGGCGGATTATGATATGCAGTCGATCAGTGAAGAGATTAACTACGCTGCAGCTAAATTGGCAAGGGAAGTGGCTGATGAATGGACGGAAAAAACACCAGACAAGCCTCGTTATGTTGCTGGCGTTTTAGGTCCAACTAACCGCACTTGTTCAATATCACCAGATGTTAATGACCCTGGATATCGCAATGTTCATTTCGATGAACTTGTGCAAGCTTATTCCGAGTCAACTCGAGCACTTATTCAAGGTGGATGTGACATCATTTTGATTGAAACCATCTTTGATACATTGAACGCCAAAGCGTGTGCTTTTGCTGTTGAGACTGTATTTGAAGAACTCGATATCACATTACCTATTATGATCTCTGGGACTATCACAGATGCGTCAGGTCGGACTCTGTCGGGGCAAACGACGGAAGCATTTTACAATTCCATGCGTCATGTTGACCCCATCTCATTCGGTTTAAACTGTGCGCTTGGGCCGGACGAGCTGCGCCAATATGTTTCTGAAATGGCGCGTATTTCTGACTGCTTTGTTTCGGCTCATCCAAACGCCGGTCTGCCAAATGCGTTTGGTGAATACGATTTATCGCCAGAAGATATGGCTGAACATATATCTGAATGGGCTAATTCCGGCTTTCTAAATCTTGTTGGTGGCTGCTGTGGTACTACACCTGAGCATATCCGAGCTATGGCAAAAGTGGTGGAAGGAGTCGCTCCTCGTGTTATTCCAGAGATCAATCGTGAATGCCGTTTATCAGGTCTTGAACCACTTAATATTGCTAAAGAAACCTTATTTATTAACGTTGGTGAACGAACTAACGTGACTGGTTCTGCTCGCTTTAAACGTCTGATAAAAGAAGAGCTATACGATGAAGCTTTAGAGGTGGCACGTCAACAAGTTGAAAACGGTGCTCAAATCATCGATATCAATATGGATGAAGGCATGCTTGATGCTCAGGCATGCATGGTACGCTTTCTCAACCTTTGTGCATCGGAGCCTGAAATTTCGAAAGTGCCTATTATGGTCGACTCATCGAAATGGGAGGTCATTGAAGCGGGTTTAAAATGCATTCAAGGTAAGGGGGTTGTTAACTCTATCTCTTTGAAAGAAGGGAAAGAGAAGTTTGTTGAACACGCCAAACTGGTACGTCGCTACGGTGCTGCCGTCATTGTCATGGCATTTGATGAAGTAGGACAAGCGGATACTCGCGAACGTAAACTGCAAATTTGTACCAGAGCTTACCGCATTTTGGTCGATGAAGTGGGTTTCCCTCCTGAAGATATTATCTTTGACCCCAATATTTTCGCTGTCGCGACAGGGATTGATGAGCACAATAACTACGCTCTTGATTTTATTAACGCAGTTGCTGATATAAAACGGGATTTACCTTATGCCATGATTTCTGGTGGGGTGTCTAACGTCTCATTCTCTTTCCGTGGTAATAACTATGTACGTGAAGCGATTCATGCGGTGTTCTTGTATCACTGTTTTAAGAACGGCATGGATATGGGAATTGTAAACGCAGGACAGCTTGAAATTTACGATAACGTTCCGGTTAAATTACGCGATGCTGTAGAAGATGTGATTTTGAATCGGCGTGATGATGCAACAGAACGTTTATTGGAAATTGCCGAGCAGTATCGTGAAAATGCGGTAGGTAAAGAAGAAGACACGTCCGCTTTAGAGTGGCGTACATGGCCTGTTGAAAAGCGTCTAGAACACGCGTTGGTGAAAGGCATTACAGAGTTTATTGTTGAAGATACAGAAGAAGCTCGGGTCAATGCGGCTAAACCAATAGAGGTTATTGAAGGCCCACTAATGGACGGTATGAATGTGGTGGGTGACTTATTTGGGGAAGGGAAAATGTTTCTTCCTCAAGTAGTGAAATCTGCACGAGTTATGAAGCAAGCCGTCGCTCACCTAGAACCATTTATCAATGCCCTCAAGCAATCAGGCTCATCAAACGGTAAAATTTTGATGGCTACTGTAAAAGGTGATGTTCACGATATTGGTAAGAATATTGTGGGAGTCGTATTGCAATGTAATAACTTTGAGATCATTGACTTAGGTGTGATGGTTCCTTGTGAGCAGATATTAAAAGTTGCTAAAGAACAAAATGTAGACATTATTGGTTTGTCTGGTTTGATTACACCATCATTAGACGAAATGGTACATGTTGCGAAAGAGATGGAACGCCTCGGTTTTGATATTCCTCTAATGATCGGCGGTGCGACAACATCGAAAGCACACACCGCAGTGAAAATTGAACAGAACTACCATCAACCGGTGGTCTATGTGAATAATGCCTCTCGCGCGGTTGGTGTTTGTACCGCGTTGTTATCAGATGAACAACGTCCTAGTTTTATAGAAAAACTCAATACGGATTATGAACGTACACGTGATCAGCATGCTCGCAAAACGCCTAAAACACGCCCTGTTACATTGGCAGAAGCCCGTGCGAATAAAGTTGATATCGATTGGAAAAACTACACGCCGCCAGTTCCGCTTAAAACTGGAATCCATGTATTTGACAATATGGATGTTGCCACCTTGCGTCAGTACATTGACTGGACCCCATTTTTTATGACGTGGTCCTTGATGGGGAAATATCCTGCGATTCTAGATCATGAGGAGGTTGGTGAAGAAGCTAAACGTTTATTTCATGATGCTAATGAATGGCTTGATCGTATTGAAAGTGAAGGATTGCTGAAAGCCTCAGGGATTTGTGGATTATTTCCAGCAGCCAGTGTAGGTGATGATATCGAAGTTTATAACGATAAAGAGCGTGGTGATGTCTGCCATATTCTCCATCATTTACGCCAACAAACACTTAAACCTAAAGGACCTAATTACTGTTTATCTGATTACATTGCGCCGAAGGAGAGTGGTAAAGCGGATTGGATTGGTGCTTTTGCCGTTACTGGTGGAATTAATGAACGTGAACTTGCCGATCAGTTGAAAGCACAAGGCGATGACTATAATGCGATTATGGTACAAGCGGTCGCAGATCGTTTAGCGGAAGCGTTCGCGGAATATTTACATCAAGTGATACGTAAAGAAATCTGGGGCTATGCTGCTAACGAAAGCTTATCGAATGATGAGCTGATTCGTGAAAAATACCAAGGGATTCGTCCTGCTCCTGGTTATGCTGCTTGCCCGGAACACACTGAAAAAGGGGCGATTTGGGAACTACTTAAGGTTGAAGAGACGATCGGTATGCAATTAACTTCGAGTTATGCCATGTATCCAGGGGCATCAGTATCTGGTTGGTACTTTTCTCATCCAGAGTCCCGCTATTTTGCAGTGGCACAGATTCAAGAAGATCAGTTGGAAGACTACGCTGAGCGCAAAGGTTGGGATCGTATTGAGGCTGAAAAGTGGTTGGGTCCTAATATCAATGGTTAATCCGATTCATCGATAACTGGGCAAGAAAAGGGCCATCAAATGATGGCCCTTATTACTTCTCGTTCGCCAGTAGGCTTTTTATTATTTTTCGAACAGCTCACCATGGAGATGCTGAATCACTTCTTTAGCTGATGATGAATCAACTAAGAAACAAAGATTATGGTCGCTGGCACCATAGCAAATCATACGCAAATTAAAATCATCAAGTACACCAAACACTTGCTTCGCGTAGCCACGGTTTTCCATTTGGTTACCTATTAAAGCCACCAAACTTAAATCGTGTTCTACTTTTACGGTACACAGATCTTGTAACTCGTCTTTCACTGCTTGTGGTAGTTCTGGAGCTCCGCCGGAAGTATCAGTCTTATCCAGAGTTAGCGATACACTAATTTCTGAAGTTGTAATTAAATCGACAGATATTTTATGTTTAGCAAGTATTTCAAATACCTTAGATAAGAAGCCACATGCTTGGAACATCTTTGCACTATGTAATGTCACCATAGTTTGATTATTACGTAGTGCAAGAGCTCGAAATGGTGGAGCGCTTTCTACTTCTTGGCGTATCCACGTGCCGCCACGTTCAGGTTCTTTTGAAGATCCTACAAATACGGGAATACCATCACGTAATGCTGGTAGTAACGTTGATGGATGAAGAATTTTGGCGCCGAAATTTGCCATTTCGGACGCTTCGTTAAAGCTGATTTCAGGAATTGGTTGGGCATTTGGTGCAATGCGAGGATCGGTACTGTAAATGCCAGGGACGTCAGTCCAGATCTCTAAACCGGATGCTTGAACCGCTTCTGCGATCAATGCTGCAGAATAGTCGCTGCCTCCACGACCTAGTGTCGTGGTGTTGCCATCTTCGTCGGAGCCGATAAAGCCTTGAGTCACCACAACATGGTTTTGACAAAGAGGAACAAGAAGCTCTTTGGCTAGAGAGTCAATTTCAACAAGTTGAGGTTCTGCTTTACCAAAGTTGTCATCGGTACGTAGTACTTCGCGAATATCAAAACGGACAGCATTAATACCACGCTCGACCATAACTTGAGTCAAGATGTAAGTCGACATCAACTCACCGCAAGCCACTAAATGGTCGGTCAGTTTATGGCTAGATTGATATGATGCAGCTTCTGAAGCACTGGTCACGATGTCTAAAATAGCATGAACCTGTTTTTCAACTTGAGTGGGTTCGCTTAATTGGTCAATGATTGCATGGTGTATATCTGCAATTTGATTAATGAGCGCAGCTCGGACATCAGCGTCTGCTACACCGTTAGCCAGTTCAACCAATAAATTGGTTACACCTGAACAGGCACTACTCACAACCAATTTGGTATTTTGATTGTTTTCGATAATAGCAGCACAGCGACTCATTGCGATAAAGTCTGCTACGCTAGTTCCGCCAAATTTCGCTACATTAAATGCGCTCACGATGTATTCTCCCGATACGTCCTAAAATAAAATGGGTTGTAAGAACAACCTTATGTCCTAATAATATGAAGAGAGAGACGTAGAGCCAAAAAGAGGTGTTAACTAAGAAAGGTTAAGAAGACCTCAGAAGCTCTTCATCAGACGGAGCTGATGACAGTTGAAGGGATTCAGCCCGTTCACCCGACAAGTCATTACCACATTATGACTTATCTCGGCACTACTCCCCCTCAGTGAATTGTATCGGAATTGTGGTTCCACAAAACACCTACCTGGGTAGTGCTCCTCTTCTGCTTGATAGCCTATTCATTGAACGTGTTTGTGTGATTAATGTCAATCGTAAATTGCATGATTATGCCAGTTAACTGCAATTTTTATGATGACTCATCCTTTCTGACTAATCGTTAGTGGCATTGAATGCTTTTCCATCTACTCTAAGCTTAGCAATTTGTTTGTCAGCAAGGAGGCGTTATGGCCATTACCAGTTTTTTACCACCACGACGTATTTTGATGGGCCCTGGTCCTTCAGATATTTCCCCTCAAGTATTACAAGCACTTAGTAGACCAACAGTGGGGCATCTGGATCCGTTATTTATTACTATGATGGATGAAGTGAAGTCTTTGCTGCAATATGCATTTCAAACTAAAAACAGTTTTACCATTGCCTTGTCTGCACCTGGTAGTGCGGGGATGGAAGCGTGCTTTGTAAATTTAGTCGAGCCAGGCGATAAAGTGATTGTGTGTCGCAATGGTGTTTTTGGCGAACGAATGCGTGAGAACGTGCTCCGTTGTGGAGGTGAGGTCGTTGTCGTAGATGATGAATGGGGCGCTCCTGTTTCTGTCGATAAAGTCGAGCAAACCCTTAAAGCTCATCCGGATGCAAAAGCGTTAGCATTTGTTCATGCAGAGACCTCGACAGGGGCTCTTAGTGATGCCCAAGCTTTAGGTGCTTTGGCTAAACGTTTCGGTATGCTCAGTATTGTTGATGCGGTGACCTCTCTTGGCGGTGTGCCACTGCTGGTGGATGAATGGCAGCTTGATGCGGTCTATTCTGGTAGTCAAAAATGCCTTTCTTGTGTTCCAGGGTTGTCACCTCTGACATTCTCAGATGCTGCAATTGCGAAAATTAGTTCACGTAAGACTCCGATACAAAGTTGGTTTTTGGACCAAACACTGGTTCTAGCTTATTGGAGTGGTGAAGGGCGGCGTAGCTATCATCATACAGCGCCAGTGAACAGTTTATACGCATTACATGAGTCGCTGTTAATGTTACAGCAGGAAGGGTTAGAAAATGCTTGGAAACGTCATCAAACCATGCATCAAAAGTTAAAAGTGGGGTTAGAAAATTTAGGCTTTGAATTTGTGGTTGATGAGGCATATCGTTTGCCGCAGTTGAATGCGGTTTACTTACCTCAAGGGGTAAATGACGGTGCAGTAAGGCAGCACTTGCTTAAGACTTATAACCTTGAGATTGGTGCAGGATTAGGTGGATTGGCAGGGAAGGCATGGCGTATTGGTTTGATGGGGTACGCCGCTAGGGAAGAAAATGTGGCTCTATGTTTAAGTGCATTAGAGGATTCTCTAAACACGAGTAAGTAATCTTTAGAGATAAGGCCTGAGTTTTCAGGCCTTACTTCTTTATGTGATTAAGGTGTTTTTGAAGCAACGGATGAGGCGGCTGACTTTGTCGCTGGATCGACATATTGCACGGAATCCAACTCTAATGCCATTCCTGGGAATAAGAACTTAGCCTCACTACGAATCTGTTCTGCGCGGCTAGCTTCCCCAATGCTTTGATAAGCAATAATCAAATTTTTGTAGAATTCAGGTCTTGGTTTCCGTTTGATGATCTCTAATGTCCAATCAATAAAAGGTTGAATATACTTCGGCTCGTGTTGTTTTAATCCCATACCTAAATAAGTGCTGTATACGTCCCAATCGTAACGGTCTTGCCATACATACAAGTTAGTTACCTTACTTAGCAAGGAGATGTCATGCGGGGGTAAACGCTCAAACCGTAGTAAAACATAGTTAGTTTGTAATGCGCTGCCCATAAAGGTTATTGTGAGTAATGGTATGAGTAGCGAGAATATTCTTAACCCGGCTTTTATCCATTGGTGGAATGGCCAATAGCTATACTTTGCTGAACGTTGATCAATCCAGTACAGCAGAATTAAAAAAGTGATCCAATGAGCAGCTGAATGGTAAAAAGGATACTCAAGTTGGGTGTGCAAACTAATCGGTACAATCAGAGCGAACAGAGCTAAGCGCGTATCTTTTTTTGTGTGATATAGCCTTAAAAGCACAAACCCTACAGCAATGAAAATACCAACGATAGGTAGCAAACCACCCTCAACAGCCCAGTAAAGTAGCTCATTATGAGGATGATCCATTGAGGGTAATCCGGGGTGATAATTAGCATTGAGTTGGTGCTGACGAGCTGTGTATAACAAATATTCAGATTCGAATTTACCATAGCCATAACCAGTAAATGGTTTTTCAATCACCATGTCGAGGGTTTGGGGAAACGTATAGCGACGAGGGCTTTGAAGATCGGCTTTATTAACCACAAATCCGGCATTTCCTTGAATCTGGACGGCTGATATACCAGATGATACCCCAAGGATAATAATGGCTACCCAGCTAATAAATCGGCGGCGCGGAGCGTACTTATAGAGATAAGGTGTTAACAGTAGGGATGTAAGCACTAAGGCTAGCCAACCTGTACGTGATGCTAATACCACTAAGAGCAAGGTTGATACAAACGTGGCAATATAAAGTAACGATATTTCAATGATCCGGCGATTATATTTTTGCGGTTGGCGTGCAAGCATATATCCAGCGAGAACAAACCCAGTAGCCATGAAGCTCGCCATGACGTTAGGTTGTTGAAAAATACCATAAGGGCGCAAAAACCTTAGTGTGCCATCGGTTCTCTCGGGAGCAATAAAATATTGATAAAGGCCAAAGATAGCCTCTATCAACGTTGCGAGAATAATGAGCCATAGTAAACGTTGACGTTCTTTATTGCTGAACTGAAATTGTTGCAGTAATAGAAAAAAGCCCCAGCCGCTCCAAAGTCCTATCAGTCGTAAAGCACTCTCTTCTAAAGACGCATTGCGGTAAAGCACCGGAATTGTCATAAGGATGCAAGCAATCAATAGGCCAACAGTGAGTTTGGAGTAGCGGAGTTTTAAATTATTACCCAACTGATACAACCCAATTCCCGCGGCAATGCTGACGGCTATCCAAGTTGTACTATTAAAAGAGAGTGCAAGTCCAGAACCGCCAGGGTTAGACATAAAAAAATGCATCGCGTAAACATAGAGTAATGCGATTGCGTAAATAAAGGCTTTATTGAGCGGAACCACTGGGGCTCTTGGTTCCAATTTAGTACCGCTTAAGAGTAATATCGCCATAATTTTCTCATAGACTTATAAAAAGAAACCAGCGTTCATGCTGGCTTCGATACTTTACCTTTTTGTCCTATTTCAACATAGGTTTAAGGAATCGAGCTGTGTGCGAACTTGCCACATCAACAATGTCTTCGGGTGTGCCTTCTGCAATGATTTCACCACCACCTTGTCCACCTTCAGGACCAAGATCGATAATCCAGTCTGCCGTTTTTATCACGTCTAAATTGTGTTCTATGACGACAATCGTATTTCCTTTATCGCGCAGTTGGTGAAGCACTGTAAGCAACTGCTGGATATCGTGGAAATGCAAACCAGTGGTTGGTTCATCGAGAATATACAGTGTTTTACCCGTATCTCGTTTAGACAATTCACGAGCCAATTTAACTCGTTGAGCTTCACCACCCGAAAGTGTAGTCGCTGCTTGACCTAAACGTATATAAGATAAACCAACATCCATCAATGTTTGCAATTTGCGAGCAATAGCCGGAACTGGTTCAAAAAATTCGCGAGATTCTTCGATGGTCATCTCAAGCACTTCGTGGATCGTTTTGCCTTTGTAGCGAACCTCTAAGGTTTCCCGGTTATAACGTTTCCCTTTACAAACATCGCATGGAACATACACATCGGGTAGAAAATGCATTTCCACTTTGATTACCCCATCGCCTTGGCAAGCTTCACAGCGCCCGCCACGGACGTTAAAACTAAATCGGCCAGGTTTGTAACCACGAGAACGAGATTCTTGAGTACCAGCAAAGAGTTCGCGGATTGGGGTAAAAATTCCAGTATAAGTGGCTGGGTTAGAGCGTGGAGTTCGACCAATTGGGCTTTGATCAATGTCGATTACTTTATCAAAATGCTCCAAGCCTTTTACTTTTTTGTATGGAGCTGGTGTTGAGGTGGTTGCTCCATTGAGTGCTGTGTGCGCAATTTTAAAGAAGGTATCATTTATTAAGGTTGATTTCCCTGAGCCGGACACACCAGTTACGCACGTAAATAGACCTACCGGAATGGATAAATCGACATTCTTTAAGTTATTGCCCGTTGCTCCCAGCACCTCAACAACTTTCTTGGCATTTTTTGCAACGCGTTGAGTCGGAACTGCTATTGATTTTGCGCCACTGAGGTATTGTCCTGTAAGAGAGTTTGGATTAGCAATGATCTCATCCACTTTACCCTCTGCGACAACTTGACCGCCATGAACACCAGCACCTGGACCAATATCAATTACATGATCAGCTGTACGAATAGCATCTTCATCATGCTCAACGACTAAAACAGTATTACCTAGATCTCGCAGATGAATTAAAGTTTTTAATAAGCGCTCATTGTCGCGTTGATGTAAGCCGATAGAAGGTTCATCAAGTACATACATCACACCAACAAGACCTGCACCAATTTGACTTGCTAAGCGAATACGCTGAGCTTCTCCACCAGATAAAGTATCGGCACTGCGTGATAAGTTAAGGTAGTTCAACCCCACATTGACTAGAAAATGTAAGCGATCTTTGATCTCTTTCATTACTTTCTCTGCAATTTGGGCTTTTTGACCTTTTAGCTCTAAGGTGTCAAAAAAGCCCAGCGCATCAGAAATACTCAACTCAACGATTTCGGGTAAGGCTGTATCATGAATAAAGACATTGCGAGCCTCTTCCCTTAAGCGAGTACCATGACAGTTTGCACAAGATTTATTGGATATATATTTGCTCAGTTCCTCGCGTACCGAGCTGGATTCTGTTTCACGATAGCGACGTTCTAGAGTATTCAAAATGCCTTCAAAAGGATGGCGTTTGATACGGATGTCACCACGATCGTTTACATACTTAAATTCAATTTCGGTATGGCCAGAACCATGTAATATGGTGTCTTGAATCTTCTTTGGTAGCTCATCAAACGGCGTAGTTAATTTGAACTTATAGTGTTCAGAGAGAGAAACCAGAATCTGAAAATAATAGAAATTACGCTTATCCCAACCCACGATAGCGCCATCGGCGAGGCTTAAGTTTGGATTTTGAATCACGCGTTCAGCATCAAAATATTGCTGTACGCCTAAACCGTCACAAGTTGGACATGCCCCTGCAGGGTTATTAAAAGAAAAGAGTCTAGGTTCTAACTCTCGCATGCTGTAACCACAGTGAGGACAAGCAAAGTTAGCAGAAAAGACGTGCTCTTCACCATCTCCATCCATTGGTGCAACAACAACGACACCACCAGAAAGTTCTAGTGCAGTTTCAAACGATTCCGCGAGGCGTTGTTGTAAATCTGCCCGTACTTTAAAACGGTCAACAACCACTTCAATGGTGTGTTTCTTTTGTAGTTCTAGAGCTGGTGGATCGGATAAATCACAGGTTTCTCCGTCGATACGAGCGCGGATAAAACCTTGTGCTGCTAGGTTTTGCAAAGTCTTAACGTGTTCCCCTTTACGCTCTTTGATGATTGGCGCAAGGAGCATCATTTTCGAACCTTCAGGAAGTGCTAAAACTTGGTCTACCATTTGGCTTACTGTTTGAGCGCTTAGAGGAACGCCATGTTCGGGACAGCGAGGTTCGCCGATGCGCGCGTAGAGCAAGCGCAGATAGTCATAGACTTCGGTAATCGTACCCACGGTAGAACGTGGGTTATGCGAAGTTGATTTCTGCTCGATAGAGATCGCAGGAGAGAGACCTTCAATATGGTCTACGTCAGGCTTTTCCATTAATGATAGAAACTGGCGCGCATAAGCAGACAGTGATTCAACGTAACGACGCTGTCCTTCAGCGTAGAGCGTATCAAATGCAAGAGAAGACTTTCCTGAACCAGAAAGTCCGGTGATCACAACCAATTTGTCTCTTGGAATTGTGATATTGATATTTTTTAAGTTATGGGTGCGAGCGCCGCGTACTTCGATTTTGTCCATCTGTCTGCTCTACATAAAATACCGAGGTGACAAGTATTACATAGAGTGAGAATTGTGCAAAGAAGTACTGGATAAAAAAACAGTTAGAAACGCTCGTTCCTAACTGTTTGATTTGGGATTCAACGCAAAAAGTGTATTAACCTTTTTTGGTTGAATGCTTATCTAAGGCCACTTTCTTTTCATTTTTCTTGTAGAGGTTTTCATAGCAGTAGTTAGTTGCTTCGATATAGCCTTCTACGCTACCACAGTCAAAACGGTGACCTTTGAATTTATACGCCAGTACACAGCCAGATTTGGCTTGCTTTAACAGTGCATCAGTAATTTGAATTTCGCCGCCTTTTCCTGGTTCAGTTTTTTCAATGAGATCAAAAATATCTGGAGTCAAAATATAACGACCAATGATTGCTAAGTTGCTTGGTGCTTTGCCAGGTTCAGGTTTCTCTACCATGTCATCTACACGGTAAATATCGTCTTTGATCATTTCACCAGAGATTACACCGTACTTGTGCGTTTCATCTGCAGGAACTTCCTGAACCGCGACAATTGAACAGCGGAACTGGTTATAAAGCGCGACCATTTGCGCCAATACGCCTTTGTCTTCATTGACACATAAGTCATCAGCAAGAACCACAGCAAAGGCCTCATCACCAACCAGTTCACGACCGGTTAGAATGGCATGGCCTAAGCCCTTCATTTCTCTTTGACGAATAAACGTGAATGTCGCGCTGTCCATAATGCTACGGATGTCGCCTAACAGCTCTTCTTTGTTGGTGCCTTTGATTTGATGCTCCAACTCATAGTTCATATCAAAATGATCCATGATGGAGTGTTTGCCGCGTCCAGTCACGATACACATGCCGTTCATGCCTGCTTGAATGGCTTCTTCAACACCGTACTCTATGAGTGGTTTATTGACGACTGGCATCATCTCTTTTGGCATGGATTTGGTTGCTGGCAAAAAACGCGTGCCGTAGCCAGCTGCAGGGAAAAGGCACTTTTTAATCATAACAATGACCTATTTAAAATCGAAAGTTCGAATGCTTGTGGGCACTTTAACACGGGCGTACGTTCTGTATCAGTAGATTTGCCAGATCTTAAGATAAAAATGTGCTGCAAAACGCACTACAACCTTAGGGTTTGCTTTGCCCATTCTATGGCTTCGACCCTATTTTTCACGTTAAGTTTTTTATAAATATTGTAGAGATGTGATTTCACCGTCAATTCACTGATGAAGAGTGTATCCGCAAGTTCAGTATTGGAGCTCGCAGAACAAAGGTTACGTAATATCTCGGTTTCTCGTTGACTCAGCATGGGAAAAGGGTGGGGTATTTCTTGATGAAGCTTTGCTTGCCAATAATTGATCAACTGTTCACTAACATGCTCTGGAAATCGAATTCGACCATTAATAATATCCGCTAGACTGACCGCCATCTCAGCAGTAGGCATTCCTTGATAAAAAACGCCACGTAGACGACCAAACCCTAGCAATTCATGTGTCGTTAGCCGTTTAGGTACATCGAATAGAACAACCTCAAAACGTTGTTCAGTAATTTGAATTGGAGAGAGTGCCTGACGTAAAGCTTGATGCTCACCGTAACTCAACAGCAAGATTTTATGCTTATATTCTTGATAGTGAAGAGAGATTTCTTCAGGGGTGACAATTGGAACATTAACACATAGAAGTTTTAGTGCATCAAGCATTTCTTGATTCACCTTTTGCGTGTTCAACGTTATCAAGTACAAGGTTCTTGCGTATTGATTTTTTGCCATCGTCTTTTCTCTCAATTGCTCATCTGATGGCACGTTTTTACAAAGATAATACCTGTGTTGACGATACAAATTTGAGAAATTTGCGTTCAACTTCTTAGCTTTTGTCTAAGGTTGAGTAAGAGGAAAAACAAAAATAAGAGACCGCCCGCAAAATCAAGATGAATGACATGAACTTTGATTTTTAGCACAGTACCAATAGAGTCGTGGCGGTAAGGGAAGATTGGTGAGAAGGATAAAGCATGTTATCCTTGCTGACTAATTTTAGAAACACTCACAGTGATAGACGGAGCAGAACATGGCAAGCCGTGGTGTGAACAAAGTAATTTTAATTGGCAACCTAGGTAACGATCCTGAAATTCGTTATATGCCAAATGGTGGTGCGGTAGCAAACATCACTATCGCAACCTCAGAGTCCTGGCGTGATAAAGCAACAGGTGAACAGCGTGAGAAAACTGAGTGGCACCGTGTTGCACTGTTTGGCAAACTTGCTGAAGTAGCGGGTGAGTATCTACGCAAAGGCTCTCAAGTATACATCGAAGGTCAATTACAGACTCGTAAATGGCAAGATCAAAGTGGTCAAGACCGATACACAACAGAAGTTGTCGTGCAAGGTTTTAATGGTGTAATGCAAATGCTAGGTGGTCGTCAAGGTGGCGCTCCGGCTGGTGGAATGCAGCAACAACAGCAAGGTGGTTGGGGTCAACCTCAGCAACCTGCGATGCAGCAGCAACCGCAGTACAATGCTCCTCAGCAGCCACAACAGCAGCAACAACAACAACCTTCTCAGTCAGCGCCTCAGTATAATGAGCCGCCAATGGACTTTGATGACGATATCCCGTTCTAAGACTTCTTTAGAATGCGAAGAGATCAAAAAAGCTCACACCTTGGTGTGAGCTTTTCTTTATCATCAACTTTAGTATTTACTATCGATGTATTTTTCAATGTACTGTTTTACCTTGGCACGCTCTTCACGTGTTTTAGACGAAATGTGAAACTCAATTTGGTTTACGGTTCGTAATCGGTTGATGTAGTACATTTCGACATTGATGTCGGTTAACTGGTTAATTTCTTGAATAGGTTTCAGTAAAGCGCGCTCTTTAAAGTGCTGCCAACAGTTTAACGACTCTTCAACGCCAAACTGCTTACGAAGTTTATCCACTTCAATAGTAAATGATTTTTTCACCTGCCAAGATTTGCACATTTCGTATAAACGAATGGAGTAGTAGCTGGTCAAAAAGGCAATGTTAATAAATTTGTATTGTGTATAAGGTGGTTCAACGTAATGCACAAGTGGTGTATACGAATCCGAAATACGAATGCGAGCTTCATTTTTTGAAGGAAAATCAACACTATCGATGATTGCTTCATTAATGCTGATCTGCTCACTTTCTACTTTAAACGGCGCTCCGACCATAGTGCTAAGTGCGTCTCGAATCCCTGAAAAATTATTCGATTGCAGAGTTAGCCCAATCGCTTGGCAATACTCTTTGATATTGATGTCGACGTAGGGTTGTTCTTTGTCAGCGAGGGAGGCAAAGCAATACTTTATGACCTTGTACTGGTTATATGAAATTTTGTATTCAGATGCTTGGATAAAGTCATTACTTTTCACCACAACTTTATTACGCATTTTATTAATATTGATTGATGGAGATTTTTTTATCGTCATAGTCTCACCATGCCACATATCGACTGTTCATTAAGGTCAAGATTTCTCTTTGAGAGAGAAATCCCACATCTAAATGATGCTTAAAAGAGACTAACCACTCTATTAACATAGAGAATTAAATGCTCTTTGGCTACCACTGAAAAATGAACAGTTAGCGAGTTATATTGAGGTTTCATGAAACCTGTACGCGTTACCTGTTCGGAAACATTATTCTTTATGCAAGCTCAAGAGATACCGCTGCAGCTTTAGCTCCTGTGAGCTGGATAAGATCTTGTGGTGCGAGTTTGACAACCAAACCTCGATCACCAGCATTTACGTAGAGCGCTTTGAGGTTCATCAACTCTTTGGCAACGTACACTGGCATTAAATTAAATACGCCTAGAGGACTGGTTCCTCCGGAGACAAATCCAGTTAATTTGGTGGATTTATCCGCATTCATCATACGAGCTTTTTTTCCCATCAATAGGCTGGCAACGTTATCCATGTTAACCTTTTTATGAACAGGTAATACTACACAGACCGGTTGTTTTTTATCGACTTCAATAATCAGTGTTTTCGCAACACTATTTTCATCTTGTCCCATGGACTGGGCTGCTTGAACCCCGATCGATGATCCTTGTGGGTTATATTCATACGTCTCAATAGAGAACGAAATACCACTTTCAGATAAAATATGGCGAATAGCTTGCTGCATATATGACCTTAATTTTTAGGTTAATTATTGTGTGTAAAACACAATAATTATATTTATGTGGTTTTCGTTTTTAATTAAATAAATGTTATAACTTAATGTATACGTTTATTTTTTAAAACAAAGCCATTCAAGGAAGCTTTTATTTAAAGTTAATTATTTAAGAGCTTGCTCCAAAAAACTGTGTGTATTATAAAAACTGTTCATACTTTAAACAAGATGGATTCGTGTTACGAAAGTGTGTTTTTTTGAATTTTAAATGAACATTATCAATTAATTGCAAAGCTATCGCACACAAAAAATATCGAAATAAACACAAAATTTAACACCTCAAAGGCTTCAAAATGTAAAGAGAATGTATTGATGGGGGAGGGGAGTAAGTTTAGGTGTCTTTTGTTAAAGCATCTATTCAGTTATTCTTGCCGATTATTTTTTATCTGGCAATACTAAAATCGTGATAAATATTGTGTTGCTTTTAATTCTAATGTTATTGGAGTGGATTTAAGATATGGAGATGCCATTCTTAGAGCAAAATAGGTCGATATTTAAGCTCTCTCCCGATAAGCCTCTTCAGGCAGAACAAAAAAATTTAAAAAATAGATTAGACGCATTTCTTTGTTCTAATAAAGATAAAAATCATGCTTGTTTTATTATTTATGGCGATGCAGGAACCGGAAAGAGCGTGTTTCTTAACCGAGTGTTTATGGAGCTACAGCAGCACGCAAGAGCAGATAGTCAGCATCCTCTATTTGGCTTAAATAATGCGTTACTGGTCAATCATCCTGAAATGCTCAAAGCATACAAAAATGCGACGGAATCTATACCAACCTTAAAAAAGAAAGATTATGAGCGTCCGACTACCTTCATTAATCAGCATCATAAAACAGGTAACATTGCCGATATTGTTTTCGTTGATGAAGCACATTTGCTTTTGACTGGACCTGATCGCTATAACCACTTTTTTCAAGATAATCATTTAGAAGAGATCATGCAGATAGCTCGTCTTGTGGTACTTGTTTTCGATGAAAAACAGGTGTTAAAAGCTAAAAGTTGCTGGGAGCAAAAGATGCTTAATGAGCTACTTCAAGATTACCCAGTAGAGACGTTTACTCTACAACGTCAATTTCGCATGAATGTAGCCAAGCAGCATGCAGAATGGATTGAACAATTTTGCCAAGGAAAACTGCGACCTATCCCGCTATCCACAGAGCGATTTGAGCTACGCCCTTACAGTAGTGCTCAACAAATGTATGAGGATATTCAGCAGCACAATCAATATCGTGGATTATCAAGAATGCTTGCAACCTACGATTACCCTTACCGGCTTGATGGTCATGATTACTTTATTATTGAAGGTGATTTTTGCCTGCGCTGGGATCGAGCCAAACCGCACGCGAAAGATCCTTGGGCAGAGCGGGAAGATACCATTGAGGAAGTCGGGTCGGTATACACTATTCAGGGGTTTGATCTTAACTACGTAGGACTAATCCTTGGCCCATCAGTGACATGGGATGAGGCTTCTCAGCAGATTGTGTTGCATCCAGATAAGTATGAAGATAAAGCGGCATTTAATGGTTTAGGCGCTAGAGATGATGCTCAGGAGATTAAGCAAAAGCTCATGTGGAATAGTATTAATGTATTAATGACTAGAGCGATTAATGGCTTGTATATTTATGCACACGATCCTGTTTTACGGCAAAAGCTCACTCAGGCAAAGATCCAAGCGGGGTAAGCATGATCTTTTGGTTCGATCAAACGTTATTGTTATTTTCTTCCTCTAACGCGTGTTGAGCCTCAAATTAATAAAAAAGCCGCTTAAATAGTGGTTTTTTTATATACTTATCTTAGGTTGTTTGTTTTAAAATTCATCACCTAAACGACCTTCATTCCGCGTAAGAGAACAGAAAAGGAATTCCATTTTCATGAGGTATACGCCAACTCTTAAGCTAAGTACACGCTTGGTTGCTTTTGTGACGTTAATCGTGATCTGCGCTATGTTCATTCTGTTCGTTGGTGGCGTGCTTTCATTTCAGCGTTTGGGCCAAGAATATATGACCCATTATTTAGAAGGGATTGTTGAAGTTCTTGATAAAGAAATGGAAGATCCTGAAGCTGTGTACTCCATGCAGCGCTGGATGCCGAAAATGTTGCAGGCGAGTAATATTGTTGAGATGCAATTGTCATCCAAATCCGGTGTTATTTATCGTTTTCGAGATACGACGAATAAAGTCGCTGCAGATAGGCTGTACGATTCCACACTCAAACTCAGGCGGCACGACGGATACGAAGTGACATTTAAAGTGATACCTCCGTATAACGGTTATAGCTATTCGTTGGGGGCAATGCTGTCGATCACCTTTGCGGTTGTTTTGATCATAATAGGGTTATTACAGGGATTGAAATGGCTAAAAAATCAATTACTCGGTTCTGAGCTTCTCGAGGAGCGAGGGCGGATGATTTTAGCTGGTCAGGTCGAGCGTTTTGCTGTGGGGGACGAGCGAGAGTGGCCTTATACCGCCAGCGAAGCATTGGATAAACTGATTGAAGAGTTGAAAGATGCTCGACAAGAACGCAGCCGTTTTGACACCTTTATTCGTAGCCAAACTTTCTTAGATCAGCTTACCGGATCTGCAAACCGCGTTCTTTTTGATAATAAATTGGAAGCGGCTCTGCAAGAAAATGGTGCTCATGGCGGAGTTGTCATGTTGCGAATTGACGAAATTGAAGCAGCCAAAGAAGAGAATGATAAGCAGTTGGTTGACGACTTCATTATCAGCGTAGGGCAGTGCTTATCAAATGTCACATCACGCTATCCCGATGTTATTTTGTCACGTTATTACGAATCTATTTTTGCTGTTTTTTTGCCTCATCAGTCATCTAAAGATGTGGCTTACGCAGCTTCGCAATGCCTCAAATTGACTGAGCGAATTATACCGCCAGCACCACTTGATAAAGAGAACTGGTTTCATCTTGGCGTCACGATGTACAACGAAGGTGAGCGCCGGGGACGAATTATCAATGAAGTAGAAACCGCATTGAAAAATGCCCAATTACAAGGTATGAATGCTTGGAGTCGATTTAAGAAGTTATCCAAGCCCCAAGATGAACGTGGCAGTGTTCGCTGGAGAACCTTGTTTGATGAGGCATTAAAGCCCCAGAATATTTTGCTTTATCAACAGCCTTGTTACGTACTAAATAAGAACGACCAGTTAACTAAAGTTCACCAAGAGATTTTTGCCAGAATAGACGATCCGCAACAGGGCATTATTAAAGCGTCGCGCTTTAGTGCTGCTTTAGAAATGGTAGGATATGAAGCAATGATGGACCGTGCGGTATTTGATCGAGTTATCGACTTTCTTCGCGTTAGTACGTCGAAAGAGTGTTTTTCACTCAATATGAATGTAGTCCCTTTTGCGGATAAACGTTTTGTTCGTTGGTTGCGTTTTGAGCTGATGCAAATGCCTTTAGAATGGCGTCAAAGGATCTCTTTTGATTTTTCGGAAGGCCATCTGGTGCAGCATTTGGATTATATGCGCCCAGTTTTAAAAATGATGTCTGCTTTAGGTTATAAGATTGTTGTTGGGCAAGCTGGACGAACAATAGTGAGTACTCACTATCTTAAAGACGTCAAGGTTGATGTGCTTAAACTACATCGTAGCTTGGTGAAGCGCATCGAAAAGCGCCATGAAAATCAGCTATTTGTTCGGAGTATGCTCGGGGTATGTAGTGGTACTGATACGAAAGTAATTGCAGTTGGGGTTGAAGAAGAGTCAGAATGGGCGATGCTCAAAACCCTTGGTGTTGATGGTGTTCAAGGACGTTTTTTCGATGAAGAGCGTCCACTACAACCCGAAAATCAAATGAAGAAACGCAGAGTTGAGTCTGTAGTTAAACCTGGTAGAAGAAATAGATGGCGAACTAAATGATAAGATTGGATGAATTAATAACCAAACTTAAAACAAAAAAAACGAACAAGCAGTCGATCGTTTTTGCTGTGTTTCAGCCTGATGCTATCTATTTTTCATCGAATGATACTCAATTAAGGCTACCTGCCCGTTACCCCTTAAGCGATAAAGGGCTCGCTGTTTCTCTCGCTTCTGCTTTAGCTACGGCTGGCATTCAAAATGTACTAGTGGATGTTATCCTTCACGTAAATCAGTACCAAAGTTTTCAAATTGATAAGCCAGCTATTCCTCAAACAGAATGGCAAGGTGCGTTACCTTTTCTCCTCAAGGATTTGATTAGAGAAAAAGTAACCGATGTTGTCGCAGATGCTTATGAGCTACCGAATAGTAGTAAGATTCAGTCTTATGTTGTGCACAAAAAACTTATTCTAGAATTTCAGCACCATCTCGACCAGCAACACTGTGAATTGCATCGTGTGCTTCCCGAGCAAGAAGTATGGGCTCGAGCTGATTCGGTACAAGAGCTCAGTCATTTCTTGCTACTGCAAAAAAGTGCACAAGGCAGTTTTAAACTTGAAGCCTTCTATCAGCAAAGATGTACGTTCCAAAGAACTCTGCGTGGGATTAGTTCTCCTTTGACGGGGCCTGATAGCTTGCCTTTGCAACTGGATGGACTCGCTCTAGAGTTGCAGCGTTCTGTTGACTATTTGTCAGCTCAGATGAAAGGTATTCCGCTTCACCTACTCAAAATTTGTTGTGATGAAGAGAATAATGAAGAAGTCTCAGCGGCACTGAATGAGCGTCTTAGCGTGAAATCTTCGGTGCTTGATTCAAACTTATCTTCTTCTGGGGTGGTGTTAGCTCAAATTGCCCATAAAGTGCCAACTGATGCAATTAATTTCTATCAGGCACATCTCAAGCCGCAGATTGACCACTTTACCTTAACTAATGTTGTTGCTGGTTGGGGCACTGTATGTGTGATTATGTTGCTGGTAACTGCGTTTTATCAGTATGAGCTATCTCAAAAAAGTAAGCATTTACTCACCTTGCAATCTCAGCAAACAATGTTGATCGCTCAGCGAAATGAGCTCAAAAAACAAGCTGCGAATCATCAACCATCTCCAGAGAAATTGGCCGCGATTAGCCGCTTGAAAAAAGAAATAGATGCTAAAAATACCTCTATAGGCGCTGTTGATAGCATAGAGCAATCAAAGCGGGCGGGGTATTCAGGGATCATGAATGGTCTCGCTAAGTTAGCCAATACTGATATTGCCTTATCTGAGATTGAAATTGATAATAACCAATTAAATATAAAGGGTTTTGCTCGTAGCGCTGCATCAGTGCCTGCTTGGATTTCACGATTTAAGCAAGAACTTCATCTCATTGGGCGTAGTTTCGAAAAATTGAATATTGAGCGTAATGACAAGGGCGTAGTAACATTTGAACTGAAGACGAAGCAGGAGGCTAACCAATGAAAGCGTACTGGCTACGTTGGAATCAGCTTTTTTCTGAGCGCTCCAATAGAGAAAAAATTCTCATAGCACTAGGTGGCTTAGTTGTTTTATTCCTCATTTTACAGATGTTGGTACTAGACCCTGTGCTTGCTAAGGTGACTGTACAGCAGCAGAAAACCCTTAATGTTGTCGCTGACACTCAGAAATTAACCACTGAAATAGCTCAGCTCAAAACCATCTTATCTACCGATCCTAATGCAGAAGTGGATAAACAATTCGCCAGTTTGCAGGTCCAGAGCCAACAGCTTTCGATGAGCATGTCTCAGGTTATGGAGGGGATGGTTTCCCCATCCGATATGGCCAAACTATTAGAAAGTGTATTGCGTAACGGTAATAAGCTCAAACTCATTAGTTTAACCTCGCTACCAGCCAAACCGGTTGGAAAAAGTAAGAGTGGTGTTGATGGTGCTTATTATATTCACCCTGTGCGTATGGAGTTAACTGGTCGCTACTTCGCTATTCGTGATTACCTCGCTGCGCTAGAAAGTTTGCCGATAAAATATTATTGGCATAGCTTTAAATACAGTGTTGAAACTTATCCTCAAGCCCGCATGGTTTTAGTGGTTTATACAATTGGCTCTCGAGAGGAATTTATTGGTGGGTAGGTATTGCAGATTGTTGGCTGTGTTGCTGTTTATTTCTTGGCGTGTAGTGGCAGCTCAGGATCCTACGGAGCCACTGTCTTGGATGAATCCCAGCCAAGAAAAAAAGGTGGTTCGACAACCGTTGCCCACTTTAAATAGCATTATTTGTTCCTCTGGCTGTAGCGCCATTATTAATGGTGAAATAGTCAGTCAAAATGATGTGATTAATGGTTATAAAATCAAAAGCATAAGTGTATCTTCGGTTGTGCTAGTGCGTGACAAGCAAGAATGGACACTTGATTTATACTCACAAGATATCAAGCAATAAGGTACTGGAATCGTATGCGTAGATGGTATTTAGGAACCTTGATCTTGGGGCTGGCTGGCTGTTCTATGGGCCATAGAGACCCCGTTGAGATTAAGCAGGCTCTGAATGAGGCGGTTGAAAGCAGTCAATCAAAGCGTCTGGCTTCTATTCCTGATGAGGTCGCTGCTGATTTAATGCCTGATTCAGGTATTTCAATGCCTTCAGACACACCTAAACAGTTAAAACGATTTCGAATTCAAACCGATGGTGTTGATGCAAAAGCTTTCTTTACCAGCCTAGTCAGAGGTACTGGTTATAGTGTGGCATTGCACCCTGATGTATCCGGAAAAATTACCGTCAACCTATCGGATGTGACTTTGGATGATGTGTTGAACGTCGTTCGAGATCTTTATGGATACGAAATAGAGAAAACAGGTCAAGTTATTCAGGTGTACCCCGCTGGATTGCGTACCGTGACTATTCCAGTTGATTATCTGCAATTTAAACGCATTGGCCGTTCGTTAACGGCGATTAACACGGGAACGATCACTAGTAATACCAACAACTCGAATAGTTCTAATTCCACTTCATCTTCAACGTCGTCGTCTTCCAATTCACTGGCATCTTTACTCAGCTCTGATTCTGGAGATAACAATAACAGTTCTGACGGTTCAACCAATACTTCTTCATTAAGTGGGGGAACTGAAATAGAAACGACCAGTAAAAGTGATTTCTGGGACCAATTACAGAAGGCCATCACTCAACTCGTCGGCTCAGGACGTGGACAAAGTGTGGTGGTATCGCCTCAAGCAGGTGTGATTACCGTCCGTGCTTTTCCTGAGCAAATCCGTGAAATTCGTCGTTTTCTTGGTGTCTCGGAGCAGCGATTGCATCGCCAAGTGATCTTGGAGGCGAAAGTTCTTGAAGTGACATTGAATGATAGCTATCAACAAGGAATTAACTGGTCAAACTTAACCTTGGGTAATAATAAAATTACCTTTGGGGTTGATGGCGTCACTTCATTGCCGGGTATGGATACAATAGGCACTTTGTTAGGCGGGACGACCAGTTTATCTATTTCGGATGGTAGTTTTTCTGGCGTACTCAGTTTTATGTCTACCCAAGGGGATATTAACGTACTTTCTAGTCCAAGAATCACGGCAGCAAATAATCAAAAAGCGGTGATTAAAGTTGGGACAGATGAATATTATGTGACGAATTTAACCAGTACCGTTGGTTCTGGTGATAATGCTCAGTCGGCCCCGGATATCGAGCTAACCCCATTTTTCTCCGGTATTTCTTTAGACGTGACACCTCAGATTGATGACCAAGGTAATGTATTGTTGCACGTGCATCCTGCAGTGATTGATGTGGAAGAAGATTCCAAATCAATTACCTATCAAGACCAAGAGATTGAACTGCCGTTAGCAAAAAGCTCTATTCGTGAATCTGACTCGGTGATTCGTGCCAAGGATGGTGATGTAGTAGTCATTGGTGGTTTGATGAAAACCAGTGTGTCTAAGAAACAGACGAAAGTGCCGCTACTTGGCGATATTCCTGGGTTAGGCCATTTGTTTCGGAGTAAATCGAATGCAACTGAAAAAACGGAGTTAGTGATTTTGCTCAAACCAACAGTGGTTGGTGTAAACACATGGCAAAAGGAATTGGAACGTTCCAGAGACTTATTGCAGCAGTGGCTTCCTGATACTAAGTAGGCTGATGTATTTAGAACATTTTGGTTTCACTCAATTTCCATTTCATCTAACCCCAGATACCTCGTTATTTCTGGGGCTAGCTCCACACTATGAGGCGTTACAAACCGTTAATGCGGCACTCATGATGGGAGAGGGAGTCATTAAGGTTGTTGGTGAAGTTGGCACCGGAAAAACCATGGTGTGCCGGATGCTACTCTCACATTTAGCGGACGCTTTTATTTGCCTTTACTTGCCAAATCCAGCATTGACTGGTCTTGAGTTAAGACAAAATATTGCGCGTGAGTTGCAATTAGGTCAGCCAGATGAAGCGGTGATCTTAGGGGATATTCAAGCTAAGCTCATTGAGTTGCATCAGCAAGGCATGAAAGTCGTGGCAATCGTCGATGAAGCTCAGGCCTTACCTGACGATGCGCTCGAAATGTTACGCCTTATGGGCAATCTTGAAACCGACCAAGATAAGTTGCTGCAATTGGTGTTACTTGGGCAGCCTGAGTTGGATGTTCGCTTGTCTCAACATCATTTAAGGCAATTTCGTCAGAGAATTACGTTTAGCGCCACTTTAAGACCGCTGACGCTGGCTGAGACGATTGCTTATATCGACAACCGTTTAACTAAGTCAGGCGTCAATGTAGAGTTGTTTTCACTGAGTCAAAAAAAAGCTGTGTGGCGAGCGGCAAGAGGAACACCCCGTTTAATTAATCAGATTTGTCACAAAACGCTGTTGCTCTGTTTTAACCAAGAACTAAAAAGTGTAGTTAATTCAATGCTTTTTTCTGCCATTCAAGATACATTTGATGCATGCAAACCCAGATTTAAAACCCCTTGTCTTTGGGGATGGAGTCATTCATGAGCACAGTTAATCAGGCGTTAATGCAATTAGTAAAAAAACGTTCTGGGCCGTTGCAAGACATTCCTCAAGCGACTGTTCCGGAAATAAAGAAACGTCATGGATGGCCTTGGTTTATTGCGGGATTCTCTGTCAGCTTAGCCATTGGTGGTTGGGCTGTGACTTCCAATCACCAGTCTCAGTTATCTACTGATACCCTAGTGCTCCCTGCTCAAGCCAGCGGCGTGACTCATAGCCCTACTCAAAAGGCTGTTGAACTCCAAGCTCAAGTTTATTCGCCAGAAAAAAACGCGCCATCCCAAGCGGTTTCTGCAGTAAGGGGCAGCGCTGAATTGGCGGCAAAGCCTACTCTGCTTGCCAGCGCTTCTCCATCAGAGCCTTCCTCTCAAACCGCAGCGGCTGCGAGTAACAAGGCAAAGCAAAATGTGACCACATTAGTCAATACGCCTCAAGCTATAATTGAACAAGTGGATTTAACCCCCAAACAACTGGCAGAAAATGCGCAAAGCCGGGCATTAAAAGCGTTAGACAGTAATGACTTTGATGCTGCAGTCGATGCTTACGCAGAGGCGCTTCGTTATACACCAAAGGATGAAGAGTTAAGACAGCGCTTAGCCGCACTTTATTACGGTAAAAATGATGTACGCAAGGCGTTTGACTTATTGCAGATTGGCATTGAAATGAACCCCAAAGGTGAGACGCTTCGTATTGCTTTGTCCCGATTGTTGATCAAAGAAAAGCAGTTAACGGCTGCTTTAACTCCGCTGTCACCATTGACAGATGATGCTTCTGTTGAATATCTCTCGTTACGTGCAGCGCTCGCTCAAAAGAATCAGTTTAATGATATAGCTTTAGAAAGTTATCAGGCATTAGTGCAAAAAGAGCCCAATAATGCTCGCTGGTGGTTAGGTTTAGGCATTCAGCAAGAGCGAGCATTTAAATTGGCTCAAGCTAAAACCTCCTATCAAAATGCATTGAGTAAAGTAGGAGTCTCGTCCAGTTCAATTACGTTCATTCAAGACAGATTAAAAACGCTAGACCATTTACAAGGAGGGGAACCTCATGCCAATTAAATTAAGAAAACGTCTTGGTGACTTGTTAGTTGAAGAAGGCATTGTAAGTGAGGAACAGGTTCAACAGGCTCTTAACGCTCAACGTAATACAGGACGTAAACTGGGCGATACTCTGATAGAGCTTGGTTTCATCAGTGAGAAGCAGATGTTAAGCTTTTTGTCTCAACAGCTCAATTTGCCACTCATTGACCTCAATCGAGCTAACGTCGATATTGACGCGGTGCAGTTACTGCCGGAAGTTCATGCTAGGCGTTTGCGTGCTTTAGTTATTGCTCAAAATGGTGATACTTTGCGTATTGCGATGAGCGATCCTGCCGATTTATTTGCGCAAGAATCTCTACTTAACCAATTACCGCAATACAGTTTTGATTTTGTTATTGCTCCTGAAAAACAGTTGGTTGCTGGCTTTGAGCGTTATTATCGCCGTACGAAAGAGATTGCAAGCTTTGCTGAGCAACTCCAAGCCGAACATCAGACTTACGACGTTTTTGATTTCTCAATCGATGCCGATGATGACTCAGATGAAGTTACGGTAGTGAAGCTCATTAACTCGTTGTTTGAAGATGCTATCCAAGTTGGCGCATCAGATATTCACATTGAACCTGATGCTAATTTGCTCCGCTTGCGTCAGCGTATTGATGGCGTGTTGCACGAAACATTACTCAATGAAGTGAGTATTGCTCCAGCGTTAATTCTACGCCTAAAGCTCATGGCTAATCTTGATATTTCTGAAAAGCGCTTGCCGCAAGATGGTCGTTTCCATATCAATGTGAAAGGTCAATCGGTGGATATCCGTATGTCGACTATGCCCGTTCAATATGGCGAATCTGTTGTTATGCGTCTTCTTAATCAGTCGGCAGGGGTAAGAAAACTCGAAGAGTCTGGCATTCCTGATGATCTGCTGGTTCGATTGCGCCGTCAGCTTCATCGTCCGCATGGCATGATTTTGGTAACAGGTCCTACTGGTTCTGGGAAAACCACAACATTATACGGGGCTCTAACGGAGTTAAATGAAGCTGGGAAGAAGATCATTACAGCTGAAGACCCTGTGGAGTATCGTATTTCTCGAGTAAACCAAGTACAAGTTAACTCTAAAATAAATTTAAGCTTTGCTACTCTTTTGCGGACCTTTTTGCGTCAGGACCCTGACATTATCCTAATTGGGGAAATGCGTGACCAAGAAACGGTGGAAATAGGGTTACGAGCTGCGTTAACAGGGCACTTAGTTTTGAGTACCTTGCACACTAACGATGCTGTCGACAGTGCTTTACGTCTTATTGATATGGGGGCGCCTGGATACCTAGTGGCCAGTGCTGTACGAGCGGTTGTGGCTCAGCGTTTGGTTCGTAAGGTGTGTCCAGATTGTAGTGAAACCATTGACACGGATGATGCGCAAAAACAGTGGTTACAGCAACGTTTTCCAAATCAAACGGATGCGGTATTTCGTCATGGGCGTGGTTGTCAAAGTTGCAACTTAACTGGCTATCGAGGCAGGATTGGGGTGTTTGAGATGCTCGAGTTAGAGCAGCATATGATGGATGCATTACGTTCAAATGATGCCGTTGCATTTGCTCAAGCTGCGAGACAAACTGAACAATATAAACCACTGCTGGTTTCGGCTATGGAATTGGCATTAAAAGGAATTGTGAGTTTAGATGAAGTGATGGCATTAGGTGAAGGTGACGCTTCTGGTAACGTACAAGCAATTTATCTCTAAGGACTGACTATGCCTACGTATCGTTATCAAGGGCGCCAAGCAGACGGTTCAAAAACATCGGGTAGCATCGATGCACCAACGCAGGAATTAGCTGCTGAGGCTCTGATGGGGCAAGGTGTGATTCCGACACTCATTACCGAAGGGAAAGAGAATTCTTCTGGATTTAGCTTTGGTGTGGACTTGAGTCAGTTATTCGTGCGTTCAGTGCCTCTTGAGGTGTTGGTGATCTTTTGTCGACAATTGTTTAGTTTAACCAAAGCAGGCGTTCCTTTACTGCGTTCTATGCGTGGCTTAGCGCAAAACTGCCCCAACAAACAACTCAAGCAGGCCCTTGATGAAGTGTGTAATGAGTTAACGAATGGTCGTAGTTTGTCTGCTTCGATGCAAATGCACCCTGCAGTATTTAGCCCACTATTTATTTCTATGGTTAACGTTGGTGAAAATACTGGGCGTTTAGATGAGTCTCTGTTACAACTGGCGATGTATTATGAGCAAGAAGTAGAAACACGTAAGCGGATTAAAACTGCCATGCGCTATCCTTCTTTTGTTCTGTCGTTCATTATGATTGCGATGTTTGTGCTTAACGTAAAAGTGATTCCGCAATTTACCAGTATGTTCAGCCGATTTGGTGTGGAACTGCCCTTACCAACTCGAATTTTGATTGGTATGTCGGACTTTTTTGTTCATTACTGGATGGGAATGCTCGGAGCCATGGTGGGGGCCTTTTTTGCTTTTCGTGCTTGGCTAGGAACGCCTCATGGTCGCGAAACCTGGGATAAATGGCGTTTGCGTATGCCTATTGTTGGCGGCATTGTAAACCGAGCTCAGCTTTCTCGTTTTTCTCGTACTTTTTCTCTAATGTTGAAAGCTGGTGTACCGTTAAATCAATCGTTGGCCTTGTCGGCTGAAGCTCTGCAAAACAAATTCTTAGAAGCTCGCCTATTAGAGATGAAAGCCGAAATTGAAGCGGGTAGTAGTGTGTCTCAAACCGCGACGAACACCAATATCTTTACGCCTTTGGTTCTACAGATGATTGTGGTGGGAGAGGAAACGGGGCGTATTGATGAGCTTCTAATGGAAGTATCTGATTTTTATGATCGGGAAGTCGACTATGATTTAAAAACCCTCACTGCTCGCATTGAACCGATTTTACTAGTGATTGTGGCGGGAATGGTATTGGTACTTGCTCTAGGGATATTTTTACCCATGTGGGGAATGTTGGACGCCATTCGAGGGCGGTAACATGAACGAACGTTTTCGTTTTGTTGTGTGGGCGGTATTGCTGGTGATTTTGGTCTCCACCTTTTTCCGTTACTGGCAAAAAGTACAAGTGGTTGCCGATCAAACCGCGTTCACTCTTGCTGCTGATCGCATGTTAGATAGAGCCAATCAAATTAAGCAACTTTGGATTCTGAAAGGAAAACCCTCTCGGCTAGAGTACGCTGAGCAAACAATATCTTTAAATCGTGATGGTTGGGTCTTTCCAAGCACAGGGAGCAGTATTGACTGTGAGAAAATAATGTCGATTTTGTATCCAAGTGAGACGATTCTCAACTTTGAACCACTTGTGGAAAATTTGAGCGAGAGAGATCGGTTTATATGCAATTTTGAGTATAATGGGCAGCACGCAATCCAAATTATTTGGATGGGAAAACAATTTTTTGTGAAGGTGCTCGAAGAACCCTAGCACATAAAGGGGAGAAGAGTTGTTTTGGTGCATAGTTTGGATGGTTGAGACATGGTGGTTGGGCTAAAGCGAGTAGCGGGTTTTTCACTGATAGAGCTTATTGTTGTGATTGTGGTTGTCGGATTACTTGCTGTTGCCGCTCTGCCTAAATTTATCGATGTAACAGACGAAGCAAAAAAAGCGAGTGTTGAGGGTATCGCTGGTGGTTACGCTACCGCAGTATTATCTGCTCGTTCTCAATGGGAAGCAGAAGCCCGACCAACACAAACGGTTGGTGGGCAGGTGCATAACACCGTAAATTATGATGGTGTCGAATTTTGGTTAACTCGCGCTGAGGACAGTAATGGAAACAGCACGGGCTATCGTGATGGTTATCCTTTCGCAATTAACAGTGGAACGGGAAGCTATCCTTCAACGTTAACGGATGCTGCTTGTATTTCTCTTATGGAGAACTTGTTACAGAACCCTCCCCGAGTTGGGACTGTGACTGCGGCAAACAGTGATTCAGATGTGCAATACTCGGCAGAAGCAAATACTTCTGCTAATACTTGTACTTATGTTCAAAAAGAAGGCGGCTCTGCACATCAGTTCGTTTATGAACTGGAAACCGGTCAAGTAACGGTATCACTGCAGTAGTTGGCGGGTTTTTAATTCAGTCGATGTAGAGAGATACAATATGATGAAAAAACAAGGTGGTTTTACCCTGATCGAATTGGTAGTAGTTATCGTTATCCTAGGTATTCTAGCGGTGACAGCTGCTCCTAAGTTCCTTAACTTGCAGGATGATGCGAAAAAATCTGCACTGCAAGGTTTAAAAGGGGCAATGGATGGCGCGGCTGGTATCGTCTACGGCAAAGCTGCTGTTGAAGGTAAGGATAGCGTCACCACATCTACTCCCTTAAATAACAGTAATATTACCGTTATTTATGGCTATCCTACAGCAACGTCTGCTGGGATCGGTGCATCAGTAACAGGTCTAACATCTGACTGGACTGCTTATCCTGACACAAGTACTTCTCCTGCAAGCTTTGTTGCGACATTCAGCAGTTCAAGTATTACTAGTGCATCAGGTGTGACTGGTACCAATTGCTATGTTAAATATGAACAGGCTACTAGTGCAGCTGCCGCTTCTACATCTGTCGAAGACTCAGGTTGCTAATTTTACGTAGCTAATCTCGTATGAGAAAGTCAAACCCAGCTCAATCTGGTTTTACTCTGGTTGAGCTAGTGGTTGTTATTATTTTGGTCTCCATCGTATCGCTTGCCGCCTACTCCCGATACATGGGGACCTCTGGTTTTTCTGTTTTTACTGCGCAAGAGCAGGCTATTTCGGTGATTCGTCAGGTGCAAATTAACCGAATGCAATCCAATCTTACTTCACCATTAAGCAATACTCATTACGTGTTGGCAATTTCGAACAGTTGTCTAGGTTCTGTTGCTGGATGTGCTAGCGGCAGTGGCGAACAACGTAGTGATGTTGTCCGTGAAGAGGGCATTACCTTTTCTACTTCTCCTAATGTGAATACAGTTGCTTTTGACCTGCTTGGCAACCCACTCGATAGCGCTGCAAGTGGTGTCACTATCACCATACGTTCCAATGCTAACACGGTGCAAATGTGCATTAACTCTCAAGGCTATGTTAGCAAAGGGGGGTGTGCATGAAGTCACCTAACGGTTTTACGTTAATAGAAAGTATTATGGCCATGATCTTGATTGGCTTTGCCATGGTGACATTAACCAGCTTTCTTTATCCCCAAGTTGAACGATCTGCTACTCCTCATTACCAAATGCGCGCGTCTCACTTACAGCAAAGTATTATGAGTCGTATTCTATCGCGTGCCTTTGATGAACAGAGTGATGAACAAGGTGGACAATACCGTTGTGGAGAGAATGATTTACAAGGGCAACCGACTACCTGCACTTTGCCTGCAAACTTGGGTAAAGATAGTAATGAAAGTGTTGACTCATTTAATGATGTGGATGATTACATTGGTTGTTGGTGGACTGACAGTGTCAGTGATTGTGGGTCAACGCCAGTGGCTGGAAGATTGAGTGATTTATTAGACATGTCATCAGCCAGTGAATACGCCCACTTTACCGTGTTTATCAATGTCCGATACGTTGATAGTAGCGGTAATGCAAGTTCGATAATTACGGATTTAAAACGCATTAGCTTAACGGTTGATGCTGGGAATTATGGCTCTTATCCATTAGTTGCCTTTCGAGGGAATTACTGATGCCTTCCTCTCGTGGTTTTACGCTGATAGAAATGATCGTGACCATCGTTGTTGGTTCGATTTTAGTGCTGGGCATTGCAGGGTTTCTTGAATTAGGAATGAAAGGGTATACCGATACGGTAGCAAGGCAACGGATTCAGACCCAAGCACAATTTGTACTGGAAAAAATGACACGTGAACTCCGCCATGCAGTTCCCAATAGTATTGCAGTGACTTCCTCGTCGCAGCAGCAATGCGTGTCATTTTATCCTGTCGAATACGCCGGTTTTTACGCTATAGATGAAGCAACGCAAACATTGGAGTTTTTGGTGAGAGGGGGCGATAACAATGGTGATGGCACAGCCGATGAGCCAACTCAATACGATGATCTCAAGCTCATTATAAATCCAAGTCGCCAACAAGATTTTACCGATAGTGCCTTCTACTTTACGTTGTCAGGTCCAGACACCTCTGTCTCATTACTTAGTGATCATTCATTGGTGAGTGGCTCGATCGCAAACAGAGCTTATTTATACAAAGATTCAGTGGCTTACTGTTTAAACTTTGCCACCCAAGCTATCACTCGTAATGGCACTCAAGTCGGTGATAGTGTCAGCTCTGGGACTTTTAGCTATGAGGCGCCAACACTACAACGAGGCGGCGTAGTGAGGCTATCGTTAACCTTAAGTCAAAATGGCGAGCAAAGCCGTTTTGAGCAAGATGTGCAGGTGCTCAATGTTCCCTAGACGAAAGAAACAAGCAGGTAACCTCTACATTGTTGCTATATTTGTCATTGTGGTGATGGGCTTCCTTGCTGCTGCAATAACCCGCATGGATTGGTCAAATCAAGATTCACTTTCTCGTGAGTTGCTAGGGACCAAAGCGTGGTTTGCGGCTAATTCGGTGAACGAGAAGGCGTTAACATTCCTCTATCCGTTAAATGCGACCAGCAGTGCAGTGTCTAGTGCTTGTGGCGTGTGGGGGGACAATTTGGCATCGGATGTGATGGCAAGTTACAGTCAATGCCATGTCGAAACCACCTGTAAAAACGAAGGAACATTAGAGTTAAGTCATAAAACTTATTATCGAATTGAAAGCGCGGTAACCTGCGGTAGCGATCAATTTGAAGTTCAGCGGGTGCAGGATGTTTGGGTTAAGGAATAAAGCATGAAGACAGTTAGGCGACTCTCTCTTTTGTGTTTGACGCTATTTATTTTCTTTAGTGGGGCGGCCCAAGCATTTAGTTTTACGGCGTTTCAATGTCAGCAGTTAAGGTCCGATAGACCTTTTTCGCTGCACTTCAGTGTATTTAGAATCCCAGGACTTTTTTCCGATAGTACTGTAGGGGTGAATCGTGGTTTGTGGATTCCACATACTATGTGGAGCAGTAATCCACTAACAATTGCAGACTTTCGAGATGTGACTCTAGAGTATGGGCAGGAACATCAAATTTGGTTGAAGTATGAGCCTATCCGTTCACGGTTTCCCTTTTTAGGTGGTTATAGGCCTAGTGGGGTATTGAGCTATTACCGCTTAATCAATAATGTTTGGGTTCAAATTGGAGAGACCAAAGAGGTGCGGCTTGAGGGGGTATTGTCTACTCGTCTTAGCGTCTATGGTATTAATATTCATGCTCTTAGATGCAGTGATGGCGCTACTTCTCCTCCAACTCAAGTGGAATTTGTTCGACCTCAAATATGCGATTTATTTCCGGAACCTGCTCAAAGTTGGATTACCCAAGATAACACTAGCTATGCAGACTTTCCTCGTAGTCATCTGAATGTGACGAATAATAGTGTCAGAATCAATGGTTGGTCTAAAGCCTATAAAGAAAACAACACGATAGACATTAATGCTGATAGAGGGAACGCTAGCTGGAAAGCGCTTCGAGTTGGTTTTGATTCAACTGATAATAATTGGATGGCATGGAACCGAAATGGTGTAAAAGTTTGTGATTCTATGGGGTGCTACCCGGGTAATGATGATGGCAAGATAAATGAAAGAAAAGTGGGGGCTCCACCACTATTGCCAGTCATTATCAATGAACCAACAAAAGATTTGTCTCTGGTTGATTCAAATTCTTATGATTCTCGGTTTTATGAAAATGCCTGTGACTTACAGCCCGATCAAAATTCGTTGTGTACCTACAATCCACAGCGTTCTGATGATGGCTACATCGATATTTATATCATCAAAGATATCCGAAAATTAGAACTGCTCAAATATGGCAACAATCCGATTCGCGTACATTTTAGTAATGGTGTGTATGTTGACCAATTAAATATAACTAATGAAGTTGCGCTCTATTTTGATGCAAACACAACCATTGCCTTTAGGCAGTTCACTTCTGCAACCAACATTCATATGTATTTTGAGTCTGGTGCGTGGGTCAACATTTATGGTAATGCGCAAGGTGATGATTTTTCGCTTAACAATGCAGTGGATTTTCACTACATCAATGAAGATAGCAATGGTTATCAATATCCCGTTATTTATGGCCCTACTGCGCAATTTCACCTAAAGAGTAAATTATTTAAAGGTTATTTACTGGCTAAAAACGTAATTCTAGATACGACCATCACTATTCAAGGTGCGGTGACAGCAAATTACTTATTAATGGTTGAAGCAGCGCGGATTGAGCCTCTGCCTGGAGGGAATCGATGTGGTGCGCCGATTGATGAGGATAACTACACGTTACAGATTTCTCCCAGCGAGGACTATGCACTTATTTGTAAGCTGCAAGACATTACATTTCAGGTGCTCGATCAAGATGGCTCTCCAGCGACAGATTTCTCTGGGACTATCGATGTGACATCAAGTTCAGGTAATTTTGCCCTTGTTGATGATTATGGTTCAGGGAGCAATGGAACGTATCAGCCGAATGCACAAGGAGTGCTAAAACTGAATTTAAGCGTCACTAATTCTCGCAATCAGGACGTAACCGTTTCTGCCTATCTTTCTACCCAAACGGATACATCCGATACCGTTTCTGGAACCTACCATTTTGTTCCTTATCAATTCAGTGCTGATGATTCGTATGTGATTGCCAGCCAACCTACAGAGGTCAGTCTTAAAGTAGAAGCGTGTGATGATAAAGGCAATGCCGTGGATGTTGGCTATGCTGGCACACCGAGTTACACATCGACTTGGGTTGCTCCTACCAGTGGTGTTGGCAGTTTAACCTTGGACAATAGAACATTTAGTGCGGGCAATGCTACGGCAACGCTGACCATGGAAGACTCAGGCATCAAAACCGTAACACTGGAAGACAGTTCGTTTAATTGTTCTGCACAAGGCAGTGATTGCCCCATCAGAGGCAATGGTACGTTAAAAGGCAGTTTCACCGTTTACTCTCGCCCTTGGACATTTGCAATTTGTCCTTCTGGATCGAATCAGATGAACGGCAATATTACGGATGAAAGGAGTGCCGGATTTACCTCCGCAGGTTCATCATTTGCACTGCTAGTGAAGCCGATTCGATGGCAGAGCGATGGCAGTACGTCGGGAGAGATTGCCAGTGCTGCTTATTGTAACGCAGCTGTAACGCAAAACTTCTTCTCGACCAATAGCCCGCTTACTGCAACGGTAGAGTTGACTCACAGTGTGGCTCAGCCTGCTGGCGGTACTGATGGTGTATTGAAGAGTGGTACAAGTACCAGTGTCACGCTGCCTAATAGCGGTGTTTCAAATGGATACTATAATTTTGCTGACTTAACGTGGAGTGAAGTGGGCGTTCTGCGTGTTAAGGCCAATACTCTGCGAGATGCTAATGGCGTTCCCGCCCCTTATCTACGTAGTGATCTCTCCATTCAAACAGGGTATCGAGATATTGGTCGTTTCTATCCCGCTTATTTAGCGATTACTAGTAACAATTGGAATTACGCTAGTGGTCACACTGGGTTTGCCTATATGGCGCAGCCCATTAGCTATGGTTTTACTGTGGAAGCGAAAAACTTAAGTGGGCAAGCGACAACCAATTACAGTCAGTTTACTAATGACTTAAAAGCGAACATTCGTTTGGTCGCCGTGGATACGAGTAACGATAACGAAGATATGAGCAGTCGCGTGGCTGACTATAATGATCATTTTTGGTCTGGAGCTGATTGGAATTCTGGCGCTGACTTGACCGTAAACCACAGTTTTACTTTTGCTCGGTTGGAGACTAGGCAAAGCCCGTTGACGACCAAACCAGATGGCCCATTTACTTCAGGGTTCGGTTTGCAAGTAACGACTAGACCAGATGGTGTTGATTTTAAAGATAATCAATTAACACATCAGGTGAATAACGTGTTAGTTAGTACTGATAAAGCGTTTCCTGAACAGCCTGATGTGCGTTATGGCCGATTAGCCTTTTCTGATGTCGGGGGGAACTCAATTGCGAGAGTGAATGTCCCATTAACGGCGCAATATTGGAACGGTAGCCAATTTGTCACTAACGACAATGACTCAGGTAGCCTACTTTCTATAGATGCGGACAAGGTATGTAAATCGACTATCTGGCCGAGTCCAACACAGACATCTAGCTCGCAACTCACAGGAATCACTGGTAATGTGGCGGTAAGCTCTGGCCAAAATCATCAAATTTATGCACAGCCGGATTCTGACTCTTCACTACGGGAACAAGTGCGTTTTTGGATGCGCATAAACGAAAACTCCCCTCAAGTGAATGAGCAAAATGTTGATTGTGGTAGTGCTTATCTTGACCAGCCGTGGCTACAATTTAATTGGCGTAACAACGGCGATGAAGATCCTTCTGCTGTTGTTACCTTTGGGGTTTATCGGGGAAATGACCGGGTGATTTATCGCGGAGAACCGAGAATCAATAACTAATATTGGTCCACATTTTCGGGACCGAAGTTAGGAATTTGTTAGAAATTACTTGTTTCGCTCTATGTTTATGCACCAATACCTTGCTGTGATGGCGAGGCGTTGGTACATTTAGAGCAATTTTTTATCTTCTTAATTCTTGCAGGACGAGCGAAGAATATGTTCAAAAAACTTCGTGGCATGTTTTCAAATGACCTATCTATCGATTTAGGTACTGCCAACACTCTTATTTATGTTAAAGGACAGGGCATTGTCCTTGATGAGCCCTCTGTGGTCGCTATTCGCCAAGACAAAGGTCGTGGTGGAAAAACTGTGGCAGCGGTCGGTCATGCAGCAAAACAAATGCTAGGACGTACACCAGGCAACATTTCTGCTATTCGTCCAATGAAAGATGGCGTAATCGCTGACTTTTACGTTACCGAAAAAATGCTTCAGCACTTTATTCGTCAAGTGCATGACAACAGCATTTTGAAACCTAGTCCTCGCGTTTTAGTGTGTGTTCCTTGTGGTTCTACTCAAGTTGAGCGTCGTGCAATTCGTGAGTCTGCTCTAGGTGCTGGTGCTCGTGAAGTGTATTTGATTGATGAACCAATGGCGGCTGCGATTGGTGCTGGTCTGCGCGTTTCTGAACCAACAGGTTCAATGGTGGTCGATATCGGTGGTGGTACGACTGAAGTTGCGGTTATTTCATTGAATGGTGTGGTTTACTCTTCATCTGTTCGTATTGGCGGTGACCGCTTTGATGAAGCGATTATCAACTACGTTCGTCGTAACTACGGCAGCTTGATTGGTGAAGCGACAGCAGAAAAAATCAAACACGAAATTGGTTCAGCGTACCCTGGCGATGAAGTTCAGGAAATTGAAGTACGCGGTCGTAACCTTGCTGAAGGTGTGCCACGTAGCTTTACGCTAAACTCAAATGAAATTCTTGAAGCTCTTCAAGAGCCATTAACCGGTATTGTTTCCGCTGTGATGGTCGCTTTAGAGCAGTGTCCACCAGAATTGGCTTCTGATATTTCAGAAAACGGTATGGTTCTGACGGGGGGCGGTGCGCTATTGAAAGATCTTGATCGTTTGCTTACTGAAGAAACAGGTATTCCTGTGGTTATCGCTGAAGATCCACTAACTTGTGTTGCTCGTGGTGGCGGTAAAGCTCTCGAAATGATCGACATGCATGGCGGCGATCTCTTTAGCGAAGAGTAATGGCTTAGCAGGAGTTTCATACGTAGGAAACTCCTGAATCAACTCTGGGATTGTTAAGATGAAGCCTATATTTGGTCAAGGACCATCTCTTCAGCTACGTCTATTCTTCGCTGTCATTGTATCAGCCAGTCTTATGCTGGCTGATAGCCGTTTAGATGCTTTTTCTAATGTGCGTTTTTTGCTTAATAGCTTAGTGGCGCCAATTCAGTATGCTGCGGATTTACCTCGTACCATGTTTGATGGTTTTTACGAGAGAATTAGTTCGCATCAAGATCTGCTCGAATCCAATCGAAGCTTGAAACAGGAAGTATTAACCCTGAAAAGTGACTTGATCTTATTAGATCAATATCGTGAGGAAAATAAACGCCTACGTAAGCTGTTAGGATCGACGTTTGTCCGAGATGAAAAGAAAGTCGTAACGGAAGTGATGGCCGTGGATACTTCTCACTATCGTCACCAAGTGGTGATCGATAAGGGCAGTTTAGATGGCGTATATGAAGGTCAGCCAGTAATCAACGAAAAGGGGATTGTTGGGCAGGTGACCTTTGTTGCTGCACATAACAGCCGCGTCTTGCTACTGATTGACCCCAATAATGCTATTCCGGTGCAGAACATCCGTAATGATATTCGTGTGATTGCTTCTGGTAATGGACAAAGCGATGAGATTCAGCTCGAACACATTCCAACTAGTGCTGACTTGCAAGTTGGAGATATGTTGGTGACTTCGGGGTTGGGCGGTGTTTATCCAGAAGGTTATCCTGTTGCTTACATCACAAATGTTGACAAAGATACCCGTCGTGAATTTGCCTCAATCAAAGCAAAACCAGTGGTCGATTTTGATCGGTTACGCTATTTGTTGTTGATTTGGCCAAACGAAGATCGTCAGCAAAAGGCAATGCAAGCAGATATTAAGCAAATGCAAGAAGAGGATAAGAGTGACGACGCTAAGTAATGAATGGAAAGGCCGCTGGGTTATTTGGGGCTCTTTCTTATGTGCCTTGATCTTTCAAACGATCCCTTGGCCTGGCTCGCTCGACCTTATAAGACCCTCTTGGCTTCTGCTCGTTACCTGTTATTGGGTACTAGCGCTTCCGCATCGTGTTAATGTGGGAACGGCGTTAGTACTTGGGTTGCTATGGGATCTACTGCTTGGTTCAACGCTAGGGATTCGGGGCATGATGATGTCGATTATCATCTATGTCGTGGCGATGAACTTCCTTGTATTAAGGAACATGGCGCTATGGCAGCAAGCGGTTGTGATTGGTTTGCTGACAATGGCTCTGGAATTTATGATTTTCTTAGGTGAGTATCTCATCCAAGATGTTGATTTTAATCCAATGTCGTTATGGAGCGGAGTGATCAGTTGTGTGCTTTGGCCTTGGATGTTTTTGCTACTGAGACGAGTTAGAAGACATTGGCATTTAAAATGAATTCATTTCCTCTTGTTTTGGCGTCTGGGTCTCCAAGGCGCCGTGAATTATTGACGCAATTAGGCTATACCTTTGACATTGTCGTTTCGGATGTTGAAGAGGTGCGCCACAGTGATGAAACGCCGGCTCAGTATGTGGAGCGTTTGTCTCGCGATAAAGCGCGTGCTGGCATGAAGCTTGTCAGTGAAGGTTCTGTGGTTATTGGCTCTGATACCATAGTGGTTAAAGGCGATACCGTATTAGAGAAACCACATGATTTTGCTGAGGCGAAATCGATGTTGGCGCTCTTATCGGGAGATGTGCATCAAGTGATGACGGCGGTTACCGTTGCATGTGGTTCACATTATGAATCAGCGGTGGTTGTTACTGATGTGTGGTTTAAAACCTTATCCGATGATGAAATTGAACACTATTGGCAGACTGGTGAGCCACAGGATAAAGCCGGTAGCTATGGAATACAGGGGATCGGTGGCCGGTTCGTAACAAGAATAGAAGGTAGCTATTATGCAGTCGTGGGGTTACCTTTATATGAAACAGATCAATTAATAAAACAAATCACCCATTCGAAAAGTCGCTAAATCAGCGGCTTTGTTATACGTCAATACATGAGACTTATTGCCATGTTATGACGTAGTTCTTTATTTACCAAATCATACAGCCTTCGCGTTATCAGTCATGAACATGATTTGGCCTAGTTGACTTATTTGAGGTTTGCCATGTGTGCAGAATTGCTTTTAAACGTTACACCGAGCGAGACTCGGGTGGCGATGATTGAAGGGGGAGTCCTTCAAGAGATCCACGTTGAACGTGAAGCGAAGCGCGGCATTGTTGGCAATATTTATAAAGGTAAAGTGAGCCGCGTATTGCCTGGTATGCAGGCAGCCTTTGTCGATATTGGCTTGGATAAAGCTGCATTTCTTCACGCCTCTGATATTGTGCCACATACTGAATGTGTGGCTGAAAACGAAAAACAACAGTTTCAGGTACGAGATATTTCTGAATTGGTGCGCCAAGGTCAAGACATTGTGGTGCAAGTGGTTAAAGATCCTCTTGGTACAAAAGGGGCCCGTTTAACCACGGATATTACTCTACCGTCCCGTTATCTAGTCTATATGCCTGGAGCAAGTCATGTGGGCGTATCACAGCGTATTGAGAGCGAAAAAGAGCGTGACCGTTTAAAAGCGGTGGTAGCACAATATTGTGATGAGCATGGTGGCTTTATTATTCGTACTGCAGCGGAAGCTGCGAATGAAAAAGAGCTGGATCAAGACGCTGCATTTCTGAAACGTCTCTGGACTAAAGTGATGGAGCGCCGGGCCAAATACAAGACTCGCTCTACACTCTATGGCGAGCCAGGCTTAGCGCAACGGATTTTACGTGATTTCGTTGCGACCGATATCACTAAAATTCTGGTCGACTCTCGTCAGGAGTTCGAAAATCTGAAAGAGTTCACATCAGAGTTCGTTCCTGAATTGACGGACAAGCTAGAACTGTACGAAGGTGATAAGCCTATCTTTGATATGTACGATACTGAAAATGAAATTCAACGTGCATTGGAGCGTAAGGTGGAGTTGAAGTCTGGCGGCTATTTGATTATCGATCAAACGGAAGCGATGACCACTATCGACATCAATACCGGAGCATTTGTTGGACGAAGAAATTTGGAAGAAACCATTTTCAATACCAACATCGAAGCAACTCAAGCGATAGCTCGTCAGTTACGTTTGCGTAATTTAGGCGGTATCATCATTATCGACTTTATCGATATGGCATCTGATGAGCATCGTAAGCGAGTGCTAACGTCACTAGATGCAGCGCTGAGCAACGATCGAGTCAAAACCAACATCAATGGTTTTACTCATCTTGGTTTGGTTGAGATGACTCGTAAACGTACACGAGAAAGTATTGAACATGTTCTCTGTTCTACTTGTCCAACTTGTGAAGGACGTGGTTCGGTAAAAACTGTCGAAAGCGTATGTTTTGAAATTCTTCGTGAAATTACACGAGTGAACAGAGCTTATGATGCCGACAAGTTTGTGGTTTACGCGGCTCCCGCGGTGGCAGATACCTTGCAAGGGGATGAATCGCATTCACTTGCAGAACTCGAAGTGTTTATTGGTAAAGAAGTTCGCATTCAAGCAGAACCTCTCTATATCCAAGAGCAGTTTGATGTAGTTATGATGTAATAGGACATTGAGTGATCTCGAGATTAACCCGTTTCGGACGGATAGCGGCTTGGCTTTCAGTCGGCCTTTTGGTTCTGTTGGCAGTCTTTATCACCTCTTTACGGGTGCTGTTGCCTCATATGAATCGTTTTCAGGGTGAAATCGAACAATGGGTCACTCAACAAACTAATATTCAGTTTGAAATCAAAGATGTGCGTGGTTTTTGGCGAAACACGCACCCTTCCATTGCTTTACAAGGCGTTAATGCCGATTTCCCAGACAGTTCTGATATTCATTTTTCTTTTGGTCAATTGGATATTGAATTTGATTTATGGCAATCCCTACTTGAGCAAAAACCAGTTGTTGCAGACCTTACTATCCACAAATTGAAATTGGATGTTCGTTCTGTTGATTGGCAAAAAATTCAATCTGAAGAGACTACTGCCAACCCTTCTGAACAAGAGGAAACCCAGCGACGTATTGTGCAGAGGATCGACAGTTTGTTCCTGCGTCAGTTGGATAACTTCTCTTTGCTCGATTCAACAGTGCAATATCGTGCTATGAATGGCGATATCAAGCAATTAGATATAGAAAGGTTGCGTTGGAATAATCAGGGTAATCAACACTCTGCTGAAGGTGTAGTGAGTCTTGCCGACGTAAAGTTAAACTCTCTGTCTGTGCAGGCTAAATTTGAAGATCATGGCTCCCTGCGAGATATTTCTGGTCAGTTTTATGTTGATGCGAAAGGCGTTCAAGTTCGCCCATGGTTAACTAAGTATGTTAAGGATAAAACAGGCATCAAAAATGGTGTCGTCAATTTTAATGCTTGGGTAACTTTACAGCACAATCAGCCAGTAGATGGATACCTGGAATTACAGCCTTCAGAACTCTCATGGCAGGATAAAAAGAAAACTCACTATTTGGCCTTAGAGTCTGGAATAATCAATTTGTCTCCAACTCATAAAGGATGGCAAGTTAGTATGCACTCACTTAAAGTGCGTACGGATGAACAACTATGGCCAGAATTTGATGCGGCTCTAGATTGGGCTCCGGAAAGTTGGCGTTTGAATGTATCGCAATTGGATATAGGTTCAGTCTTACCATTAGCGCGGCTTTTCTCTGACTCGCCCGAAACTCAGTCACTATTGGGGCAATTGCAACCACGCGGAAATTTAGAAGATATTCGGCTGTCTCGCGGTGATAGTTGGGATTCATTGCGCTATTCGGCTCGCTTAACCGATGGAGCAATTGCACAGTGGCAACTTTTACCTGAAGTTCATCATTTACAGGCGTCTATCCAAGGTTCTCTGGATAAAGCCGATATTCAAGCTTCGTTGCGGGATGATACGTTACCTTATGGTGATGTATTTCAAGCTCCCCTTGTTATTCGCCAAGGTGATGTCAATCTTGTATGGCAAAAGCAGTCTGATGGTTGGTCGCTATGGAGCGATAAGGTCAACGTTACTACTCCTGACTTAAGCGTGAAAGGAGAATTTCGTCTTGATATGCCAGAAAAAGAGAGTCCTCTGCTCTCTTTTTATGCTGAAACTGACTTAGACCAAGCAGGGCAAACATGGCGTTATTTGCCACGTTTGGCTCTTGGTGATGAATTGACAAATTATTTGTCAACTTCGATTCAGGCGGGGCAGGTAAAAACAGCTAAGTTGCTTTGGTATGGACGGTTAGCTGATTTCCCTTACCAAGATCACAATGGGATATTCCAAGCTTGGGTTGGTCTTAAAAATGCTCGTTTTAGTTTTGATACTGCTTGGCCACCGTTGACCGATATGCAGCTAGATTTGCTGTTTGAAAATGATGCGATGTACTTAGACTCGCACTCTGCCAAGTTGATGGATGTTTCTGCGCAGCGCATTATTGGTCAAATACCGTCATTGACAGAAGGTGGCCATATTGAGTTAGACGCACAAGCTCAAGGTGAAGGAAATGCCATCCGAGATTACATGACCTCTTCACCGTTAGTTGATTCTGTAGGCGCTGCCTTAACTGCGGTGCAAGTGAAAGGTATTGTTAAATCGCATTTTCGCTTGAATATACCATTTACTACAGCCGAAGAGCCAAGAGCTTGGGGGTGGGCGGATCTCAACAACAGTACAGTAGATATTGATGCTCCTGCCATTCACCTTAACAACGTTAGTGGGCGTATTGCGTTTGATAATGATGTGGTTACCGCCGCAGGATTGTCGGGGCAGCTACTGAAGCAGCCGGTTTCTTTAGATTTTAAAGGCGAAAGTAATAGCAAAGGCTACAGTGTTCAAATCGATACCATTGGTGATTGGGATGTAAAACCGTTAGGTGATTATGTTGGTCAGCAATGGATCAATCCTGTGAGTGGGCACGCACCTTGGCAAATGGGAGTTCATTTACAACTTAATGATGTAGGGTTTTCCTATCAGATTGACCTACAAGCGGGGTTAAAAGACGTTGCTAGTCATTATCCTTACCCATTGAATAAACGTTTAGGACAGGCTGGGATTGCTCGTCTTGAGGCTTCAGGTAACCAAGAGCAAGTGTCTGCTCGGGTGGAAGTGCCTAACGGTAAGTATCAAGCAGAGATTGATATTACGAAATCAGTACCGGTACTTGAAGCAACTAACCTGCTTTTAGGGCAAGGCAACTTTAAAATGAGTCCAGTGATAGGGAATCACGCGCAAGTAAGAACGAAGAAGTTCGATCTCGATCAGTGGATTGAATTTATTAATCACGCGAAATCGGCATCGGCAGCCATTGGTCCAAGTTCCACAGAGGATATTAAAATTCCTGAGCCTGATCGGGTTGAAATCAATACTAAAGAGCTTAGGTTGGCAGGCTTAGATTGGCACGATGTTGTATTTAGTGGCAGAGAAAAACCAAGTGGTTGGTCTATGAAGTTAGACAGCCAAGAAGCATCGGGAAAAGCCACTTATGTTATGTCGGATGACCTATCGGTTTCTCTTGATAAATTGCATCTCTATGTACCGAAATTGGATGAGCGAGATCCCAAAAAACCATTATTAATTGATGAAGTAAAGCAAGAAGACCCACTAATTTCGCAATTTGATCGCGAGTTCCATCAACTCATGCCAAACTTAAGCTTAGTGATCAATGATTTCTGGTTTCAAGGTTACAAAGTCGGCAAGTTGAATATGGACTTTGTGCGCGAAGGCGACACCTTGCGCTGGAAACGCATAGACATCAATAGTGGCACTAATGAAGTACATGCATCCCTCGATTGGACGCTAACGGATACTACCAGTCATACTCATATGAATATTGGTATGAAAGGTGAGAACAACAGTGATTTGATGGATCGTTTTGGTATCAGCTCCGGGATCCAAAAAGCGCCATTTGAATTGGACTCACAAGTGGAGTGGGATGGTTCTCCATGGACCATGAGGGTTAATACCTTGCAGGGCAACGTGAAAACCGAGCTGGGTAAAGGTGTTATTTCAGATGTGAGTGGTGCAGCGAACTTATTGGGTTTATTTAGCTTAGATTCGTTAATTCGGCGTATGAAACTCGATTTTAGTGACGTATTCGATAAGGGTATGGCCTTCAACTCCATTACGGGGTCTGGGAAAATCTCGCAAGGGGTTTTTGTGACTAACAATATCAATATGGATGCTGTTGCTGGCGAACTGTCACTCAAGGGAATGGCAGACTTGAATTCTCGTATGGTAGATGCCCAAGTCAATTTTGTACCCGATATGACATCAGGTATCCCTGTGCTTAGTGCATTTGCTGTAGCACCAACCACTGCGCTTTACGTTTTGGCGATAACAACAGTGATTTCTCCTGTTGTTGAAGTGTTTACGGAAGTGAACTATGAAATCAAAGGACCTTTGGATTCTCCAGTGGTAAAAGAGATTTCACGGAGCAAAGGTGAATACAAATTGCCGGAGAATTTAACTAAGCCGGCTCAATAAGAAGGAGAACAGTGTGAGTCGCGTGGGTGTAATCCAAATGACGTCTGGACCTTCAGTGGCCGATAACGTTACTTTTATCGAAAAGCAGATAGCGCGCTTAGTTAAACATGGTGCACAATGGATTGTGACACCGGAGAATGCCTTATTATTTAGTCATCGTAACGATTATCACGCTTATGCAGAAACATTAGGCCATGGGCCAATTCAGGTGCGTTTATGTGAAATTGTTCGCCATCATAAGGTCTGGTTGTTGATAGGAAGTATGCCTATTCGCCGTTCTACCGGTGTGACATCAACGGCTGTTTTACTTGATCCTCAGGGTCAATGTCATGCTTATTATGATAAGCTGCATATGTTTGATGTGGATGTCGATGATGCGCAGCAGCGTTATCGAGAGTCTGAAACCTTTGTTCCCGGTAATCAAGTTGTGGTAACAGACACGCCATTCGGTCGGTTAGGGTTCTCCATCTGTTACGATTTACGCTTCCCTGCCTTGTATTCTGAATTACGCAAACAAGGTGCACAGGTGATCGTGGTGCCGGCAGCTTTTACTGCTATTACAGGGCAAGCTCATTGGGAAGTATTACTACGAGCTAGAGCCATCGAAACACAGTGTTGGATTGTTGCTGCTGCACAAGGGGGAGTCCACCCTAATGGTCGAGAAACATGGGGACATTCGATGGTGATTAGTCCATGGGGTGAAGTCATTTCCTCATTAGAGCAGCAAGCGGGTTGTTTAATTGTTGAGATGGATGAGGAGAAATCTCAGCAGATTCGTAACACCATGCCCGTCATAGAACATGTGCGCTTTCGCAACCAATTTAAACCAATAAAGAGCTAGATATGAGTATTAACCGCATTGAAGAAGCACTATTAACACCCGCAGGGCTGACAGAGCAAGATATTGCGGATACCTTGTCGAGCATTGCAACTCGGCAAATTGATTACGCCGACATCTATTTTCAGTCCAGTTGGCATGAGTCTTTAGTTTTAGAAGATAGCATTATTAAAGATGGCTCATTTAACATCGATTGTGGTGTTGGTGTTCGTGCTGTCACTGGTGAAAAGACCGGTTTTGCTTATTCTGATCAAATTCAATTAGACGGCTTGAGACAGAGTGCACAAGCCGCTAGAGGTATTGCACAGCAAGGTCAACAAGGCCAAGTGCAGGCGTTTAAACGCCAAGATAACCAAGCTTATTATTCGGCTGTTAATCCACTTGATAGTTGGGAAAAACAGCAAAAAACAGAATTATTAAAGCAGCTGGATGCTTACATTCGAACTAAAGAACCTTTAATCCAAGAAGTATCGGTAAGTTTGAGTGGTGTTCATGAGCAGATGTTAGTTGCTGCTACTGATGGTACTTATGCTGGGGATATTCGTCCTCTTGTACGTCTTTCTATCAGTGTTCTTGCTCAGAAAGGTGATCGTCGTGAACGTGGTAGCTCTGGCGGTGGTGGTCGTTTCACTTACGACTATTTCTTAAATGAAGTTGAAGGTCAAAAAATCGCCTTTTCTTATGCCGATGAAGCGATTCGCCAAGCGCTGGTAAACCTTGAAGCGGTCGCTGCACCTGCAGGAACAATGCCAGTGGTTCTTGGCTCGGGGTGGCCTGGCGTGCTATTGCATGAAGCGGTAGGTCATGGTCTTGAAGGTGACTTTAACCGTAAAGGTTCATCTGTGTTTTCCGGTAAAGTCGGCAGTAAAGTCACTTCCGATTTATGTACCATTGTTGATGACGGCACACTGAAAGATTTACGAGGTTCACTAAATGTCGATGATGAAGGCGTCAATGGTCAATACAATGTGTTGATTGAAAAAGGCACGTTGAAAGGTTACATGCAGGATAAACTCAATGCTCGTTTAATGGGGGTTGCTCCTACGGGTAATGGACGCCGGGAATCTTATGCACATTTGCCAATGCCCCGCATGACTAATACTTACATGTTACCTGGCGAACACACACCTGAAGAGATTATCTCTACTGTGAAAAAAGGGGTGTATGCGCCTAATTTCGGTGGTGGCCAAGTAGATATTACCTCCGGTAAGTTTGTGTTCTCTGCTTCAGAAGCGTACTTGATTGAAAACGGTAAAATTACCACGCCAATCAAAGGCGCAACCTTAATTGGGTCTGGTATTGAAGCAATGCAGCAGGTTTCTATGGTTGGTAATGATCTTGGTATTGACCGTGGTGTTGGCGTTTGTGGTAAAGCCGGTCAAAGTGTTCCTGTTGGTGTGGGTCAGCCAACATTAAAATTGGATGCACTGACTGTCGGTGGTACTGAATAGTCATCCCAATATGATGAAAAGCTGCGCTGGTCGTGGCTTTTTTTATGTGGGTAGAAAATCGAACCGAAGAATCCGTTTGATCATTGAGCGGAAAAATAGTGGAAAGATCGGGCAATCACGATGTTGTGGCTGGTAATTGTTAACGATCCGTGCCATATTTCGGGCCAATTAAATTGATCCTGTTTTTATTATCTGGAGCGCACTATGTCTCATGAAGATGACTACATGTCTGTGGAAGAATTAATTGAGTTTCAAAAAGAAGAGACTCGCGACATTATCACAGCTTTACTTGAAGATGGCAGTGATCCGGATGCCCTCTATGAGATCGAACACCACTTGTTTGCTGAAGATTTTGAGCAGCTAGAAAAAGCAGCGGTTGATGCCTTCAAAATGGGTTTTGAAGTTCTAGAAGCAGAAGAAACTGAAGATGAAGACGGCAATAAATTGCTGTGCTTTGATGCAAGCATGCAATCAGCATTAACTCCAGAGCTTATTGATGCACAAGTCGAAAAACTAGTTAACTTGGCTGAAAAACACGACATCATTTATGATGGTTGGGGCACTTACTACGAAGGTGAAGATGCTCTTTACAGCGAAGAAGATGAAGAAGACGAAGACGAGTAACTGTTTTGTTACGGAAAGTGCCAGCCATGAGGCTGGCATTTTTTTATCCTGTTGGGTATAAAGAAACAAATTTATTACAACAATGATACTTAATATGACTCAGCTTTCTTTAGCCGGACTTTGGCAGGTTTCTCCGCTCACCGATCTTTCAATACCGCAAGATGACATCACTTTTCCAGCGCCTTTAAGTGCGGTATTGCCTGCAGAACTCAGTGAGGAGATCATTGCTCAGCAAGAATGGCACTTAATGCATGATTTTGAATTGGATGAAGCCCTTATGCTCTATCCAGCGATCGACCTAGTTCTCTCAGGGATCGACTATCATGCCGAAGTGCGGATTAATGGGGTGGCGGTATTTGATTGTGATGGATCTCAATCTGCGTACCGTAAAGACATTAAACCATACGTTAATCGTGGTGGTAATCGTGTTGAAATCCTGTTTCTTGAAGAAGATGAAGACTTGCTTCTTGGTGATGAATGGGGAGATGAGTTTGTCGATCCCATTGAATCTTTCGATTCTCGGATGGGGATTTGGCGTGAACCCTACTTGCAGTTTGTGCCACATGTTCGGCTCGGTAAGGTTGAGACAGAGCAGATCTGGCATCACGGTGGGTGTGAGTTATTGGTTACCTTTGGATTTGAGACTCTTAAACCTGATTTGGTCTCTGCATCGGTGAAATTTGATGGGATGACCTACTATGTTCCTATTGATGTAAGAGCTAGCCAAGCGAGTGTGCTTTTCCAAGTCGATGCACCTAAGCGTTATGATCCGAATAATCCTGATCAAGATGCATTGTACCAAGTCGATGTCGAATTGGATGGCCAGTCTTCCTCAGTCACCGTCGCTCTAGTGGAAAGCGACTAACGATTTATAAAAGAGAGCATCCATTGGTGCTCTCTTTTTTGTAATGTATCCAGACTAGTGCGCTAAACATTGCCACTGAGTTTTACGTTGCCAAATTCGTTCATGAAAATAGTACACACAGGTGTTAATACTTGGCTCGATAAGCGCCATGATACCACCAACGACTAAACTACCACTGATAATGTAAGAGACCATAAACGCCACACTAAAGTGAACGAAGGCGAAGCTCACCGTTTTCCACTGTGGTGTTTGTGTTCGTTGATTGCGCTTACTCATCATATTCCAAGCTCGTTCATGAAAGTAAAACGCAACCGTATTGACCATAGGTTCAATCATGGCAATTAGACTGCCGAGTAGAATGTCGCCAGTCAGTAGATAAGCGACAATCATTGCGACGGTAAAGTGTATTGCAGCAAAACTTAGAGTCTTTTTCATTGTGTTATCCACCGAGATAATGATGAGTTTTATATAGTATTGATAATTATTCTCAACTTTACCAGTGGATTTTATCTATCGGTGAGATAGGCAAAACATTGGATGCGATTAATCACATAGCAAAAGCAGTTGTTGGAAAAGGACTAAAGTGATTGGTCGGTAAGAGTAGGGAGCTGTTTTGGAATGTTGTCTCTGCTATCCCTAGTAACCTCAGGATCCTGAGGTTACTAGGGACATACAGGTTATTTTATGAGGCCAATTTCTTTGTAATATTTCAATGCTCCAGGATGCAGTGGAATTGAAATACCATCTTTTACCATGTCTTCTTTTTTTAAGTTGGCGAAAGCTGGATGTAGATGTTTAAACGTATCAAAGTGTTCAAATACGGCTTTTGCTACGTTATAGGCTACGTCATCAGGAACGTTTGAGTTAGTGACAAGAGTTGCTGCAACGCCAAAGCTTTTTACATCTTGGTCTGTACCGCGATACATGCCTGCGGGCACATTAGTATAAGCATAGTAGGGGTGTTCTTTTACTATATTATCTATTTTGTCCCCTGTGGCAGGGATCAACTTAGCGTTGCAAGCTGTGGTTGCTTCTTTGATGGCACCATTCGGATGGCCAACCATATAAATAAATGCATCAATTTTATTGTCACAAAGGGCTTGTGAACGCTCTGAAGCCTTTAATTCTGAGCTTTTTTTAAAGCTTGAGGTAGTCCACCCAAATGCATCCATCACGACTTGCATTGTCGCTCGGTCGCCAGAACCTGGATTGCCTAAATTAATTCGTTTACCAGCGAGATCTTGGACATTTTCTATATCTGAGCCTTCACGGGCGATAATGTTAAAAGGTTCTGTATGGAGAGAAAAAATAGCGCGCAGTTTTTTATAAGGCCCCTGCTCCTTAAATACACTTGTGCCATTGTAAGCATGATACTGCCAGTCTGACTGGACAATACCGAATTCTAGCTCGCCCGAGCGAATACTGTTTACGTTGTAAATTGAACCGTCAGTTGATTCAACAGAGCAGCGGATATTGTGAGCCTTGCGATCTTTGTTAACTAACTTACAAATCGCGCCACCTGCCGGATAATAAACACCAGTCACAGAACCCGTGCCGATCGTAATAAACTCTTGGGCGTTGGCTGTGCTAGCGAAACAAATGGCGGTGGTGAGGGCTCCCACGTGAACGAGTTTTTGTAATGTCATCAATTTTATCCTTCACTGTTCTGTTCGTTTTGGCGAAAGCTCGGGTATGAATAATTCTTCCCTTAAGCGAATTGTCGTCAATGAGTGCATATTGAGCAAATCATACCAACAAAATGAGGTGAAAATTACAGAAGGGGAGTATTTAGTGGCTGTAAATTGATGAATAATTGAGGAATAAGTAAGGCTTTTGTTTATTTTTACTTTTAAATCAGTGTGTTGCTGATTATGTGCCGGTATGGTGTTATATAAAATAAATGTGAGAAAAATCACGTACAGTTAGAAAACTGCACGTGAAAAATCAATGGGTTAATTACCCATTGTATTCAAAAAGTTCACAAACTGAGTTATACAACTGCTCTGTTGAGACTGGCATAGTTGGAGTAATAAAAATCGTATCGTCACCCGCAACTACCCCTAAGATGCCTTCAGATTTACCCAAAGAGTCGAGTAGGCGCGCGATCAATTGTGCTGCACCTGGGCCTGTGTGAATCACTACCAAGGCTGCATTATGGTCAATATCCAACACTAACTCACGCAGAGAGCTTGATACTGTAGGGACCCCCAATTCAGCGGGCAAACAGTACACCATCTCCATTTTGGCATTACGAGTACGTACGGCGCCAAATTTTGTTAGCATTCGTGATACTTTAGATTGGTTAATATTCTCAAACCCTTCACTTTTCAAGGCATCGACAATGTCACCTTGTGAACCAAAGCGTTCTTCTTTTAGCAAAGCCTTGAAAGCACGAATGAGATTATCTTGCTTATCTATATTGCGCATATTTCTTCTTTTATTCAGTTATACCCAAGTGCCCCAAAGGGCAAGTTGTATTCGCCCTTATACGGCATTACCGATTAATAACTAGGTATTCAAATCGGTGCCTTGCCTATGAGCGAAGACATTCTCGCTGAAACAGCATCTTGAGGTGACTTGGGTAGATGCTCATCAATTACTGCATATTTTCGCATAGATATGCATGATTAGCCAAATTATTCAATAAAAGTGTCAGAAAGGTCACTTAAACACACAAAAAGTACTGTCTTTGAGCTATCCTGACTTGAGGTTTTACGAATTATTCCCATAATGACGCCCCCTTTTAGGTGTAAGTGGTCGGTTATGTATTGAGCAAGCTCTCAAAAGTAAAAGTTAAATTATTGTAACGAAAATGTGATTACTATAATTTCACAGAAGTTAGCTCCACATACCCTACTGAACACATATATAAGAGACCAGAAGTCTCAAGGAGAATTAGAATGAAAGTCGCTGTTATTGGTGCCGCTGGTGGTATCGGTCAAGCTCTTGCATTGTTGCTCAAGAATCGTCTTCCTGCTGGATCTGATCTAGCGCTATACGATATCGCTCCCGTGACTCCCGGTGTTGCCGCGGATCTAAGTCACATTCCAACCCCTGTTTCGATCAAAGGCTACGCAGGCGAAGATCCTACGCTCGCTTTGGAAGGTGCTGATGTGGTTTTGATCTCTGCTGGCGTTGCTCGCAAACCAGGTATGGATCGTGCGGATCTTTTCAATGTGAATGCTGGCATTGTGAAATCAATCGCGGAAAAGGTCGCTCATTGCTGTCCTAAAGCATGTGTGGGGCTAATTACTAACCCAGTAAACACTACTGTCCCAATTTTTGCCGAAGTCATGAAAAAGGCGGGCGTTTACGATAAGCGTAAACTCTTTGGCGTCACTACCCTAGATGTTATTCGTGCGGAAACCTTTGTTGCAGGATTAAAAGGTAAAGACCCAAGTGATGTGCGTGTTCCCGTCATTGGTGGACACTCTGGTGTGACGATATTGCCATTACTTTCTCAAGTTTCAGGCGTTTCTTTCTCTGATGAAGAGGTTGAAGCGCTTACCAATCGCATTCAAAATGCAGGTACTGAAGTGGTAGAAGCCAAAGCGGGTGGTGGATCGGCTACGCTCTCTATGGGTCAAGCTGCTTGCCGTTTTGGTTTATCTTTAGTGAAAGCACTACAAGGCGAGAAAGGTATTTTGGAATACGCCTATGTGGATGGCGGCAGTCGTCATGCTTCATTCTTTGCCCAGCCAGTTACCTTAGGTAAAGATGGTTTAGAAGAAGTACATGATTATGGCAAGTTGAGTGCTTACGAGCAAAACGCCCTTGATGGGATGTTAGATACACTCAATAAAGATATCCAGCTTGGTGTCGATTTTGCCAATAAATAAGTTGTTTTCCTGCTAGTAGATCATCTGTTTGCTAACAGAGCGAATAGGAAATTGAGATAATAAAAAGCCGACGTTAGCTACGTCGGCTTTTTCATATCTGCTCTAAAAATAAAGAGGGGTAACAACGGTTACTTAGTGCGGTTCACTGCCATGTGAGCGAGAGTAATCAGTGCTTCTTTATACTGGCTATCTGGAATAATGGCTAATTCCGCGATCGCTTTATCTGCCTCTTGTTGCGCTTTTTTGATGGTGTAGTCTAACGATCCTGCTTGATCCATCGCTTCAAGGATCTCGTTGAGACGAGCCATGCCGTTGGCGTGTTCGATCGCCTCTCTGATCATCGTTTCTTGTTCTGGATTACCATTACGCATTGCGTGTAGTAGAGGGAGAGTTGGTTTCCCTTCAGCCAGATCATCACCGACGTTTTTACCCATCTCTTTACCATCAGAAGTGTAATCCATCACGTCATCGATTAATTGAAAGGCTGTGCCAAGATAACGCCCATAATTTTGCATTGCCACTTCTATCTCTTTTGGAGCTTCGATGAGCAGGGCGCCAATTTGGGTGGCTGCTTCAAACAAACGTGCCGTTTTAGAATAGATGACTTGCATGTAACTTTCTTCAGTGGTGTCAGGGTCGTTACAGTTCATCAACTGTTGAACTTCACCTTCGGCAATTACATTTACCGCATCGCTCATTACAGTCAAAATTGGCATTGAACCGAGTTGAGTCATCATTTGGAAAGAGCGAGTGTAGATATAATCACCTACTAGCACGCTAGCTGCGTTGCCAAAAGCCGCGTTTGCGGTTTCTTTTCCACGACGCATATCAGACTCATCGACAACATCATCATGCAGTAAAGTTGCTGTATGAATAAATTCGATGAATGCGGCAGCAAGTGTATGCTTTTCACCCTCATACCCAAGTGCTTTTGCCGATAATATCGCCAAAAGTGGACGTAAGCGTTTACCACCACTACTAACGATATAAAACCCTAGTTGGTTGATGAGAGAGACATCTGAGTTTAGTTGCGCTTGAATTGTTTCATTCACTTTTGCCATGTCATCGGCAGTAAGCGCTTGGATAGCTTTAAAATCCATTATAAATCCGGCTGAAGTTAGAGCCTTTATGGCGTTTTGTTCTTCGATAATTATTGAATAATACACTAAAAAACATTGATAAATACATGGTAGAAAGGCATGATTGCGCCACTTTTCTTTGGCGATTAGCTTTTCGCCAATTTTTTTCAAATATGGCTTGTCATGGGGACGTCATTCGCGTAGAATCTGCGCCCTATTGATGATTAGTTTAGCGCACACCCAAAATGCAAAAATTACGCATACGGCTGTGCGGAAAGAGCGGAGTAAAATATGTACGCTGTTTTCCAATCTGGTGGTAAACAACACCGTGTAAGCGAAGGTCAAACTCTTCGTTTAGAAAAATTAGACGTTGAAACTGGTGCAACTATCGAATTCGATAAAGTGCTTCTAGTTGCAAACGGCGAAGAAATTAAAGTTGGTGCTCCTCTAGTAGAGGGCGGTAAAGTTGTAGCAGAAGTTGTACAACACGGTCGTGGCGATAAAGTTAAAATCGTTAAGTTCCGTCGTCGTAAGCACTCTCGCAAACAACAAGGTCACCGTCAGTGGTTCACAGAAGTGAAAATCACTGGTATTAACGCTTAAGTTATTAGGAGAGTCTAACAATGGCACACAAAAAAGCTGGTGGTTCTACTCGTAACGGCCGCGATTCTGAAAGTAAACGCCTAGGTGTTAAACGTTTCGGTGGTGAATCTGTTCTTGCAGGTAACATCCTAGTTCGTCAACGTGGTACTAAGTTCCACGCTGGTTCTAACGTAGGTATCGGTAAAGACCACACTCTTTTCGCTCTTGCTGAAGGCAAAGTGAAATTCGAAGTGAAAGGTCCTAAAAACCGTAAATTCGTTAGCATCGAAGCTGAATAAGTTTAGTTTCTAGATGAATCCAAAAGCCCTGCCGTTAGGTGGGGTTTTTTATTTATCTAAGACAAAGAAAGTGTAGAGCTAATACCAAGATACTTACGATTGAGTAACTTGTTATCTGTTCCAAAGCGGAGAGGTGTGTCACGGTACACCGGCTTCTGCTAAAATTTATATCATTCTCAGTAAATGATGTTGCAACGCAAATTGTGCGGAGTAAAAAATGAAATTCGTTGATGAAGCGGTAGTGAAGGTTCAAGCTGGTGATGGCGGCAACGGTGTTGTTAGCTTCTGGCGCGAAAAATTCGTTACCAAAGGTGGCCCGGATGGCGGCGACGGTGGTGATGGCGGCGATATTTATATCGAAGCAGACGAAAACCTTAACACCCTTATCGATTACCGTTTTCAACGCTTCTATGAAGCAGAACGCGGTCAAAATGGTAGTGGCGGCAACTGTACTGGTAAACGCGGTAAAGACAAAGTTATGCGTGTTCCTGTCGGTACTCGTGCGGTTGATATCCACACCAATGAAATTGTGGGTGAAGTTGCTGAGCACGGTAAACGTGTGATGGTTGCTAAAGGTGGTTGGCATGGCTTAGGAAACACACGTTTCAAGTCTTCAGTTAACCGCGCACCACGTCAAAAGACGATGGGTACTAAAGGTGAAGTTCGTGAACTTCGCTTGGAATTATTGTTGCTTGCTGATGTGGGTATGCTTGGTTTGCCAAACGCAGGTAAATCGACCTTTATCCGTGCGGTATCTGCAGCAAAACCAAAAGTAGCTGATTATCCATTTACAACACTCGTGCCTAGCTTAGGTGTTGTGAGTGTTGTTCCAGAGAAAAGCTTTGTGGTTGCTGATATTCCTGGATTGATCGAAGGTGCGGCTGACGGCGCAGGCCTAGGTATTCGCTTCTTGAAACACCTAGAACGTTGTCGTGTATTACTACATATGATCGACATTATGCCGATCGATCAAAGTGATCCTGTTGAAAACGCTTTAACGATCATCGATGAGCTTGAGCAATACAGTGAAAAACTAACGAATAAACCTCGTTGGTTGGTATTTAACAAAGTGGATCTTATGCCTGAAGAAGAGGCGAATGAGATTATCCAAAACGTTATTGATGCATTAGGTTGGGAGGATGAATTCTTCAAAATCTCTGCTATCAATCGTAATGGAACTAAAGAACTTTGTATGAAGCTCGCTGATTTCATGGAAAATCTACCTCGTGAAGAGGAAGTGATAGCTGATGAGCAAAGCGTTGAGTTTATGTGGGATGATTACCACAAAACTGCGATGGCTAGTGAAGATGTTGTCACCGAAGATGATGATTGGGACGACGAAGATTGGGATGACGAAGAAGATGACGGTCACGTTATCTATGTTCGTGAATAATCACTGATCCAAATTTGGAAGAGCCGCAATAGTTATTGCGGCTTTTTTGTGTCTAAATCAAAGGAAATACATTCTCGCTGAAACCGCATCTTGAGGTTACTTGGGTATAAATCTTATGTATCATCAGCACATCAATGTCATTCACCGTATTGGTTAGGAAAGGAATCATGATCTCAAAGCAGAGAGCTGTCTCTCGTTTGATTGCTCAAGCTGGGCAGATGTTATTGGCCCACGGCGCAGAAAGTACTTTAGTTGGCGATATTATGCGTCGTATGGGATTTGCTTGTGGTATGCGTGAGGTCGAAGTCTCTCTATCTGCTAGCTCCTTAGTCGTAACGACTGTGTATGATGATCATTGCATTACCACTACCCGTAGTTGCCCCGATAAAGGGCTTAACATGCGAGTTGTGACTCAAGTGCAGCGGATCTGCATTATGATGGAGCGCAATTTGCTCGATCACTCCATGGCTCAACATAAACTGGATACGATCAGCCCCAAACGTTATAACCGTTGGATCGTGATCTTAATGATTGGTCTTTCCTGTGCTTCGTTCAGTCGTTTAGCTGGAGGGGACTGGGCTGTATTTGCTATGACCTTCATCGCTTCCGCGGTTGGTATGGGGGCTCGGCAGGAGATGGCCTCTCGTCATTTTAATCCACTACTCAACTTTGCAGCTACCGCGTTTGTGACTTCTCTTATTTCCACTCAAGCAATTAATTATCATATCGGTAATACGCCTACGTTGGTGATGGCATCTTCAGTGTTGATGCTGGTACCAGGCTTTCCTTTGATTAATGCGGTAGCGGATATGTTGAAAGGTTATGTGAATATGGGGATTGCCCGGTTTACTTTTGCCAGCCTACTGACATTGTCTATCTGTCTTGGCATCATTGCTGCTATGCGTATTACTGGAATCTGGGGGTGGTGATCATGGAATCGTTTTTCTTAGGCCTATTGAACGATATGTTTTTTGCTGCCATTCCCGCTGTCGGGTTCGCTTTGGTATTTAATGTGCCTGTTCATGCTTTGCGTTTTTGTGCCATTTTGGGGGCAGTAGGACACGGCTCGCGCTTCGTTATGATGCACTTTAACTTTCCGATAGAATGGGCCACGTTCTTTGCGGCATCGATTGTGAGTTTCATTGGTATTTATTGGTCGAAGAAGTTTCTTGCGCATCCCAAAGTTTTCACCGTTGCTGGAATAATTCCTATGGTTCCCGGTGTTTTTGCTTATAAAGCGATGATTGCCATGGTACAGATAAATCACGACGGTTTTTCACTGCATTTGATGCAAGTATTGACGGAAAATTTCTTAAAGGCGATGTTTATTATCGCTGGTCTAGCCATTGGTCTTGCGGTGCCTGGACTGCTATTCTATCGCCGTAAACCCATTATTTAGCCACCCAGTAAATCTGAGATAAAGCATGTTAATTAGTATGATTGCCGCGATGGCAAACGATAGAGTGATAGGTAAAGACAACCAAATGCCTTGGCATTTACCTGCTGACTTTACTTGGTTTAAACGCTGTACCATGGGCAAACCTGTGGTTATGGGTAGAAAGACGTATGAGTCAATCGGACGTCCGTTACCTGGTCGTCATAATATTGTGATCAGTCGCGACGACTCTTTAGTGATTGACGGTGTTTCCATTGTGTCATCGATCGAACAAGCTCTTGAGTTAGTTAAAGAGAGTGAAGAAGTGATGATCATTGGTGGTGGTTCTATTTATCAAGCATGTCTTGCCAAAGCTAACCGTTTATATGTCACAGAAATTAAAGCGGATATAGAAGGTGATACCCATTTCCCAGATTGGGGGCAAGGTTGGCAAGAGAGCCATCGAGAAACGTATAAGGCGGATGACAAGAACCAATATGATATGGAATTTGTCATTTTAGATCGTCAATAAAGAAAACCTGGCTCTGCCAGGTTTTTTTATGTGATTCGGTTTTGATACAGATGTTTTTATACCGATACCGTTAACGCTGCTTGGGTATGGAATTTTTGTGTTTCCCAACACATCATGGTGAGATCGCCTCCCCAAACGCAGCCAGTATCTAGACCAATAACATCTTTCCCTTGATACCCCTCTAAAGCGGCCCAATGACCAAAAAATATGGTTTTTTCTATCTTTTTTCTATTGGTTAGATTGAACCAAGGTGTCAGTTCGGCAGAGTCTACTTCGGCTGGTGGCAACTTGCATTGCATGTCTAAACGACCATCAGGGAAACAGAAGCGCATGCGAGTGAACGCATTAATTATATAACGATAACGATCAATGCCTTGCCATGTTTCATCCCAATAATCAGGGGTGTTGCAATACATGTTTTTGAGTAACCATTGCCATTGTTCGCCATGTAAAATCGCTTCAACTTCTCGAGCAGCCTTGCGAGCCGTGGATAGGTCCCACTGGGGAGATATACCCGCATGACACATCACGAACTCATCATGTTCTGCTAGAAGAGGCTGTTTTCTAAGCCATTCCAATAATATATCTTTGTCTGGTGCTTCTAGAATGGGGAGTGTTTTATCTTTAGGCTTGGCTTTGTGGATGCCAAGTGACACTGCTAGAAGGTGCAGGTCATGGTTGCCGAGAATCACTCGAGCTGCTGAGCCAAGCGAGCGGACGAAGCGCAGTGTTTCAAGAGACTTAGGGCCACGGGCAACTAGGTCGCCAGCCAACCAAAGAAAGTCTTTATCTTTGTTAAAATCAACGGCTTTTAGTAATAACTGTAACTCGTCTAGGCATCCTTGAATGTCACCGACGATATAATTTGCCATGTCAGCTCCAACTAATTCAATACATTAGGAACCGCAAGTCGAAACGGTTCTATATCAGTGATAAATTCATCCCCATTTTCATCATGCATGATGTATTGGCCCTGCATAACGCCAACTGGGGTTTCTATTGCAGTACCACTGCTGTAGGTGTACTCGTCATTACCTGCGATAAAGGGCTGTTCACCAACCACTCCTTCGCCCTCGATACTCATCTGCTTTCCATTTGCGTCTGTGATTAGCCAGCGTCTACTGAGCAGCTGTACCACTTCTTGGCTGAGATTTTTTATCGTGATGAGATAGGCAAAGACATAGCGATTTTGCTCAGGGGTTGATTGTTCAGGAATGTATTTAGTGTGAACTTGAATTTTGATACAAGGTTTTGAAACATCCATATCGACTCCTTGGCGGGAACTAAATAAAAATAGGACGACCTAAGTCGTCCTATTTATTTTAAGCTTCGTGATGAGCATCCAGCCAGTTTGCCATTGTGACAAACTGCTCTAAGGTTAAGTTTTCTGGACGCATTGTTGGGTTAATCCCAAACGCTTCCAGTTGTTCTAACGACAGTAAGCCTTTGTAGCAGTTACGAACCGTTTTACGACGTTGGTTAAACCCATCGCGTACTACACGATCTAGCCATTTCATGCTAGTGGTTGGGTGAGGTAGCGTTTCGTATGGAACCAAGCGTACTACCGCTGAATCCACTTTTGGTGGCGGTACGAATGCTGTTGGCGGCACTTCCAAAACGGGAACTACTTTACAGAAGTACTGTGCCATAACGGTTAGGCGACCGTATGCTTTGCTACCAGGTCCTGCTGCGAGACGTTTCACAACTTCTTTTTGCAACATAAAGTGCATGTCTTTGATGTCTTTGTGAAACTCAAACAAATGGAACATCAAAGGCGTAGAAATGTTGTAAGGCAAGTTACCAAAAATACGCAGCTTATTATTAGGTTTCACCAACTGAGTAAAGTCAAAACGCATCGCATCGCCTTCATGGATGGTCAGCTTTGAAGCTAGCTCAGGGTGGTTGCGTAGACGTTCAGCCAAGTCGCGGTCGAGTTCGATAACGGTCATTTTATCGATTTCTCGGCCTACAGGCTCTGTTAACGCACCTAGACCTGGACCAATCTCTACCAAGTTTTCGCCTGGCAGTGGATTAATCGCAGAGACGATACCGTCAATAATGTACGGATCGTTTAGAAAGTTTTGACCAAAACGCTTACGCGCCTTGTGCCCCATATGGACATCATTTCTCATAGTTTTCTCGAAATTATTTCGCTTTCTTATCTACTAGCTCGATAGCTTGTGTCAATGCTGTTTTAAAACTTCCAATATCAGCAAGACCGGTGCCAGCAAGATCGAGTGCTGTACCATGGTCAACGGACGTCCTAATAAAAGGTAAACCTAAAGTGATGTTTACTGATTGTCCAAACCCTTTGTATTTTAGTACAGGCAACACTTGATCGTGATACATGCCTAAAACCGCATCGGCGTCTTGTAAATATTTGTCACTAAAAATGGTATCTGCTGGTAAAGAACCAACCAGATGATATCCCTTTTCTTGACGTAATCGTTCGAGTGTTGGGTTTATGGTATCGATCTCTTCATGACCCAAAACACCATCTTCACCGGCGTGAGGATTCAAACCACAGACGTAAATCGTCGGGCGCTCAATCGCGAATTTTTCGACCAGATCTTTATGGAGAATATCGATAATTTTCTCCAAACGTTCACTGGTTACTGCTTTGGATACATATGCCAATGGAATATGTGTTGTTACCAGTGCCGTTCTGAGCCCTTCTGTTGCCAACATCATGACAACTAAAGGTGTTTTAGATAGTTCAGCAAAAAATTCAGTGTGGCCGCTAAATGCGACTCCAGCTCGGTTAATTACCCCTTTATGTACGGGGCCGGTGACAATAGCATCAAATTCATCATTCATACAGCCCAAAGCGGCTCTTTCTAATGTTTTTAGTACATATTGTCCATTGGCTTCATTTAGCTGACCTGCAATTGCAGGTTCAGCCATCGCAATATGTTCGACAACCAAGGTGCCCGCTTTTTGGGGCACCGCTGTGTTATCTTTTTGATAATCTTGTAATTGAACCGAGATGTTGAGTTGTTGTGCCCGAGTAGCTAACAACTGTTTATCGGCACAAATGACTAATTGGTGTGGCCAGTCGTGCTGTGATAGCGCTAAAACAAGATCGGGACCAATACCTGCAGGCTCACCTGCAGTAACAACCAATTTTCTAACGGTCACTGTCATCACCTTTGAGTACTTCAACGTAGGCGCCAGCGCGTAACTCTTGTAGCCATGCACTTGCTTCTTCATTGAACTTACGATTAAACAGAATTCGATAAGCTTTATTTTTCATCGCAGCGTCGGTTTTGTCGACTTTGCGGCGATCAAGTACTTCTACAATATGCCAACCATGGACTGTTTTAAATGGTTGGCTGATTTGACCCACAGGCAGTGTTTCTACTTGGTGCTTAAACTCGGGAACATACATGTCTGGAGTTTGGTAGCCTAGCTCGCCTTTTTGCGAGGCAGAACCTGGGTCTTGGCTATATTGTTGAGCCAGTTCACCAAAGGTTGCTTCACCTGATTTGATTTGACGAATAAAGCCATTTAACTCTTTTTTCGCCCCTTCATCGCTAAGGATGATACTTGGTTTAATCAAAATATGACGTGCGTTCACTTCAGTGACCGCCACAGATTGAAGTCCTTTAACATCGCTGATTTTTAGAATGTGGATACCTGCGCCACTAGTGAAAGGACCAATAATATCGCCTTTTTTGTGGTCTTTAAGTTGGTCTGCGAAGATGGTTGGCATTTCTTCTTTACGCATCCATCCCCAGTCACCACCTTCTAGTGCTTTGGGCCCTTTAGAAACACTCATAGCCAATTGGCTAAAGTCAGCACCTGCTTTTAACTGAGTAACGATTTTTTTCGCTTGTGCAGTGATTTGTGCTCGATTGGTATCGTTGTAGCGAAGTTGAATATGGCTAATTTGGTATTGCACAGAGGCATTGGTTTCTTTTGCCAGCAACTTAGCCATGTTGTCTACTTCCGCCGGAATGATATTGATTCGACGGCGCACTAATGCATTACGAGCCTCGTTAATCTCCATTTCTTTGCGGATTTGTTCACGAAACTCTCCGTAGGTTAATCCTTCTTCCTGAACCGATTTTGTCAGTTGAGCAACAGTTTGTTTATTACGTTTGGCAATGTCCTTAATGGCTTGCGTTAAACTGGCATCATCAATTTTTACACCAATACGTTTAGCTTCTTGCTCTTGTAAGGTATCTAGAGTCAGTTTTTCAATGACCTGATCACGTAGTACTTTATCGTCAGGTAGACTTTTTGCGCTTTTGCTTGCACTAGCTTTAATAGTTTTGATCGCGTTGGTGATATCACTCTGGAGAATAACGCCATCGTTAACGATGACTGCTACACCGTCAAGCTCAACGGGTTTAGCGAAAGCCGTGGAGGTAATCGTCAGCATAGTTGCGACACTAATTAAGGCGTGTTTCCACAAGTTCATTTCAGATCCTATTGAAATTAGAGGGCTGAAACATCAGCCCAAATTAGATTAGTTATTTAGGAAAAATGGTCGGCCGTAGCCCAAGGAGCTACTGCTAGAGATTAGGTCTGTACCCATATTGGTGCCTAACCCTGTGATACCAAAGCTGATACCAAAGTTGTTTTCATAAACAGGCGTTGCATCTGGGTAGTTATACAGGGTGCTATTCCAGTGATCCAGTTCTCTACTATAGGTAAACCCTAAGTACCAACAATCCGACGTATAACGTAGACCAGCGATCCACTCTAAAGGTTCATCGATTGTTAAATCATAGAAATATTGACCCGTGGCGTACCATTTTGGCGTAATTTGATATGCGCCTAAAAGGCCTGCTTGAGAAATACCATCTGTGGTGTAGTTACGATAGTTATCTTTGGTGATAAAGCTGGCTTGTTCTTGGATGTAATCCAAACTCACATAACGATAGTTAGCTTGTACATAACCTTGGTCAAAACGGTATTCCAGAGTGCTATTACCGGTTTGTACGCTGTCTTTATGCGTGTCGTACTGAATACCGCCATGGTAGAACAAGTAATCATCGTAGTTGAAGTCGGTTTCAATCGCCCAAGCAGAAAAATCAGAGCTGCCTTCTTCCTCATCAACGTCTTGTGGGGTTGATGCTGAATGGAAGTAAAATATCTGACCAAATGACACATTGAAACGTTCTTTATACTGATCGTCAAAGAAACGAGTAGTTGCACCGTAGCTTAGTTGGTTAGCCGAGGCGATATAGTCGATACTGCTATAACGATGTGAGCGGAACAAACCGTAGTAGTCCGTTTGCAGCAGGGTAGTATCGTAGTATGAGTAGATATCTTTCTGGTCTACCTTAGGTATGTAGAGATACTGTACTTGAGGCTCTAGTGTTTGAGTGTATTCACCCAACACCTTGTCATTACTTTCAAGTGTAATACCGGCATGGCTACGAAACTCTGGCACAACGCGAGAAGTACTCTCTTTCAGGTCATACCCATCGGCTTTTATGTCGGTTAAATCAATGTTATTCAGATCTTGTTGATAGTAGGTTCCAAGCACACGAGCGTCTGTGGTCCACGTTCCCCAAGTATTGCCCAGTGGAATAGTTAATCCCGGCTCTATGTGTACGCGGGTTGCGGATGGTTTGTTGTCTGAATCATTTTCAAACCGTGCGACGTGGCTTTTTAGATCGAAATCCAAATAACGCATCACTTCCGGCGCATAGTAGTTATACGATAGCTGAGGTAATAATTTATAAGGTAAATCGCTAGAGCTTTCGGTCAACAGCTGGAAGTTACGAACCAAGATGGAAGCATCCCAGTTTTGAGTACGATACTGAGCTTCACCTTCTTGCATTAACTGACCGTCTTCACGGTTACCCACACTAGAGCTTAAGTCAGAGAAGTAATCGATATCGCTTACTTTTGAGTAATCGATAGTGAATTTCCAGTTTTTTTCGTAAATACCATTGTGCTCATATTGGAAACCCCAACGAGCACTATCGTCTTCGTACTGGTTATCTTCTGGAAGATACTCAGAGGTGATTTCACCACTACCTAAATCGGTTAGATAGCGAAATTTACTGTTAAGTTGAGTACCTCGTTTTTGCATGTAGTGCAAAGTGGTTTCTAAATCGTAGTTCGGAGCCAAGTTCCAGTAAAAGGGAACTTCTATCTCCATACCATCTTGTGAGCCGTAAGAGACGCTAGGGTAGAGGAAGCCTGTTTTACGTGTGTCACCGATAGGTACGGTTAGCATCGGTAAATACATGACAGGAACGTTTTGAATTTCAAAACGAGGGTTGTAAAAAGTAGCTTCTTCTTCGTCTTGGTCAATGTCGATGCTTGATGCAACAAAACGCCATGAACTATCCCCTTCGGGACAAGAGGTGATGGAGCCGTCTTCAATTTGATAAACCGCTTTACCAGTGCGTGAAATGTAGACCGCATGCCCACGGCCTGGTTGGCATAAGAATTGGTAATCAGTGTTTTCTAAGGTCATTTGATCGGAGTTAAGGTTATTGGTCGCCTTATCCGAACGTGTTTTGACTTGGCCATCATTAAATTGAACATCACCTTCAGCAACAACGACGTTTTCTTTTTGGTGCAATGTAACGTTATTGGCTTTAATGCGTTTGGTGCCTTGAGTCACTACCACATTACCCGAGTAAGTAGCTTTATCACCATTAATTGCTTCTAGCTTATCTGCCTCTACATTGATAGGCTGTTCTTGCGAGTTTTTCTCTTCTAACTGAGGAGCTGCGCATTGTTCGATGCCGCTAATCTCTGTTGAACGAGTCACTTGGCTGTCTTCAGCTTGAGTTTGAGGCGCGAATAGAGCCGCACTAATGGAAGCGGCTAAAAACGTGCGGGGAAAACGTAACATTGAGTTGTTCTATCCTGTTGAGCTTAAATGATTCCTGAAATCGGGAGCGAAAATCAAAACTTAAATATAACAGTTCATATCATAAAGGAAATTGCAGCTTCCGACACTATCAGACTGCTTTGCAACTTAAAAATTCACACATGAGAGCACATAATGCAGATTTTTGGCAAAATTCTTGGCGCTTTCTTTGGGTTCCTATTTGGTGGACCTATTGGCGCTATTTTCGGGTTATTTCTTGGGCACCAATTTGATAAAGCAAGACGATTAAGTCAAGCAGGTTTTAGCTCTGGTCGGTTTGGTGGACCAAGCCAAGCAGAGAGGCAGCAGGAATTTTTTAATTCAGCCTTTGCCGTTATGGGGCATGTTGCCAAAGCAAAAGGGCAGGTGACTCGTCAAGAAATCCAACTAGCGACTCAAGTCATGGATCGTATGGGATTGGTTGGCGAGCCAAGAAAAGCTGCGCAAGATGCTTTTCGCCAAGGTAAAGAGTCATCGTTCCCTTTAGAGCAAGTATTGGAAAAAATACGCTTAATTACCGCTGGCCGTTATGACTTATTACAGTTTTTCTTGGAGTTGCAAGTCTCATCAGCCTTTGCCGATGGCGATCTTCACCCAAGCGAACGAGAGTTGTTATTTAAAATTGCAGCAGGGCTTGGTTTCTCAGCCGCTCAACTAGAGCAACGTTTACGGATGCAAGAAGCGGCATTTCGTTTTCAACAAGGCGGATTCGGTGGCCAAGGTTCGCAGCACAGCGGTGGTCAATCAAGTTGGCAACAAGCCAGCACGAAAGATCAATTGGCGGATGCATACGAAGTGTTAGGTGTGAGTGCGGATGCCGATGAGAAGACCATCAAACGCGCTTATCGTAAATTAATGAATGAACACCATCCGGATAAGTTGATGGCGAAAGGGCTACCACCTGAAATGATGAACGTCGCGAAAGAAAAGTCACAGCAAATTCAACATGCGTATGATTTGATAAAAAAAGCGAAAGGTATCCACTAAGTTATTGCAACTTTATCAAAACACATCAAGCCGGCCTCGTGCCGGTTTTTTTATAGAGCATTGTTCAGAAACGAAAAAAGCCACAACTTGCGTTGTGGCTTTTCGAAAAGTGGCTCCCCCTGCAAGACTTGAACTTGCGACATACGGATTAACAGTCCGCCGTTCTACCGACTGAACTAAGGGGGAACAGATTGTGTATTTCTCTTAAGAGAAATGGTGCCGACTACCGGAATCGAACTGGTGACCTACTGATTACAAGTCAGTTGCTCTACCTACTGAGCTAAGTCGGCTTGGTATCAACAAGAGTCACTCTTATCGATAAAATAGTGGCTCCCCCTGCAAGACTTGAACTTGCGACATACGGATTAACAGTCCGCCGTTCTACCGACTGAACTAAGGGGGAACAGATTGTGTATTTCTCTTTAAGAGAAGTGGTGCCGACTACCGGAATCGAACTGGTGACCTACTGATTACAAGTCAGTTGCTCTACCTACTGAGCTAAGTCGGCACATTATTCTTTGTCATTCGTGTTAGACACCAACAACTTAAATTGTGGTGCCCGGAGGCGGAATCGAACCACCGACACGAGGATTTTCAATCCTCTGCTCTACCGACTGAGCTATCCGGGCGACGAGGTGTATTAAAAGGTTTTTCTGGTTTTTCGTCAACACTAAATTGCAAAAAAAAGTTTGTTTGTTGTTTTTATATACTTTATGGCCTGTTTTTATCCATTTTTCTGCAAAAGCAGCGATATTTTAGGGGGGGAAGCCCCTTAAACTCTGGAGAAAAACTTAGGTTTTAACTCATTTTGCATAGTAAAAGAGTCATGCAATAGTAAAAGTGGATCCCTTACGCAAGGTATTGGTAATCCAATGAGATTAAAGCTTAACCGGAGCATGAGTAACAATCGAATGCAAAGTGAGCGGTCGAAATAGTGCTGTACTTTTGTTGGTTTATAACCATTAGGTTCGTGATCTAATAAGAAATACCCAAATAACCTCAAGATGCAGTTTCAGTTAGAGTGTATTTGCTCATAAGCAAGGCACTGATTTAAATGAATCCTCATCTAGAGAGAAAAACGCGATAGTGTAGCTGGGTTATAGCAATTTGATAGAGTGGGCGAGAAAAGAGAACGATGCTGGGATAGGGGAGAACCAGTGGTGTTGGGAAAGGTAATCAAAGCAGGAAAGAATGTAAGTATGGTAAAACGAAAAAAGCCACAACTTGCGTTGTGGCTTTTCGAAAAGTGGCTCCCCCTGCAAGACTTGAACTTGCGACATACGGATTAACAGTCCGCCGTTCTACCGACTGAACTAAGGGGGAACAAATTTTAACTTCAAAAGAAGTGGTGCCTCGAGGCGGAATCGAACCACCGACACGAGGATTTTCAATCCTCTGCTCTACCGACTGAGCTATCGAGGCAAATAAATGGTGCCGACTACCGGAATCGAACTGGTGACCTACTGATTACAAGTCAGTTGCTCTACCTACTGAGCTAAGTCGGCACACTTAATTGCTTAAGCGCACGATTTTTTATTTCTAAAAAATCCAACACCAAAATTTGTGGTGCCCGGAGGCGGAATCGAACCACCGACACGAGGATTTTCAATCCTCTGCTCTACCGACTGAGCTATCCGGGCAACGGGGCGCTATTAAACGGGTTTTCGCTCCAGTCGTCAACATGTTTTTTTAAAAAAATTAAAAAAATGATTTGAGTGACGTTATTTTGGGCAACTTGGTGATTTTTAGTGCTTATTAAACTCTTTTTTGTATTGAGTCACCTTTTCGAGGTAACGACGAGACTCCGCATTCGGATGTTTTTTAGTTAATGCCCAATACACTTGGTTAGGTTGTAAGCGGTTTATGTCTCTTACTGCACGACTTCTATCACGACTAAAGGTATTTAATACCCCACCGGTTCCCCCGTTGTAGGCGGAAATCATACTGTATTCTAAAGAAATGGGATTATTTACCTGTTTTAAATAGCGAGTTTTAAGTAGGTAGAAATAGGCTGTACCCACATCAATGTTGTTTTCTGGATTAAATAAGTACTTTGGCGATGGTTGGCCAGAACGATTTTTTACAAGGTTAAATACATCTCTACCTGCCGTTTTGGGTACGACTTGCATTAGGCCGTAGGCATTTGCCCAACTTACCGCATAGGGGTTAAAGCTACTTTCGGTTTTTATGATCGCGTAGATGAGATCTTCCGGAATGCCATAACGTTGTGATGCCTTACGCACGATATTGGCATATTGATAGCTGCGGATCTCAACTTGATCTTCTACCATTGGAATCTCGACGTAGTAGGCTTTTTTGAAATCAACCTCTTTGGTTTTTAGGTGGTGAGCAATTAAGTAATCGGCGTAACGATTGGCACGCCAGCTCCATTGAATGGGCTGTTTATCTTGGTCGACAACTTGTTTGTAGAGAAAGGGTTGCCCTTTTAACTGAATGTTTTGTGAGGAAAAAAGGTCTACTTGCGATGGGTTGTCGGGGGTGAGTAGGGTAGTGATAATGGCATTTTTTAAGTGTTGTTTGGGTTCTGTTGATGCTACCGTTTCAACCATAATAACCCCGGTATCGAAGTTAACATCGGTACGGCTTAGGTAGTTGTCGATGTATTTAACGTAGTTACGCTTACCCGCTATTTTGATCTCTCGACTGCCCCATTTCTTTTCAATGTTGCCAGAAAAACTATTAATTAAGGCATCTAGCGCTGCGGTGTCTTTTTGGTATTGTCCGGGAAGCCGAGCCAGATTTTTGGCAAATCGATTAGAGGGTTCAAAGTCGACGTTATATATACTTTCAACCATTTCTCGACTACAACCAACCAAAGTGCAGCTGATAAAGAGTAACGCAGCTAAGGGGTAAACAAACTGTCTCATTCCATCCTCTAACAATAAAAATGGCCATACAAAGTATGGCCATTAAATAATATTACTCACTTGGTGGAGTATAACCCTCGATGTGAACATCCTGTCCTTCGAAAAGGAAATTAACCATTTCAGTTTCAAGCAGTTTACGATGTTCAGGGTCCATCATGTTCAGTTTCTTTTCATTGATGAGCATGGTTTGTTTATGTTGCCATTCAGCCCATGCTTCTTTTGAAATTGAGTCAAATATACGTTTGCCCAGTTCTCCCGGATAGAGCTGAAAATCCAATCCTTCAGCTTCTTTTTGCAGGCGGGCACAAAAAACAGTGCGACTCATTGAGTTGTCCTCTTAGTTCATCAATTCAAATGGCAGGCTTTCCAGCAGTTGTTTCACTGGAGCAGCTAAACCTATTTGTTCTGGTTGTTGTAAGTTATACCAAAGACCTTTGTTGTCTTCCATTATCACGTTGGGTTTTGTCACTAACTCGATAAGAATAGGAGTAATATCGAGATGATAGTGACTAAATGTGTGACGAAAAGCGATCAAGGTTTGTTGTCGCTTGATCTGTTGATCTTCGACACCTAAACGGGCAAGAACGTCACTAACTTGCGCATTTTTATGCTCTGGGAAACTGTATAGCCCACCCCAAATACCCACTTGTGGTCTCTGCTCTAACCATACTTCGTCATTGTGGTGGAGCATGACAAACCATGTTTCCTTTACTGGTTTTTCTTTTTTAGGTTTTTTGCCCGGATAATCTTGTGGGTTACCTTGAGTTAGCGCTTGGCAACCTGCTGAGATAGGACACAAGCTACATTTAGGCTTGCTGCGGGTACAGATCATTGCGCCCATATCCATCATGGCTTGATTGTATTTATCCACGTCGATACTTGGCGTATTTTGTTCTGCATATTGCCAAAGTTGTTCTTCAACTTTTTTCTGTCCTGGCCATCCGTCCACGGCGTAGTAACGCGCTAGTGTCCTTTTGACATTTCCGTCCAAAATGGCGTGAGGCAGTTTATAAACAGAAGAAAGAACCGCTGCTGCAGTTGAGCGACCAATGCCGGGTAGAGCATTCATCGCGGTTAATTCTTGAGGAAATTCACCTTGATACTGTTCCATTACCGTTTGAGCTGCTTTATGTAGGTTACGGGCACGGGCGTAATAGCCCAAACCGGTCCAGTAGTGGAGTACCTCGTCTTGTGGTGCCGCAGCTAAGTCAGCTACGGTAGGGAAACGTTCAATAAACCGCTGGTAGTAAGGAATTACCGTTGCTACCTGCGTTTGTTGGAGCATGATCTCCGATAACCAAACGCTGTAAGCGGTTTTGTTTTGTTGCCATGGGAGCTCTTTACGTCCATAGGCTTCGTACCAATCAAGGATCGATTTTGCAAAAGGAGTCACGACATGCTCTTTTTATAATGATGTTGAGCTAAAATTGCACCACACTTTCGTTGATAAGTACAACGGACAAAATGTACGGGAATAGCGCATTTCATAGGATTTTTGTTGAAATACTTGCACCGAAGGCAATTCTTTGGATAATTCCCGCTCTGTTTAATCAATGTGCAGGCAAAACCGATGAGTGAAGTAACCACAAATGAGTTTACTGAAGACGGTAAAATCGTACGAAAAATTCGTAGTTTCGTACGCCGTGAAGGTCGACTAACAAAAGGTCAGGAAGCCGCTTTAAATGAGTGCTGGCCAACAATGGGAATTGATTACCAAAACCAATTACTCGATTGGAATGAAGTATTTGGTAACGACAATCCAGTGGTACTGGAAATTGGTTTTGGCATGGGAGCATCTTTAGTTGAAATGGCTAAAAATGCGCCTGAGAAAAACTTTATTGGTATCGAAGTTCACAGTCCGGGTGTTGGCGCTTGTTTATCAGCTGCGCGTGAGGCCGGTGTGACTAACTTGCGCGTGATGTGTCATGATGCGGTTGAAGTGTTTGAGCACATGATTCCTAATAGCAGCCTAAGCACATTGCAACTATTTTTCCCAGACCCATGGCATAAAAAACGTCACCATAAACGCCGTATTGTGCAGCTTGAATTTGCAGAAATGGTTCGTCAGAAACTGCAAGTGGAAACGGGTATCTTCCACATGGCGACAGACTGGGAAAACTACGCTGAACACATGATTGAAGTGATGAATCAAGCGCCTGGTTATGAAAATATCGCAACCGATGGCGATTACATTCCTCGTCCGGACGAGCGTCCATTGACGAAGTTTGAAGCCCGTGGCCATCGTTTAGGACATGGTGTTTGGGATATTAAATTTAAGCGTACTCGCTGAGTATCCCACTCAATATTCTGATTAAAAATCAGATTATTGAAAGCAATATAATGCCAACATTGTTTTGCAATGTTGGCATTTTTCACCTCTGGGGAGAGAGAATGAAACCGACACAAGAGATTTTGGCGACGATTTTGGATGAAGTTCGCCCACTAATTGGTCAAGGGAAGGTGGCAAATTACATTCCTGCGCTGGCGAATGTGCCAAATCAAAAGCTAGGTATTGCGGTATTTACTAACACTGGCGAAGTGATTAGTGCTGGTGATGCCGATGAAGGTTTCTCTATTCAATCGATCTCTAAAGTGCTGAGTTTAACCCTCGCTATGCGCTTATATGAGCCAGAGGAATTGTGGACAAGAGTTGGTAAGGAGCCTTCTGGTCAGGCATTTAACTCATTGATTCAGCTTGAAATGGAGCAGGGTATTCCACGTAATCCATTTATCAATGCTGGGGCTATTGTTGTTTCTGATATGTTGCAGAGTCGCTTGAGCGCACCGCGTCAACGCTTGCTCGATTTTTCCCGTTTTTTGTGTGGCAATGAACAGGTATTTTACGACAAAGTGGTTGCAGCATCGGAAATGATGCATAGCGACCGTAATGCGGCTATTGCGTATTTGATGCGTTCATTTGGTAACTTCGAAAATGAAGTAATACCTGTACTAACCAACTATTTTCATGCTTGTTCGTTACGCATGAGTTGTGTTGATTTAGCTAAAACATTCAGCTATTTGGCTAATAAAGGTAAGTCAGTAATTACGGGTGATGAGGTGATCACTTCCACTCAAAGCAAACAGATGAATGCATTACTTGCGACTTGTGGTTTATACGATGGGGCCGGTGAATTTGCTTATCGTGTTGGTATGCCGGGTAAGTCAGGTGTTGGTGGCGGTATTATTGCTATTGTACCGGGTGAAATGACCATTGCAGTCTGGTCGCCAGAGTTGGATAAATCGGGTAACTCATTGGCGGGGACTCGAGCTTTAGAGCTGCTGGCGAAACGCATTGGTCGGTCAATTTTCTAAATTAAAATCAATGTGTTAATCAATAAAATGCCACTCTTGTGAGTGGCATTTTTGATCTTGAAATTGTTCGTTGGCCGCGATTACTCGTCTTCGTCCTCATCCACCATAAAGGCTTCAAGCAGATCGTTTAGGAACAGTTTACCTTTCTGCGTTATCTGCCAATGAGTCTCGGATTCATCTAAGTAACCTTGTTCAATCGCCCAATTGATCGTTGGTGCTACTGTGTTCAACGGTAGACCTGTCGTCGTGACAAAGTCTTGCTTTGGACATGCTTCAATCAGACGAAAGCGGTTCATAAAGAACTCAAATGGACGGTCTTCATCGGCGACAAGCTGTTCGCTGTCTAAATACGGTTTCACCATATTTTGATACGCCGCAAGATAGCCACGAGGGTGTTTAATCTTGGTGGTTCGGACAATACGACCATCGGTAAAACTGAGCTTACCGTGCGCACCACAGCCAATCCCTAAATAGTCGCCAAAACGCCAATAATTGAGGTTGTGCTGGCATTGATAACCCGGTTTGCTATAGCCGGAGATTTCATATTGCACATAACCAGCATCGGTCAGCTTCTTATGCCCCATTTCGAAAATATCCCATAGGTCATCTTCGTCTGGTAATACAGGCGGTTTGGAGTAAAACAAAGTATTTGGCTCAATGGTTAACTGATACCAAGAAAAATGCGGTGGTGCGAGTTCGATAGCTTGATCTAAATCCGCCAGCGCTTGCTCTGGCGTTTGATCGGGCAAACCATGCATCAAATCCAAGTTAAAGCTGTTTAAGCCAATCTGGTGCGCTAAATTCGCCGCGTTGATTGCTTCTTCACGACCATGAATTCGACCGAGTGCTTTAAGCTTCGAGCTTTCAAAACTTTGCACGCCAATAGAAATACGGGTCACACCTTGTTCTCTGTAGGCTTTGAATCGATCCGCTTCAATGGTCCCTGGATTCGCTTCCATGGTGATTTCAATACTGTCTTCAAACGGTAAACGCTGCTCAACACCACGGAGTAGGGCGCCGATACCTTCAGCAGAAATCAAACTTGGCGTGCCGCCACCAATAAAAATAGAGTGCAGCGGGCGCGGCGCTTGTTCGAGTTGATAACGTTCAATATCGCGATCGAGATCTTCCAAAAGTGCCGCAATGTACTCTTGCTCAGGAATATTTTCCTTTAGAGCGTGGGAGTTAAAGTCGCAATACGGGCATTTTTGTACGCACCATGGAATATGGATGTATAAGCTTAACGCTGGTGGATTTAACATTAAGAATGTTGCTCTTCAATCGCTGCAAATAGTTTTTTGAGTGCTTTACCACGGTGAGATAGCTGCTTCTTGCGCGCTGGTTCGAGTTCTGCAGATGCACAGTTTTCCTCAGGTACCCAGAAAACTGGGTCATAACCAAAGCCATTGGTGCCATGAGTTTCGGTAAGGATGCGACCTTCCCACTGACCGTGACATACCAATGGTGTTGGGTCGTCAGCATGACGCATCAAAACCAGTACACAATGAAAACGCGCAGTACGCTGCTCTTCAGGCACGCCTTCCATTGCTTTCAATAGCTTTTGTAGGTTCTCTTCGTCAGATGCCTCTTCACCTGCATAACGCGCTGAATAGATACCCGGAGCGCCTTTTAGGTAATCCACCTCCAGACCAGAATCATCAGCAATGGCAGCAAAGCCAGTTTCTTGCGCCGCATGGCGAGCTTTGATGATGGCGTTTTCAATAAACGTGGTGCCTGTTTCTGGCACAGAAGAGACGTTTAATTCAGTTTGAGCAACCACATCAAAACCAAAATCAGACAGCAAATCTGCCATTTCACGAACTTTACCTTGATTACCTGTTGCTAGGACGATTTTTTTCATAATGGACTCTTGTTAACTAAGGCGTTGAACCTGAGGTCTTGTTGATTGATATCGACGTAAAACACGTCATTCATTGTCGGCAAGGATACCAGAAACAGGCAAGCGCAACGAGTAAAGAGAATAAGAAAAAGCCTCGTCATTAACTGACGAGGCTTAGGTTAATCAAGTAATGTTGCTATCTCTGGTGGAATCACTTTGGGGTCACTAATGCGAATCTGTTTATGTCGCCCCAGCTCCCCTTTTTCAATGGTGATTTGCCCTTTGGCAACTTTGCACTGTTTAGCCAAATACTTGGTTAGATGACCATTCGCTTTACCATCAACTGGTGGTGCTGTAATAGCGACTTTGATTTCATCGCCATGCAAACCAACGATTTGATCACGGCTAGCTTTAGGTTGAATGTACAGCCTTAAGACCAAATCACCCTGTTCATGAACGGCTGCGGTCATTAAAGCTGATACCACATTGGTCCGATAATATCGCCCATTAGGTAGTTAGCGAATTGTAAGATGATAAATAGTACAAGCACACTAAGGTCCAGTCCGCCCATTGCTGGAATGATGCGACGAATTGGAGTAAGCATCGGCTCTGTTAACTGATAAAACACATATTCAAGTGGGCTACGACCTTGGCTTACCCAACTCATAATTGCGCGGATAATCAGAACCCAGAATAGGAGACCGCCTGCGGCTTTAACTAACGCTATTAGACCAAGTAACAGGAAATAAGGACTGAAACTGACTGCTCCGCCTGATGCCAGCAAAAGAAGCAGCATAAATTTCACAACACATAGTACATACGCAAACAGTACCGTCGCGACGTCAATATTACCAATCGATGGAATCACACGACGTAGCGGTCTTACTACTGGTTGAGTCGCTTTCACGACAAATTGAGAAAATGGGTTATAGAAATCCGCACGAGCTGCTTGTAGCCAGATGCGCAGAATAACGACCATGATGTACAAGTCCAACACTGTGGAGATTAAAAAACTCATTGCATTCATATTAGGCCCTTTTTATTGCCATAGATTTTAATTACTAGCTCGTCCAGAGCCGCTGACCATCTCGGTGAGCTTAAAACAGTTTTTCCATTTCTTGTGCGCGAGCGATTGCAGCTTGCATTGCCTTAGCAACCGTCTCACTCAAATTATGTTGTTGGAAGGTTTCAATCGCTTGTGCGGTTGTCCCCCCCTTTGATGTTACCTGCTGGCGCAATGTTTCAAGCTCTAATTCTGGATTAGCTTTTACCATTTCAGCTGCGCCAATGGCCGATTGTTGAACAAGCAATCGTGCGGTGTCTTTGTCAAAACCTTGTGCAATCGCTTCTTTTTGCATCGCTTCCATAAAGAGGAAGAAATAAGCGGGAGCACTTCCTGCTGCAGCAATGACGCCATTAATATCAGATTCTTGCTCAACCCAACACGCTTCGCCGACGGCAGACATCAGTTCGTGGGTGAACTGCTTGTCGCTTTCAGAAACCGCGCTGGTAGCAAAAAGGCCACTCATGCCTTTTTGAATGAGTGATGGCGTATTGGGCATCACTCGCACCAAATTGAGTTCGCTGGCGAGCATTTCGTTAAAGCGTTCGCAGGTCACGCCTGCTGCGATAGAAATTACCAATTTATCAGAAAAATCTACTGCTTGAAGAGGTTCACAGACTTGAGCCATAAGTTGAGGTTTCACTGCTAACACGACTACGTCTGCTTCTTTTACCGCAGCTAAATTGTCTTCGGTAGTGCGAATTCCTAATGTTTCTTCGAGTGGTTTACGGCGAGTTTCGGTCGGAGAGCTGACCAGAATATTTTGGGCACAATAGCCGCTTGCAACCAAACCTGCGATGATCGCTTTCGCCATGTTACCTGCGCCTACAAATGTAATTTTTCTATTTTCCATCAGACTTCACTTCCCCGTGACCTTATCTCGTTATCGTAAAACCAATAATTAACTTATTGTTTATTTGTGTAATCTCGCTCACCAAAAATAGCGGTACCGATACGTACTATGGTGCTTCCTGCTTCGATGGCGGCCTCCATATCTCCCGTCATTCCCATAGATAAGGTATCGACTTGTGGGTAAGTGATAGCCAGCTTATCTTTCAATGCAGCAAGTGTTTTAAAGGCTCGCAGCTGAGATGGGTAATCGGTTACGTTTTCAGGAATCGACATCAATCCTCTTAAAGTGAGGTTTGGTAGAGTAGAAATCAATTGCGCGAGTTCAAATAATTCCGCCTCATTAATACCAGATTTTGACGATTCACCGCTAGTATTGACTTGTATCAGAACTTGTAGCGGCGCCATACCTGAAGGTCGTTGTTCGCTGAGACGTTGGGCGATTTTGGCACGGTCAATGGTGTGAACCCAAGCAAAGTTCTCTGCTACTGGACGTGTTTTATTGGACTGAAGCGGTCCAATAAAGTGCCATTCTAAAGACAATTCTGGGTGATTTTCAGAAAAGTAATGGATTTTGTTCACCCCTTCTTGAACGTAGTTTTCGCCAAATAGGGTTTGCCCTGTTTGTGACGCAGCAAGAATTGCTTCAACGGGTTTTGTTTTGCTTACCGCAAGAAGTTGCACCGAGCCTTGGGAACGTCCAAACTTAGTTTGAGCGTTTTCAATTAATGAAGTGATATGTTCAATGTTTTGTTGAATACTCATAGCCAGACTTTTGTAAGGAAAATAAATGGATATCGCCGAATTACTCGATTTTAGTGTAAAGCATAATGCCTCTGATCTACACCTTTCTGCAGGTGTGCCTCCAATGGTCAGAATTGATGGCGAAGTCAGAAAACTAGGTGTTCCTGCGTTTTCTCATGCGGAAGTTCACCGTCTGGTCTTTGAGATCATGAACGATGCCCAAAGGCGTGACTACGAAGAGAATCTTGAAGTCGACTTCTCTTTTGAACTACCTAATGTCGGCCGTTTTCGTGTTAATGCTTTTCATCAATCTCGAGGTGGTTCCGCTGTTTTTCGGACCATTCCTACCGAAGTTCCTACCTTAGCACAATTAAATGCCCCTGAGATCTTTCAAAAAATGACTCAGTATGAAAAAGGGTTAGTGTTGGTAACAGGACCAACTGGTTCAGGGAAGTCCACTACATTGGCCGCAATGATTAACGAAGTGAATACAACACAAAATAAACATATTTTAACGATTGAAGACCCGATTGAATTTGTGCACACCAATAATAAGTGTTTGATTAACCAACGTGAGGTGCACAGGGATACCCATAGTTTTAAAGCGGCTTTACGTTCGGCATTGCGTGAAGATCCTGATGTTATTTTGGTTGGGGAGTTGCGCGATCAAGAAACCATTAGTTTGGCTTTAACCGCTGCAGAAACTGGGCATTTAGTGTTTGGCACGTTACACACCAGTTCTGCTGCAAAAACCATTGATAGGATTATCGACGTATTTCCTGGGGCGGATAAAGGCATGGTACGTTCAATGCTATCCGAGTCGTTACGTGCTGTAATTGCACAAAAGTTATTGAAAAAAGTCGGTGGTGGGCGAGTGGCTTGTCATGAAATTATGCTGGGCACTCCTGCTATTCGTAATCTGATTCGCGAAGATAAAGTTGCTCAGATGTATTCAATTATTCAAACCGGTGCGGCACATGGTATGCAAACCATGGAACAAAATGCGCGCCAATTGATGTCGAATGGGCTTGTCGAATTATCCGAAGTTCAAGCTAAAATCGAATCAGATATGGCTAATTTCTGAGGAATAGACCATGTTTCTGGAACAATGTTTAAGTGGAATGATTACTCGTAAAGCCTCTGATGTGTATATCACTGTCGGAGCTCCAGTGTTGTATCGAGTGAATGGTGAACTGCAAGGGGATGGTGAAAAACTCACATTTTCGGATGTGAATAATTTGCTTAACCGGATGATGGACAGTGAGCAAGTCGAGCAGTTTTACCATACCCATGAAGCAAACTTTGCGATTGTGCGCGATAGTGGGCGTTTTCGTGTGAGTGCTTTTTTTCAACGCGAGCAACCCGGAGCAGTGATTCGCCGTATAGAAACGCGTATACCTACCTTTGATGAGCTGCACTTACCTGAATTACTAAAAGATTTAGTGATGAGTAAGCGTGGTTTGGTACTGGTTGTTGGATCTACGGGATCGGGTAAATCAACAACGATGGCAGCCATGACTGGTTACCGTAATAAAAACTCATCTGGACATATTCTGACGGTGGAAGATCCGATTGAATTTGTGCATGAACACCAAGGATGTATCGTGACTCAGCGTGAAGTGGGGCTAGATACAGATAGTTACGAAGTGGCACTAAAAAATTCGCTTCGCCAAGCGCCTGATATGATTCTTATTGGTGAAATTCGTTCGCGTGAAACCATGGAATACGCTATGAATTTTGCCGAAACAGGTCATTTATGCATGGCAACGCTGCACGCCAACAATGCTAACCAAGCATTAGAGCGCATTTTACATCTGGTGCCTAAAGAGCAAAAAGATCAGTTTTTGTTTGATTTATCGATGAATTTGCGTGGTGTGGTTGGTCAACAATTGGTTCGTGATAGCCAAGGGCAAGGACGTTACGGTGCGTTTGAGATTTTGCTAAATACACCGCGAGTGTCGGATTTGATTCGTCGCGGAGAGCTTCACGAGCTGAAAGAAACTATGGCTCGATCTCGTGAATCGGGAATGCAGACCTTTGATCAAGCTTTGTATGAATTGGTCATTGAGAATAAGATCTCTGAAGAAGATGCAATGCAATGTGCTGATTCAGCCAATGATCTGCGCTTAATGCTAAAAACCCAGCGAGGGGATACAAGCAGCGGAACCGGCTCGTTAGATCATGTCACCATTGATATGGATTAGTGACAAAAAAAGGTGCCTAGAGCACCTTTTTACTGATCCACATTGATCTACTTAAACTAACTCCACTGGTTTTCAAACCAGCTTTCTAAGATAACAACAGCAGACTGGCAGTCTATATTGCCTTTGCTTAAGGCTTTATAGCCGCCAAAAGAAAACAGTTCAGAGCGAGCTTCTGCTGTTGATAAACGTTCATCATGTAACTCAACCGGAAGACCAAAACGACCATGCAGACGTTGGGCAAACTTTTTAGCTCGAGCAGTGATTTCGTCTAACGCTTTGCCGCGTAGATCGGTTGGGAGTCCAACGACAAGTAAATTGGGTTGCCACTCTTTAATTTGCTTTTCGATGTCATCCCAGTTTGGAATTCCATCGTTCGCTTTAAATGCTTTGAGCGGCGAAGCTGTTCCAGTTATTTCTTGCCCGATTGCACTACCGATACTTTTGGTACCGAAGTCGAAGGCCATTATCGTACGCGACATAGTTGTGTTCTTTTAATACAGAGTGGATGGTAAGGTCTCAATAAGCGATGAACCGCAGTTGTTCATCGCTGAATTTGAGACTAAGCATGACCCGCTTGGCTGGATAAATTAATTGGATTTACCCCCAAGCTGTTGATCGCTTTTTGCCATTTTTCATGAATCGGCGTATTAAAAATTAATTCGGCATCCGCTTCAATGGTTAACCATGAATTTTCTGCCAGCTCTAATTCTAATTGGCCAGGTTCCCACCCTGAGTAACCCAGAGCAACAAGGTAGCCGCTAGGCTCTGCATCAGTACCCAAGACGGTAAGAATATCTTTTGATGTGGTGACCGAAATATCATCGCTCATGCGAATACTGGATTCATAATGATCGTGTGGTCGGTGTAGAATAAAACCACGATCTTCAGATACTGGTCCGCCATTAAGCACAGGTTTTTCTAAGCTATCGAAATGGGATTGCGGATAAGCAGGTTCTATCTCAACCTGCTTAAGCATGCCACCAATTGTGACATCAATCGGTGCATTGATTATCAGCCCCATGGCGCCTTCTTCGTTGTGTTCACAAATATAGATCACGCTATTTTTGAAGTAGGGATCTTGCATACTTGGCATGGCAACAAGAAAATGATTGGTTAAATTCATCATAATCTATCCTCATTTGCGTTATGAAGCTGATAACACATTAACGGTTGGCCGCTTTTACGTGTCGCTCAACAGCATCCATCAATTTGCCGACGATGGAGATATCAAACTCTTTTTCAATCTCACGGACACAGGTTGGGCTGGTCACGTTGATTTCGGTAAGTTTGTCACCGATGACATCAAGTCCAACGAAAATCAATCCTTTCTCTTTCAAGATCGGAGCAACAGTTTGGGCTATTTTTAAGTCTGTTTCACTTAGTGGGCGAGGTTCGCCACGACCGCCAGCTGCTAGATTACCACGCGTTTCGCCTTCTGCAGGAATACGTGCTAAGCAGTAAGGCATAGGTTCACCATCAACGACTAAAATACGTTTGTCACCGTTACTTACATCAGGAACAAAGCTTTGTGCCATACAGTAAGTTGAACCATGGTTAGTCAGTGTTTCGATAATAACAGAAACGTTTGGATCCCCCTCTTTTACGCGGAAAATAGATGAACCGCCCATTCCATCCAGTGGTTTTAGGATGATGTCACCGTGTTTAGCGCGAAATTCTTTAATCGTTTCGGCTTTACGCGTCACGATGGTATTTGGGGTTAGTTCTGGGAACCAAGCTGTAAAGAGTTTTTCGTTACAATCGCGCAAGCTTTGTGGCTTGTTGACGATCAAGGTTCCTTCTACTTCCGCTCTTTCAAGAATATAGGTTGCATAGATGTATTCAGTATCGAAAGGTGGATCTTTACGCATCAATACTGCATCCAGTTCAGATAGACGAATGGTTTGCTCTGACGTAAATTCATACCAACCCGTTGGGTCTTCCTTCACTTTTACGATTTTTGTATCTGCTAGAGCAACACCTTGATCTAAGTGTAGATCAGACATCTCAATATAATGAATCTCATAACCGCGACGCTGTGCTTCTAACATCATCGCGAAACTGGTGTCTTTCTTGATATTGATGGATGAAATAGGATCCATCACGATTCCGAGCTTAAGCATTCTTCTTTTCTCCGTTAGCCTAAATCGCCAAAGCGAACTTGCAAGGCTGTAATAGCGGTTAAGGCGGCGGTTTCAGTGCGCAGAACACGGGGCCCTAACAAGGTTTCTTCAAATTGATACTGACGGGTCATATCGATCTCCTCGGAGGACAAACCGCCTTCAGGACCGATTAACAAGCGCACTTTCGTTACCGGTTCTGGCAACGTGTTAATGGAGTAGCGTGCACGAGGATGCAAGTTGAGCTTAAGTGCATCGCTTTGTTCAGCACACCACTCTTCAAGTGACATCACAGGACGAATTTCAGGAACGCGGTTGCGACCACTTTGTTCACAGGCCCCAATTGCGATTTTTTGCCACTGTTGTAATTTTTTCTCGAAACGTTTTTGATCGAGTTTCACGCCGCAACGCTCTGAAATGAGGGGGGTAATCACATTGACACCCAATTCGACGGATTTTTGGATAGTAAATTCCATTTTGTCGCCACGGGAAATAACCTGACCTAAATGCAAATCTAATGGTGATTCACAGCCAGTTTCCACACGTTCGGTTACCTTTACCGATACCTGTTTTTTGGTCACTTCGGTTATGACTGCTGGAAATTCAGCGCCACTGCCATCAAACAATAACACCTCTTGGTCTGCCTGCATTCGCAGGACACGGCCAACGTGTCCACTTGCTTCTTCGCTGAGTGTGATAACACCCAATTGTTCAATGGTTTCCGGGTGATAAATACGGGGAATGCGCATGGATTATTTCCTGATATTCAGAGTCGACTTACTAGGGTCTAACATGGATGCTTTCAGGCAAAAAAACAAGGGCAAACACCCTTGTTCATGGCTGTTTTTGGCACCGATGAGTAACAAAGGTATTGTGATTCCCCTGAATGGCGGCAATTTTCTGGTCGCGCTCGCATTCCCATTGGCTAACAGGATAGGTGTTATCCCAAGCTCGCATTAGTTGCGTTTGTGCGTTGGATAGGCGTAAGTGATAGCGTTCACTCATGTATAAGTAGGTTCTCGCAATTGCACCACGGGCATTTTCCGGCGGCATCGCTCTACGGCCTTTAAAATTAACTTGCATGCTGCATTGACCATAGGTCACGCCATCCACTCCTCGCCATTGGCTAAAGCTAAAGTTGGAACGGTCTCCGTTTACTTCACCTATTGCGGGAGTAAGGTTGTGTAGGTCGGATTCTATTTGTTTGAACACACTATCATTGCGTTCGCAGTTTTTTCTACCGCCTTTTTGCCAACATTGACGCAGGTGACCAAATTGCCAAGCAGGCATGACATGTTCCCATTCAATTCGGTTTGCTCGCACTTTTTGTTTACGGACTTGGTAGCCGCATGAGGCGAGTTCGGGAATGCCTTTTTTACCATGCCAATCAATTTGGCAACCACAGTAAAAGGTGACAGGATGAGCTTGATAAATGGTGGTCGCCGCTTTCTTTGCTTGGTAGAAGGTTTTGGGCGCATCGGCTAGGGCTGCTTGTGGGAAAATAACCAGAGAGGTAAGCAGCAGAGTTGATGTGTATTTCATGGCAAGACTGAAAAAAGTATGATTTTTATCAGTCTAACATTCCACTAGGGGAAAGCTAGAGCGGAGCCATGTTATATACCCAAATGACCTCAAGATGCAGACTTCAGAGCTTCATCAACGAGCACAGGTCAAGCTCAATGACGGCAGGAATGGTCATTCCCTTTCAACGTCATTGGGCGCAGAAATGGGCTTGTTGATGAGCTCCCAAGGGGCGAGTTGTATTCGCTCCTATGCTGCGTTACCGATTTTCTACGTAGAATCACTATGTATTCAAATCGGTGCCTTGCCTATGAGCGAATACATTCTCGCTGAAACCGCATCTTAAGGTTACTTGGGAATAACGTTATGATTAGGTTAATTGTTTTCCAGTAAAGCGAATTTCTTGGTGGCAAGATTGGCAGCGATACACCGCTTGTCCACGTATAATACGATTGTGGCGGCGAATGGTTAATTGATGAGTTTGGCATGCACAGCGGTACTCAAACGTTTTACCTTGCACTGAGGTGATGGAAAACTGATGTGTGGTTTCCGGTTTGACCTGAAATACTTTACTCATCACGGCTTGCCATTCTGGACCGTGTGGTTTTACACGCCCAAAAATGTGATACGTCACTAAATGAGCGACTTCATGGGGGATGACCTGATCAAGAAAAGCATGCGTATTTTCGTTAAAAAGTACCGGATTGAGCCGAACCTCATTGAGATGCATGTAAGCCTTACCTGCTGTTTTCCCGCGTAATTTATAGCTTAACGTTGGAACAGGGAGTTCTTTGGAGAAGTAGTTGTTTGCTAGATCGATACAGAGTTGGATCGTGATGTGTGCTTGTTCGGTTAATTGTGGGCTGACCATACTTACTCTCTTGTGCGTTCGGCTTCATCTTACTGCAGCTTCGCAGAAAGTAAAATTAGCTGGCGACCTTTAGAACTGTATCCAATGATTGGATTGTTGATACAAAAAAGCCCCAGCTATGCTAGGGCTTCTTCTCATTGAATTCTAAAATAAGCTTATTTTAGACCTGCGAATTCACGTAGAAGAGCAGCTTTGTCGGTTGCTTCCCATGGGAATTCTTCACGACCGAAGTGGCCGTATGCAGCAGTTTGTTTGTAGATAGGTTGAAGCAGGTTCAACATCTCTTGTAGACCATACGGACGTAGGTCGAAGTATTGACGTACTGCTTTAACAATCACGTCAGTTGATACTTTTTCAGTACCAAATGTTTCCACCATGATAGACGTTGGATCTGCCACGCCGATTGCGTAAGAAAGTTGGATTTCACAACGATCTGCAAGGCCAGCTGCTACGATGTTTTTCGCAACGTAACGTGCTGCATATGCTGCACTACGGTCAACTTTTGATGGATCTTTACCAGAGAATGCGCCGCCACCGTGACGAGCTGCACCGCCGTAAGTATCTACGATGATTTTACGACCAGTTAGACCACAGTCACCCATTGGACCACCGATAACGAAACGACCGGTTGGGTTGATGAAGTATTTAGTGTCTTTATCAAGCCATTCTGATGGAAGAATAGGTTTGATGATTTCTTCCATTACGCCTTCACGTAGATCAGCAGTTGATACGCTGTCTGAGTGTTGAGTAGAAAGAACCACTGCATCGATACCTACGATTTTGTTGTCATCGTATTTGAAGGTAACTTGAGATTTTGCATCAGGACGCAACCATGGAAGAGTACCATTTTTACGTACTTCTGCTTGGCGTTGCATTAGACGGTGCGCATAAGTCACTGGTGCTGGCATTAGCACGCTAGTTTCGTTAGTTGCGTAACCGAACATGATACCTTGGTCGCCTGCACCCTGTTCTTTAGGATCTGCTTTATCAACACCTTGGTTGATGTCTGGAGACTGTTTACCGATAGTGTTTAAAACTGCACAAGTGTTAGCATCAAAGCCCATATCTGAGCCAGTGTAACCAATTTCACGTACAGTTTGACGAGTCAGTTCTTCGATATCAACCCACGCAGAAGTGGTTACTTCACCACCAACCATAACCATGCCGGTTTTTACGTAAGTTTCGCAAGCAACACGTGCTTTTGGATCTTGTTCCAGAATTGCATCAAGTACCGCATCAGAGATTTGGTCTGCAATTTTATCTGGATGGCCTTCTGAAACGGATTCAGAAGTGAACAGGTGCTTAGCCATGATAACTCCAATCTTCTATCTAATAGAGTAGCTGTCAGGACTTCGCTACTCTGCACTATCGATTAATATGTAGGCGTTTCTACATCTAGACGTCTATTCTAGAATGCAACAATCAAATTACAAGTTCTTTTTTGTATTAGTCATAACTAATCGTTTGCATAGAAGCTGAACAGTCTGCTGGGGGAGTGAGAAAAATTGTGGGAGTGCTTGGCAAAATCACAGTAAGGCTACCGTAAAAGGTTTGCAGTGATAGAAGGGCTTTGCGACAATACTGCCACCTTGTTATGGATAATTTATTTCTGCTTTTTTAGGAGCTGACATGTCTTCTCGCAAACATTTGGCGAACGCAATTCGTGCACTAAGTATGGACGGTGTTCAACAAGCTAATTCTGGTCACCCTGGCGCCCCGATGGGCATGGCTGATATCGCTGAAGTACTTTGGCGTAGCCACTTGAATCACAACCCGAAAAACCCACAATGGGCTGACCGCGACCGTTTCGTTCTTTCTAACGGCCATGGCTCAATGTTGATCTACTCTTTATTGCACCTATCTGGTTACGATCTTTCTATTAATGATCTGAAAAACTTCCGTCAGCTTCACTCTAAAACGCCTGGTCACCCAGAATACGGTTATGCGCCTGGCGTTGAAACGACCACTGGCCCTCTAGGTCAAGGTATCACTAACGCTGTAGGTATGGCGCTAGCTGAGAAAGCGCTTGCGGCTCAATTCAACAAAGAAGGCCACGATATCGTTGACCACTTCACTTATGTATTCATGGGTGACGGTTGTATGATGGAAGGTATTTCTCATGAAGCATGTTCATTAGCAGGCACGCTAGGCCTAGGTAAATTGGTAGCGTTTTGGGACGACAATGGCATCTCTATCGATGGTGATGTTGATGGTTGGTTCTCTGACGATACACCTAAACGCTTTGAAGCGTATGGTTGGCATGTTATCCCAGCAGTTGATGGTCACGATGCTGACGCAATTAACGCTGCGATTGAAGCTGCTAAAGCAGAAACGTCACGTCCTACTCTGATTTGTTGCAAAACCATCATTGGTTTTGGTTCACCAAACAAGGCGGGTTCTCATGATTGTCACGGTGCTCCACTGGGCGCAGATGAAATCAAAGCTGCGCGTGATTTCCTTGGCTGGAACTACGCTCCGTTTGAAATTCCGGCTGATATCTATACTCAGTGGGATGCAAAAGAAGCGGGCTCTGCGAAAGAAGTCGCTTGGGACCAAAAATTCGCGGCTTATGAAGCAGCTTATCCAGAACTTGCAGCCGAATTTAAACGCCGTGTAGCTGGCGAACTTCCTGCTAATTGGGAAGAAGTATCAAATGCTGTGATTGCGGATCTACAAGCTAACCCAGCAAATATCGCTTCTCGTAAAGCATCACAAAATGCACTAGAAGCATTCGGTAAAGTGCTTCCTGAGTTTATGGGCGGCTCTGCAGACCTTGCTCCATCAAACCTCACCATGTGGTCTGGTTCTAAATCATTGACTGCTGAAGATGCGTCAGGCAACTACATCCACTATGGTGTGCGTGAGTTCGGTATGACAGCCATCATCAATGGTATCGCTCTGCACGGTGGTTTTGTTCCTTACGGCGCGACTTTCCTAATGTTTATGGAATACGCTCGTAACGCAATGCGCATGGCTGCTTTGATGAAAATTCAAAACATCCAAGTGTACACTCACGACTCAATTGGTCTGGGTGAAGATGGCCCAACTCACCAACCGGTTGAGCAAATCGCTTCACTACGCCTAACGCCAAACATGAGCACATGGCGTCCTTGTGACCAAGTGGAATCTGCAGTGGCTTGGAAACTGGCTATTGAGCGCAAAGATGCACCATCTGCATTGATCTTCTCTCGTCAAAACCTAGCGCAACAACCACGTACTGCTGAGCAAGTGGCTGATATTGCTAAAGGTGGTTACATCCTAAAAGACAGCGCAGGCAAGCCTGAACTGATTCTGATTGCGACGGGTTCTGAAGTAGAGCTCGCCGTTAATGCTGCTGCTGAATTGGAAAAAGAAGGCAAAGCGGTACGTGTTGTCTCTATGCCATCAACTGACATCTTCGACAAACAAGACGCCGCTTACCGTGAAGCCGTTCTTCCTGCAGACGTAACAGCTCGTGTTGCTATCGAAGCAGGTATTGCTGATTTCTGGTACAAATACGTCGGCTTTAATGGTCGCATCGTTGGTATGACGACATTCGGCGAATCTGCACCAGCAGGTGAGCTATTCAAGCAATTTGGTTTCACAACTGAAAACGTTGTAGCAAAAGCAAAAGAGTTGCTTGCGTAACTGCCATTTGTGTTAAAGAAAAGGTCCTGCCTAGCGTAGGGCCTTTTTATTTGTCCCTTCCTTCGTTTACATATCTTTACCTTTGTTCCGTTTTCGGGTCATTCCATTCCACATTTCTATCTATTTTTTGTCAGTTAGATGTGAATAATTCTCAAATTGACTTTGATAATTATTTTCATTTAATTCTGGGAAATGTTTTATGTACAAGGGAACGAAATCTAAGGTTTCTATTGCGATATCTTTAGCTGTAATAGCGCATTCACCTGTGTTTGCTAATGAGTCAGCTCAAGAAGCTGATGAAACGGTCGTGGTCACCGCGTCTGGTTTTGAACAAAATATAACTAGAGCTCCAGCCACCATGTCGGTAATCACAGCAGAAGATATCGAGAAAAAATCATACACAGACATCACTGATGTATTAAAAAATATCTCTGGAGTGCAAATCTCTGGTGGTGGTATCGAACAGTCGGTCATGATCCGTGGTATGTCATCTGATTACACTCTATTTCTTATTGATGGACGCCCTGTTCAAGGTAATGATGCATTTGGCTTGAATGGTCTGCAAGAAGGCGCTCCGATAAACTTTTTGCCTCCGGTTTCAGAAATTGAGCGAGTAGAAGTCATTCGTGGTCCAGCATCATCCTTATATGGGTCTGATGCGATGGGCGGTGTAATCAACATTATTACCAAAAAAGTCACCAATGAATGGAGCGGCAGCGTTTCAACTGAATACAGTAAAGCGGATAGCGCGAACAAGGTGAATGAAGATGCAACGCAAACCAACGTATCTTTGAATGCTCCTTTAATCAAAGACAAGCTTTCTCTACAACTCAGTGGTTCTTTCCTAAATCAAGACGAGAGTCATTTTATTGGTGGAGACGATTCAGAAGCTTCTGATCCTGAGTTTAAACGACGCAATTTCAGCTCGAAAATGAATTGGGCAATCAATGATGATAACCGCATTTCATTTGGTTACAGTCGTTATCAACAAGAGCGAACTCATACTCCAGGTATCAGTATTGCTGAAACCGAAACAAGTAAAGATGGAACGGTGAGCGATGCTGAGATCAGCTATAACAAATCGATTCGTGATACCTATTTTATCGAACACGAAGGCCATTTTGATGGCATGCGCCTTAAATCTTATGTGAATTATGACCATTCAGAAAACCCATCTCGAGTGAATGAAAATACAGGCAATGGGATCACCTTTGATGTACTGACAGTGAATTCACTGGCCAATTGGTTTTGGGATTCAAACACCCTGACCTTAGGGTTTACCTACAAAAATGAAAAGTTAAAAGATGGCGCAACAAATGGGTTATCAGAACCAGTTGTAGCCGATGAAAACGCGATAAATAAAATGGAGCGTTATCAATATTCAATATTTGCTGAAAACGAATGGTTACCTCTCGAAGATTGGTCAATTGTGTTAAGTGGACGCTTGGATGATAACGAAGCATTTGGTCGTCATTTTAGTCCGAAAATTTATAGCGTATATGGAATCAATGACGAATGGGTTCTTAAAGGTGGTGTCACATCGGGTTATAAAGCACCTAGTTTACGTCAGAGCGCAACTGACTTTGGTTCGACATCTCGTGGTGGTGTTATTATTGGTAACCCAGAATTAAAGCCTGAAACGAGTGTTAACTATGAAATCGGTCTTGGATTCGATGATAAGGTCGAATCGGGCATATCTGCTACATTAACGGCTTATATCACCGAGTTTGAAGATAAAATTAATCGAACCGGTCGAGTCTGTGCGCAAAATGCAGCATGTACCTACAATGGCACTAACTACCCAGCTCACCAATATGGATATACCGCTTATGAAAATGTTGCCAAAGCGGAAATGTCAGGTATTGAAGCGACAATGGATTACCAGATCAATCAAGATGTGTTATTACGTCAATCGTATACTTTCACCAAAACAGAACAAAAGAGCGGTGATTATAAAGGCAAGCCTTTAAATGATGTGGCTAAGCATATGTACAATGCCTCTCTTGAATGGCAAGCGAACGAACGTTTAATGCTTTGGGGACAAGGTAATTACCGTAGTAAGACAACGGGTTCTTGGACAACAGGCTCAAGTAGCAGCAGTAATAATGGTATTGCAGTACCAAGCTACACTTTTGTCGATATTGGTTTAGTGTATTCACCGAAGAAAGACCTGAAATTAAAAGCGGGTGTTTATAACCTGTTTAATAAAGAAGTCAATCCTGATGAAAATGAAAACTATTCATACATCTTAGATGGTCGAAAATACAACATAGCATTAACCTACGCATTCTAATTAAAGCCCCTTTTTAAGGGGCTTTATACCCAAGTAACCTCAAGATGCGGTTTCAGCGAGAATGTATTCGCTTATAGGCAAGGCACCGATTTGAATACATAGTTATTCTACGTAGAAAATCGGTAACGTAGCATAGAGGCGAATACAACTCGCCCTTTGGGAGCTCATCAACAAGCCCATTTCTGCGCTCAATGACGTTGAAAGGGAATGACCATTCCTGCCGTCATTGAGCTTGACCTGTGCTCGTTGATGACGCTCTGAAGTCTGCATCTTGAGGTCATTTGGGTATATATTTGAGGAATTATGACCAGTTTTCAGGTCTTTGTTTTAGCATCGACTCGATAAACAATCTAAGACGTAATGGCGGTCGACCCAAAGGATAGTAATAATTTATTTTTACTGGATCTGAATACCATCCTGAAAGGCAATTAATAAGACTTCCTGGATGTGAACGGATAAAACCATTTGCAAAGGCGGTTGGGAGTAATCCAATACCTAAACCTTTTTTGATGGTATCGGCTTGCATTGCTAAGTGATCGTTTTGTAGTCGGCTTTCAAATGAAGGAAGTACATAATTCCCTTCTTCATGATGGCTCAATTTTAATCCTCCCTGACGAAAGGAAATAAAATCAATCCAATCATGCTCATTGAGCTGGCTGGGGTGGTTGATTGGACCATGCTCTAGTAAGTAGCTGGGGGAAGCATAAACACCATAACGCCAGCGGCCTAGTTGTGCGCAGTGATACCCTTCAGCGTGGTTTAAGCCTATCCAAACAATCAAATCAGGAGTTAACTGAGAGTTGGAAGGATTATATTGGCTATGTACGCGAAAACGTATATTGGGGTGGTCCAGCATAAAACTGTCGATCACTTTTGCCATCCATCCGCGCATCAAATTAGGATCAACAGCAATGACTAATTCGCCTGAAACTTGATGGTCAAGTTCTTGTAATGCTTCTTGGCTTTTGGCTGCAATATCGATCAATTGCTCAGAGTAAGAATGAAATATCTCTCCAGCCTTAGTTAGCGTGAGTCTGTTGCCATCTCGAGCCACCAAGGCTTGACCTAAATCCTCTTCTAGTTGTGCCAAACGCCTACTGAGGGTCGATTTAGGTTGGTCTAATTCCCTAGCCGCAGCGGTAAGGCTTTTATATTCACAAAGCGCATTAAATGCTCGGATTGCAGCTAAGTCGTGCATAAGTTCTCCAGTGACATTTTTGTTCCTTATGTGGAACAAATGGTTCGCAATAGGTAACTCGTTTTTACCTGAGAGCTGGGTAGAATTTAGAGGGGGTGAGACCAATTATCATTTAGGGGTAGGTTGAAGTCTATGTCACTGAGAAGGTTAAAGTGTGTCTAATTGTTCCAAATTGGTACGATTAGTTACAAACGTGATGATATATGTGGATAGCTAATACAGAAAGTTTATTCATGCTTTTTCTGAATATAAGTGATTATACCCAAGTAACCTCAAGATGCGGTTTCAGCGAGAATGTATTCGCTCATAGGCAAGGCACCGATTTGAATACATAGTTATACTTTGAATACATAGTTATTCTACGTAGAAAATCGGTAACGCAGCATAGGAGCGAATACAACTCGCCCTTTGGGAGCTCATCAACAAGCCCATTTCAGCGCCCAATGACGTTGAAAGGGAATGACCATTCCTTCCGTCATTGAGCTTGACCTGTGCTCGTTGATGAAGCTCTGAAGTCTGCATCTTGAGGTCATTTGGGTATAGAAAGATTGTTTTATTTGGTTTTACTGCGTGGGGGAAACCTTTTTACCGAAGCCGTGATAGCTTAAGCACAAAATATGCTTTAGTTAATGCATGATTTTGCTGTTGGAGGGCAGTTCAGTATCGAGGGGGGCTTTTTGGAATTCCGAGTGTCAATTGATGCAGAATGGAGTACTATCGCATCAAGATCAACGGTATGGTGCGGGAGCAATGGTAAGGGTAGCCATTAATGGATTTGGACGGATTGGTCGTAATGTTTTACGAGCAGTTTATGAAAGTGGAAAAAGCCAAAATATCAAAGTAGTCGCCGTCAATGAGTTGGCTAATCCGGATGCGATGGCTCATTTACTTCAATATGACACCAGTCATGGTCGTTTTGGTAAGAAAATTACAAATGATCAAGAACATTTGTATATTCACCATGATGATGGCAATTTCGACACGGTGCGCATCCTTCATTTAGCCGATATTCCAATGTTACCTTGGCGTGATCTCGGGGTTGATATTGTGCTCGATTGTACCGGTGTTTATGGTTGTCGAGATGACGGTTTGCAACATATCCAAGCTGGGGCGAAAAAGGTGCTCTTTTCTCACCCGGGATCTCACGATCTTGATAACACGATTATTTATGGCGTCAATCAAGATACGCTGACCTCTGCTCATCATATCGTGTCGAATGGATCCTGCACCACGAACTGTATCGTGCCGATTATCAAAGTATTAGATGAAAACTTCGGCATCGACTCTGGAACCATTACCACAATACATTCGTCAATGAATGATCAGCAGGTTATCGATGCTTATCACTCAGATTTACGCCGTACTCGGGCTGCAAGCCAGTCTATTATTCCTGTTGATACTCGCCTTCATAAAGGGATAGAGCGTATCTTCCCTAAATTTTCTAACCGTTTTGAAGCAATATCTGTCCGCGTACCGACGGTGAACGTAACAGCGATGGATTTGAGTGTCACAATTAATACAAAAGTGAAAGTTAATGACGTAAATCAAACCATCATTGAGGCATCTCGGTGTACATTACGTCACATAGTTGATTATACTGAAGCACCGCTTGTTTCCATCGATTTTAATCACGATCCCCACAGTGCGATTGTGGATGGAACTCAAACGCGAGTAAGTAATGGGCATCTGGTAAAAATGCTTGTATGGTGTGATAACGAATGGGGATTTGCTAACAGGATGCTCGATACAGCGTTAGCAATGCAGGCAACTGAGTCATAGCCCACATTTAGAGAAAAAAATATTTATTTTCTACTGTGAAATAAATATCCTCTACCCCATATCGGAAAAAGTAGTACGAAAAAGAATACCGAAAACCCGGCTAGTGATAGGCGGGGTGAACAAACTTTATTACTTATAAAAATTTGAGAGGACAAACCATGTCTGTAATCAAGATGACTGACCTGGAACTAGCAGGCAAACGCGTATTTATCCGTGCTGACCTAAACGTGCCAGTAAAAGACGGAAAAGTGACTTCTGATGCGCGTATTCTTGCATCACTGCCAACCATCAAACACTGCCTAGCAGCTGGCGCTAAAGTAATGGTGACTTCTCACCTTGGCCGCCCAACTGAAGGTGAGTACAACGAAGAATTCTCTCTACAACCTGTCGTTAACTACTTAAACGACGCACTAGATTGCGAAGTGAAACTAGCTAAAGACTACCTAGACGGTCTTGAACTAAACGCTGGTGAATTGGTTGTTCTTGAAAACGTTCGCTTCAACAAAGGCGAAAAGAAAAACGAAGACGAGCTATCTAAAAAATACGCAGCACTATGTGACGTATTCGTAATGGATGCATTCGGTACTGCTCACCGCGCTCAAGCTTCTACTTACGGCGTTGGCGTTTTCGCTCCTATCGCTTGTGCTGGTCCTCTACTAGCTAATGAACTTGAAGCTCTAGGCAAAGCAATGGACAAACCTGCACGTCCAATGGTTGCTATCGTAGGTGGTTCTAAAGTTTCTACTAAACTGACTGTTCTTGAGTCTCTATCTAAAATTGCTGACCAACTTGTTGTTGGTGGTGGTATTGCTAACACCTTTATCGCAGCAGCTGGTCACAACGTAGGTAAATCTCTATACGAAGCTGACCTAGTTGATACAGCGAAAAAACTGATGGAAGAGTGTGCGATTCCAGTAGCAACTGACGTTGCATGTGCTAAAGCATTCGACGAAAACGCAGAAGCTGAAATCAAGAAAGTTGAAGACGTTCAAGACGACGACATGATCTTCGACCTTGGTCCTGATTCAACTGCACAACTAGCTGAAATTCTTAAAAACGCAAAAACTATTCTTTGGAATGGTCCTGTTGGCGTATTTGAATTCAAAAACTTCGAAGCGGGTACTAAAGGTATCTCTGAAGCGATTGCTGCTTCTGAAGGTTTCTCTGTTGCAGGTGGTGGTGACACTTTGGCTGCTATCGATAAATTCGGTATCAAAGCTGACGTATCTTACATCTCTACTGGCGGCGGTGCTTTCCTTGAATTCGTTGAAGGCAAAAAACTTCCAGCTGTTGAAATGCTAGAGTCACGCGCAAAATAATATAAAGCAGAAGGCGAGGGAAACCTCGCTTTCTTGTTTGCTGCATACAGAGCACCCTTCTGTTAGAATAGGCCAAGCTACTGTAGGCAGTTGTTTACAAGATTTTAACTTAACCGTTTTATTTTAAAACGAGAAAATATAGGATCAAATCCATGTCTAAGGTCTTCGATTTCGTAAAACCAGGTGTTATTTCTGGTGATGATGTACAGAAAGTATTTGAAGTTGCAAAAGAAAACAACTTCGCGATTCCAGCTGTGAACTGTGTAGGTTCTGACTCTGTAAACGCAGTACTAGAAGCTGCAGCGAAAGCGAAAGCTCCAGTAATCGTTCAGTTCTCTAACGGCGGTGCTGCTTTCTTCGCTGGTAAAGGTCTAAAACTGGAAGGTCAAGAAGCTCAAATTCTTGGTGCTATCGCTGGTGCAAAACACGTTCACACTGTTGCTGAATACTACGGTGTTCCAGTAATCCTTCACACTGACCACGCTGCGAAAAAACTTCTACCATGGATTGACGGTCTACTAGATGCTGGCGAAAAACACTTCGCTGAAACAGGTAAGCCTCTATTCTCTTCTCACATGATCGACTTGTCTGAAGAGTCTCTAGAAGACAACATTGCAATCTCTGCTAAATACCTAGAACGCATGGCTAAAATGAACATGACTCTAGAGATTGAACTAGGTTGTACTGGTGGTGAAGAAGACGGCGTTGATAACTCTGATATGGATTCTTCAGAGCTATACACTTCTCCTGAAGATGTTGCATACGCGTACGAAAAACTAAACGCAATTAGCCCACGTTTCACTATCGCGGCTTCTTTCGGTAACGTACACGGTGTTTACAAACCAGGTAACGTTGTACTAACTCCAACTATCCTACGTGATTCTCAAAAATACGTTTCTGAGAAATTCAATCTTCCTGCAAACTCTTTGAACTTCGTATTCCACGGTGGTTCAGGTTCTTCTGCAGAAGAGATCAAAGAATCAATCAGCTACGGTGTTATCAAAATGAACATCGATACTGACACTCAATGGGCTTGCTGGAACGGTATTCGTCAATACGAAGCTGAAAACCACGATTACCTACAAGGTCAAATCGGTAACCCAACTGGCGAAGATGCTCCAAACAAAAAATACTACGATCCACGTGTATGGCTACGTGCTGGTCAAACTTCAATGGTTACACGCCTTGAAGAAGCATTCGCTAACCTTAACGCAATCGACGTACTGTAATTTCAGTCTGGTTTATTCGTTTTCAAAAACCCGCTCATTGAGCGGGTTTTTTTATGTCTATCCATCGTCATCCATCGTCAAATTTCCGCAAAGCCCTAGCGAACGAGGATGATTTTGCTTAACCTGTAAGGAATTACTTGTTGAATTTACGTTCTTTTTTATAAAGACCTAATACCAGCAGGGGGATAGCTATAGGACTCTCTAGTGCCATAGCTCGGCTCATTTTAATAGAGGACAACTAGATGGCTAGTGAACCGGTAGGTATTGATACCTCCATCGTCAACAATATCGAGCATGTGAATACGTGGTTGACAAAAAACTCGGATTTATTGATTCAATACGGCATCAATTTTATGTGGGCGCTGGTTATCCTGATCGTAGGTAACTTTGTCGTCAAGTTGATTGCCGGCAGTATTTCTAAGGTGTTGAAAAAGCGCCGGATGGATAAAGCCGTGATCGACTTTATTAATGCCATTGTACGTTATTTACTTTTTATCGTGGTGTTGATGGCGGCGTTGGGCAAATTAGGTATTCAAACTGCCTCTGTTGTTGCTGTGATTGGTGCCGCAGGTTTAGCGGTTGCACTGGCTTTGCAAGGGTCATTATCTAACTTTGCTGCTGGTGTCTTGATTGTGGCATTTCGTCCGTTTAAATCTGGGGATTATGTCGAAGTGGGTGGGGTTGCTGGTTCAGTCGATTCTATTCAAATTTTCCAAACCGTGCTCAGCTCTCCAGATAACAAAATGGTTGTAGTACCTAACTCTTCCATCATCGGTGGTCCAATTACTAACTATTCACGCCATAAAACTCGTCGTGTCGATTTAGTTATTGGTGTCTCTTACAAAGCGGATTTGAGAAAAACCAAACAAGTCTTACGCGACGTATTAGATAAAGATGAACGTGTTCTAAAAGATCCTGAACCAACCATTGGTGTGTTAGCACTTGCCGATTCTTCGGTGAACTTTGTCGTTCGCCCATGGGTTAAAACGGAAAACTATTGGCCTGTTTATTGGGATCTCATGCTTAACATAAAAGAAGCACTAGATGAGAACGGCATCGAAATTCCATTCCCACAAATGGATGTTCATTTGAACAAGCTCGAATCGTAAGATTTTGCGTATCGGAAGTTGAAAACGGAGGCGATGAGCCTCCGTTTTGCTATCTGTATGAATAAGCTCGCAACCCAATTCACGCATGTTTAAAAGTGGTTTAAATAGAGCTGTTTTGTCAGAGTAAATGCCAATACAAACATCATCGCTGAAATCAGCATATCGATAATTTGTTGTGCTTTAGGTTTAGATAATATGTGACTCAATTTTGCCGCACCGATTGAGATAGTAAAAAACCAAACAAAAGAGGCGGATATGGTGCCAACGGCAAATGCGAGACGGTCTGTTCCATGAAATTGCCCACCTAGAGAGCCTAAGATAACGACTGTATCTAGATAAAGGTGCGGATTAAATACGGTAACAGCGCAAGCACCAAGGATGACCGCAATTCGACTACTTTTGCTAATCGAACTTGCGTTGCTGTCGTTTGCATACTCAAAGCGTAAAGCTCGTTTTAACGATTGAAAGCCATAAACGGACAAAAAGGCAATGCCTGCGATGGTGATGCCAATCAGTACATTTTCATGTTGCGATAAAATCGCACCAGCGCCAAAAATACCAAGAGACATGAAAAAGAGATCAAGGAAACTGCACACGGTTGCGGTTGTCAAATGATGGTGACGTTTGATGCCTTGATTCAATACATACGCATTTTGAGCACCAATAGGGATAATCATTGTCGCCCCTAAACTAAATCCCTGCAATGCTACCCAGTAATTCACTACAACCTCGTACAACAACATATGGAAGAAAAGAGCGGGCAAGATATCGATAATTTTTTAATAAGTATAATTAATCATTTTAATATATTATTAGCTAAATTAATCATGGAGAGTGTTATGCGTGGTTTAGACTACAAATGGATTGAAGCGTTGGATGCAGTATTGTCTCAAGGGAGTTTTGAACGCGCAGCAGAAGAGCTTTATATTTCCCAATCGGCGGTATCACAACGTATTAAGCAGCTCGAAAAATTTCTTGCTCAACCTGTTTTGGTGAGAAGTGCTCCACCACAAGCGACTCCTATAGGTAAAAAGTTACTTGGATTATATCGCAGGGTTAGTTTACTTGAGCAGGAAGTGGTTCCTGAGCTAACCAATCAGCCTCATTTACGACCTGTCTCCCTGACGATCGCGACAAATGCTGATAGTTTGGCTACCTGGGTTTTGCCTGCGTTAAATAAAATCATGACAACAGAAGCAGTTGCACTGCATTTCTCCATCTTAGATGAGTCTCGATCGATTCAAAAGATGAAAAGTGGCGAAGCCGTAGGGGCTATCAGTGTTGAGTCTCAGCCGCTGGTGGGGTGTAGTGCTGAATACTTGGGTAAGATGGAGTACCTCTGTGTCGCTAGTCCTGCATTTATTGAGCGGCATTTTGCTCAAGGCGTGAATCGTGACTCATTACTCCGCGCGCCAATGGTATCGTTTGACTCACAAGATGATCAACACAAGCGTTTCTTGTCGGAATATTTTGGTCTTTCACAAGATTTAAATATTAATCATAAGGTGGGCAGTTCTGAAGCGTTTGTGACGATGGCGAGATCAGGAATGGCCTATTGTATGATTCCAAAATTGCAAATTGAGCGCGAACTTGAGGCTGGTGAGTTAATCGATATTACCCCTGGGTATTCGTTGACGAACAGTATCTATTGGCATCACTGGCAGTTGGAAACCGGATTATTGAAAGACATTTCTCAAGCTATTGTACAAGGCGCACATTCTCGACTTGAACAATAAGCTAAGCGTAGTCTAATAAACGAGGTACAAATAGTAAGACTTTGGTTAGGAGAATTTCAGATGCAAAATTATCGACGTGCTCTAACACTACTTTGTTTAGGGCTTGGATTTTCTGTTAGTGTTCCTGCTGTAGCGCAGGATTTAAGCTTTCCTCATGTTATTACCACGGGAAGTGCTACATTGATGGTCAATCCTGATAAAGCGGTTATATCCAGTCAAATTCGGGTTACCCAGCCCACTGCCGATGCAGTGAAAAAGCAAGTGGATGGTGTTGTCGCACGATATACTAAAGACTTAAAAAAGAAGATAGATAAACGTTTTATCAGTAGCTCAAACCTCTCTATTTCGCCTCAGTATCACTATGGTGACAAAGGAGAAAGAACACTGGTTGGTTATGTGGGGTCTCGGTCTGTCGAGGTCACCATTAATGATCTTAACCAATTAAATGACCATATCAATCTGGCATTGACTGATGGTATGAATCAGATCTCTGGTATCCAGATGGGGTTGAAAGATCGGAAAGCATATGAAGATCGCGTATTAAAAGCAGCAATGGAAGATGCACAAAATAAAGCGCAATTTTTGGCAGCTGGTTTTCAAAGTAAGCTAGGTCAAGTTTGGCAGGTTGAGTACCATTCCGAGCAAAATACGCCACGTTACGAACGAGTGTCTTTGATGCAAAGTAAAGCGGCGGATGTCTCAAGCTCCTACCAGAATAGCCAGATAGAGCTTGACGCAAGTGTTGATGTTATTTATCGCATTGATACCCACTAAGCGGTTACTTTAGTGGTAAATTTTCTATTTATCGATAGTTTTTCCAACGGAGCTTTCGCTAACTGATATAATTATAACTCATTATCCATGAGCAGCAGTGGCGTATAGAATTGGTGAGAGTTAATCGTTGGATGTTCTTTTTAGGGTGCAGCAGCCTAATGATTATTGTGGCTGGGGCACTCTTTTATTCTCATCGCTATGAAATGCTACTTGAAAGTAGTTTGACTACGATTGCGGATAAAGCGGATACGCAGCTCGAGTTTAATCAAGAGCACTACGAGCGAGCAAGAAAGCAGACCCGTTCAATTGTCACTTTGCTTAGCCATGATCCTGCACTCTATGATTACTTCTTTGAGCCAACTAAGGAACAAGACCATCTAACAAAGTCGTTATCCGCTATGATGGCGAGCTTAGAGTGGTATAACCGAATCCGTTTTATTGATGCTGATGGCAACGAGAAAATTTCGATGGCCTACCAGGCTGATAATCAGCTGGTTCAGCAAGCAACTAATTTGCAGAACATCAATAATACTGAATTGTTTGCGTTTTTAACCTCGATTCCAGATCAGACAGTCGATGTCTGGGGAGCGCGGTGGGTTAACCCTTCATCAGTTTCATCTCAACCTCCGGAGGCTGTTTTTTACGTGGCAACCCCCGTGACACTGTTAGGCCAAAGGCATGGTTATGTAGTGTTGGATGTTAGCCTTTCAACCATGTATCAAAAAATCTTAATTTCTCCTCAGCGCGGGTTTCATCTGCAAATTCTCAATCAAGATGGCCAATACATCGCAGGTTCTAGCCGGCAATTAATTAATTCTCAGCAAGAAATGTGGTCTGGCGATCGTTTTAACACGTTATACCCACGCTCTTGGGATGTCATTCAAAAGACTCATCGTGGTGTTCTTACCGAGAATAATCACCTCATCATTTATCGACGGGTTGCTCTCTCCGATACCATTTCGCTCACCATGTTGGTGAACTTATCCCCCCAGCAGTTGCAACATGAGATCCAATACGAAATTGATGCTCTGAAAAATGAAGCCTATTTTGTTTTATTAATCATGTTGTTATTTGCTTTGCCTGCTGCAATGTTAGGGTATCACTATCATCGACGTAATATTGAAAGCAAGTTAGCACATGCCGCCTTGCACGGGATGTCGGCAGTGGCTATTTGTGATGCTCAATATCGAATTAAACTGGTCAACAAAACCTTTGAAAAAGCGATCAATATAAGAGGAAGTGATATTGAGGGGATGAACATGCTCGATTTTCTTCTTTCGGAATATGATAGCAATTTCAAACATCAAGTGATGCGCATGGTGCAAGAGCATTCATTGTGGCGTGGTGAAATCAATTACATAGCGCCCAATGGTGAATTGCTAGTGGTTTTGGTGAGATTCCAAGCTGTTTTAGAGCGTGGGCAAGTGAGTTATTACATCATCAGCCTAATTGATATCTCTGAGCGCAAAGCATTAGAAAATCGTTTACGAAAAATGAGTGAGCTCGATGACATGACTAAGCTGTGGAATCGGCGCAAGTTTGAAATCGAAATAAAAGAACATGCCAATAGAGTTAAACAACAAGATGGAATCTACTCAATTCTGGTGTTGCTTGATATAGATTACTTTAAGTTAATCAATGATGAATTGGGGCATGATGAGGGCGATAGAGTCATTATCTATATAGCCAGTACTTTGACAAAACTGGTACGAACAACGGACTTTGTTGCTCGTATTGGAGGGGAAGAGTTCGCCATTATAATGCCCAATACATCGGTAGAAGAGGCAACCCAACTGATGAATAGTATTCGTCAACACATAGCTGAAGATAAACTCGCGCGGGCGACGGTTAGTGTTGGTATCACCGACATCACCGAAGATAGAACCCAAACCTACAAGTGGGCAGATGTCGCCTTATACAGCGCAAAATCGGATGGTAGAAATCGAGTCAGCATCTGTTTGAGTAGTGAGGAAATTGCATAAAAACTCCCTATTCTTTTTGATAGTTTAATTGATAAAACCATCTTGAGTTGGACTGGATATTCAGTAAACTGTGTTTTTTTTAAACAGTTTGGCTCCAGTGGTACAGGGAACTGCAAAGTTAAAAAGTCTTGTTTGATATAAAAGCTATGGAATTCAAACACTCTGGGCAGTATGAGGCAGAGCATGTTGTTAAATCATTTTGTCGTTAGGTTAACGATTGGTTGTTTGTTGGTATTGGGAATTAAATTAAGCGCACTTTATTTTCTTCCTATGGTGTTACTTTTGAATACGCACCACAGAGAATTTTTTGGTTGGTAACAAAACCACCGACCAAAATCTAACATCACTAGTTTAGCAAAGATAAAAAAATCGGGGCCCAGGCCCCGATTTTTGTTATCAGTTCGATTAAAGAACGTGAACTGACGCAGTGTTTGTTGTACCTGATGCAACAAGAGCACCAGAAACCATAACCGCGATATCACCTTTCTTACCTAGGCCTGATTCAAGAGCCATTTCTTTACCTAGACGGTAGAAGTCATCAGTGCTAGCAATTTCATCAACCACTACAGGTGTTACACCTTTAGAAAGAACAAGCTGTGCAGCTGTTTTCTTGTTAGTTGTGATAGCAAGAATGTTTGCTGTTGGGAAGTATTTACGAACTGAACGAGCAGATTTGCCTGCTTGAGTCGCTACCACGATAAGTGGAGCAGCCAATTTCTCTGCAGTATCTACAGCGCCTTTACATACTGCTTCAGTGATGCGTAGACGTGGGCTGTCTAGGCGAGTGCTAAGCTCAGCTTGTAGAGATGAATCAGTGCGTTCAGCGATACGAGCCATGATAGTTACCGCTTCTACAGGGTATTTACCTTTCGCTGTTTCACCAGAAAGCATGACTGCATCTGTACCATCCATAACCGCGTTTGCTACGTCGCCAGCTTCTGCGCGAGTAGGGCGTGGGTTTTTGATCATTGAATCAAGCATTTGAGTTGCTGTGATAACCACTTTACGAGCGCGGTTACATTTTTCAATCATCATTTTTTGCGCGAAGATAACTTCTTCAGCTGGGATTTCAACACCTAGGTCACCACGAGCAACCATGATGCCATCAGAAGCTTCTAGAATGTCGTCGAAGTTATCAACGCCTTCTTGGTTCTCAATTTTAGAGATGATTTGGATGTTTTCGCCGCCGTGAGAAGCAAGAACTTCACGGATTTCTTTTACATCAGATGCTTTACGGATGAATGATGCAGCAACAAAGTCAACACCTTGCTCACAACCAAACTTAAGGTCGTTTTTATCTTTTTCAGCAAGTGCTGGAAGATTAACTGCAACACCAGGAAGGTTTACACCTTTGTTTTCGCCTAGTGCACCGTTGTTCAGAACTTTACATTTTACTTCAGTGTCAGTTTTAGAGATAACGGTCATTTCGATTAGGCCGTCATCTACCAGGATAGTGTTACCTTCTGCAAGGTCTGCAGCAAAGCCTGGGTAAGTAACTGCTACGCGGTCTTTGTTGCCAACAACTGCTGTGTCAGTTGTGAAAGTGAATTCTTGACCAGCTACTAGATCAACGTCATCGCCGTTTTCTAGTTTGATAGTGCGGATTTCAGGGCCTTTAGTATCCAATAGGATTGCTAGAGGTTTACCAGTGTTCGCCATTACTTCGCGGAAGTTTTTGATGCGAGTACCATGCTCAACGTAGTCACCGTGAGAGAAGTTTAAACGCATAACGTTCATACCAGCATTCACTAGCTCGGTAAGTTTCTCTACTGACTCAGTTTTTGGGCCAATCGTACATACGATTTTGGTCTTTTTCATGGAAGTGTTTCTCCGGTAAATAGTATTAATTTTGAAAGTTGTTTCACGGGGTATAGAGGGCTCGTGGTGGCAATCTGTACTTTCTTTATCGCCTGTCTATATAAAAATCGAGCTAACGCCTCTTTACTTGAAAGTCTTACAACAGATTTGATCAATTTATAACTACATCTGTTGCCTAAAATTTCAGAATTATCGGGATTTCCCTAGGGTACAACGGGAAAGTTACAAAAATATCACGCCTAGTTCTGTAATTTTTTTTCTTTAGGGCTGGAATTCTACCACTTTATTTTTTCAATAGCACTGTCCAAGAATTGTCTTAGGACAAGGTTTTAGCGTGAAATATTAATTTTTTGGAGCAAAATAAATGGACAGTTATGTTTCGAAGTGATTATAATTGCTTTCGATTCGAAACCTGCTATAAAGTTAAAAATGTCGAAACGAAATACACAACTTAGAAGACACGCTATTGCGACTCTCGTTAATGAGATGGGAGAAGTGAGTGTTGAATCACTAGCTTCTCAATTTGAAACTTCAGAAGTCACTATTCGAAAAGATTTGGCTTCCTTAGAAGAAAACGGTTTATTACTGCGTCGCTATGGCGGCGCAATTGCATTACCGAAAGAAGTCGTAAGTGAAGAGTTGAGTCCAAAAGTTTCGGTTCGAAAGGTTTCTATCGCAAAAGCGGCTGCAAAGTTAATCCGAGATCATAACAGAATTGTGATCGACAGCGGCAGAACGACCGGTGCCTTGATTGAACAACTCAATGAAAAACGTGGTTTAGTTGTGATGACTAACTCATTGCAAGTGGCTAACGCGTTAAGTGAATTGGAGAATGAACCGACATTATTAATGACGGGCGGAACGTGGGATATCCGTTCTGAGTCTTTCCAAGGTAATGTCGCCGAATCGGTGTTGCGCTCTTACGATTTTGACCAACTTTTTATCGGTTGTGATGGTGTCGACTTAGAACGAGGCACGACTACATTTAATGAATTGATTGGCTTAAGCAAAGTGATGGCTGAGGTTTCTCGCGAAGTCATCGTCATGGTTGAGTCTGACAAGTTTGGACGCAAGATCCCTAACTTAGAATTGCCTTGGAACATCGTGGATGTGTTGGTGACCGACGAAGGTCTTCCCGATGAATTTGTTAAGAAAATAGAATCGCATCAAGTGCGAGTTATTCGCGCTTAATCAGTAGAGATTAGGACTTAAAAAGTTGTGGTAAGTCCTCAACGTCATTTTTTAGGAGCTTATTAGTATGTGTGGAATTGTTGGTGCAGTAGCACAGCGTGATGTAGCAGAAATTCTTGTTGAAGGCCTACGCCGTTTGGAATACCGCGGTTACGACTCTGCGGGTGTTGCAGTGGTAGATGCAAACAAGAATATGACTCGTGTACGCCGCCTAGGTAAAGTACAAGAATTGGCTGATGCGGTTGCAGAATCGCACGTACATGGCGGCACTGGCATTGCGCACACCCGTTGGGCAACCCACGGTGAACCTTCTGAAATCAACGCTCACCCACACGTATCTGGCGATATCGCAGTTGTGCACAACGGTATCATCGAAAACTACGAAGTTTTGCGCGAAGAACTTCGCTCTCGTGGTTACGAGTTCGTATCTCAAACCGATACTGAAGTTATTGCTCACTTAGTTGAATGGGAACTTCGTACTTCTTCATCGTTACTTGAAGCCGTTCAAAAAACCGCAAAACAACTTGAAGGTGCGTACGGTACCGTTGTTGTTGACCGTAAAGATCCTGAACGTCTTGTGGTCGCTCGCTCTGGTAGCCCAATCGTTATCGGTTTAGGTGTGGGTGAAAACTTCCTCGCTTCTGACCAATTAGCGCTTTTAAATGTGACTCGTCGCTTTATTTATCTTGAAGAAGGTGATGTGGCTGAAATTACTCGTCGTGAAGTGAAAATCTTTGCTGCTAACGGTACAGCTGTAGAACGTGAGATTACGGAATCTAACGCAGAACACGATGCGGGTGAGAAAGGCAAATACCGCCACTTCATGCAGAAAGAAATTTTTGAACAACCAAAAGCCCTGCTAAACACCATTGAAGGCCGTATCACAGATGATTCTGTGATTACTGATAGCATCGGTGTGCACGCAACTGAAATTCTTAGCAAAGTTGAACACATTCAATTAATTGCTTGTGGTACTTCTTACAACTCTGCAATGGCTTCTCGCTACTGGTTTGAAGCAATTGCTGGCGTGAGCTGTGACGTAGAGATTGCTTCTGAGTTCCGTTACCGTAAATTTGTGACTCGTCCAAATAGCTTGTTGATTACCTTGTCTCAATCTGGTGAAACGGCTGATACATTGGCCGCCCTTCGTCTTGCTAAAGAAAAAGGCTACATGGCGGCAATGACCATCTGTAACGTGGCAGGTTCTTCTCTTGTACGTGAATCTGATATTGCCTTTATGACCCGCGCAGGAACCGAAATCGGTGTGGCTTCAACTAAAGCCTTTACCACTCAGTTAGCAGCATTGCTAATGTTGGTGGCGGCGATTGGTAAGCAAAAAGGCACAGTGAACAAAGAAACTGAAAAAGAGATTGTCACTGCGTTGCATGCTCTGCCTAAACAGATTGAATCAGCTCTCGGCAGTGAAAAAGAGATTGAAGATCTAGCAAAAGACTTTGCAGATAAGAACCACACGCTGTTCCTCGGTCGTGGTGAGTACTTCCCAATTGCATTGGAAGCGGCTCTGAAACTGAAAGAGATCTCTTATATTCACGCAGAAGCGTATGCAGCAGGTGAATTGAAACATGGCCCACTAGCGCTTATTGATGCGGATATGCCAGTGGTGGTGATTGCACCGAACAATGACCTGTTGGAAAAACTCAAATCCAACATCGAAGAAGTGCGTGCCCGTGGCGGTCTGTTGTATGTCTTCGCCGATGAAAACGCAGGGTTCGTTAGCGATGCCAGCATGAAAGTGATCACCATGCCACACGTGAGTGAAATCACCGCACCGATTTTCTACACCGTACCAATGCAATTGCTGGCTTACCACGTTGCATTGATTAAAGGCACTGACGTTGACCAACCTCGTAACCTAGCGAAAGCGGTAACGGTAGAATAAACCATTTAATCAGATGGTTATCGATGCGGTCGGATAATAAAGTCTGATCAAAAGAAATAAAATTAAACCTCCTGATGTATGCCAATGCATCAGGAGGTTTTTTAATGCCAGCTTTAAATAAGCCAGTTCACTGACAAAGAAATAGCGTTGTAAGTGTCGTCGACATTAAAGCTCGAAACTGATGCGCTTGTAACCTATTGTGTCGTGAGTTTTGCTACCCAGTAGAGTTGGTTATTAGATGTCTCAATGACATCGAATTCATCTTTATCAAGTTGTTTTAACTTACTGCGTAGACTCCGCTTATAGTTCGAAAGTGGTTCCGTAAATTCGTTTGTATTTACACGTTGGCACAGGCGCAAATACTTTTCAGATGCGACGCGCCTAGCTTCAGATTGAAGCATGTGCACTATCGCCAATCTTTGATTTGGCAACACATTAGCAAGGGCGCTGTATGTGATTCTATTTGGCATACTCGAACTTTTGGATTTAGTTGACAGTAACACTAACGTTGCATAGCATACAGACATCAGCTTGTAGATGACCACTGATTCAAGCCACTACATAAGCAACCGTTTATCGGAAAAAAGCCCCAATCTTTTGATTGGGGCTTTTTACTTTCTGTAGTTCTAAAAATGACTACTCAAACTGTTTGTACGTTGCTTCATTTAATACTTTCAAAAACGTGATGTAGTGCGCCTCGAATTAAATGGGACAGAAGCGCCATAGAACATCCGCTCTAAAACATTTATGCCCCATTCCGTGTTTCGGACAGTGGGCAATGTAGAAATAAGAGTCCAACTGTACACAAATTTAAGTCATGTTATTAAATTACTACTGACTCGGAGTCACTCTCTCTGAAAGCCGTTGAGTTATCCAGTCAACAAAAAGACGAACTCTTGCACTTAGACGTTTTGTTGGGGGGTAAAGCAGAGAAATAGGAACATCGCCATCTGTTTCACGAGCAAGAACCTGAATTAATTCTCCTGAGAACAATAGATGACTAACAACTGAAGCATGAGCTTGTCCAATACCATAACCACTCAAAATAAAATTTACATAGCTTGCACTATCATTTGTAGCAATATTAAACCTCGATATTCGCTTTTCAACTCCATTGTTGTTAAAGATCATAGGCCAAACTTCGCCATTGTTTGCACTAATGTAACCAACAATCTGATGCGATTTTTCTAGTTCATCACTACTTTCAGGCATGCCAAATTGTTTAATGTACTTAGCACTTGCACAGGTAACTAATTTATCTTTATAAATCGTTTTTCCTATCATCGATGAATCTGCCAGTTTACCAGCTCGAATCACGCAATCTATGCCTTCCTCGACTAGATTTACTGGTCGATCACCACTCCCTAGGATTAACTGAATATCTGGATAACGTTGCCTAAATTCATCCAGCATGGGGAATAAAACAAATGTAGCTAATGATGAGTACACATCTACTCTTAATCTACCTTTAGCAGTTGACTTCATACCCATTAAGGCTTCGTCAGCTTCATCAAGTGCAGACATCAACAGATTAACACGATTGTAATAATCTATCCCTTCGACAGTAAGCGTTACAGAGCGCGTTGTTCGTTGAATCAACTTTGTACCTAAGTATTCTTCCAAATCTATTAGAGCTTTACTAACAGTTGATCTAGGCATGTCGAGCTGAGCTGCTGCTTTGGTAAAAGAGCGGCATTCAGCAATCTTTTGAAACGTTCTTATCGCTAGTAGTTGATCCATAAGTCTATCTGTTCTCTTTTTATTAATTGTACATAATTATGGAATATCATGTCATGATTAGCGTGTTTATCTAACCAATAATGATAGTTATTGTAGAAGCATCTTCAATGAACTAGGGATAAAGAAAATGTCACTTTATAAAGATGAAGAACTACTACAGCAGAGATATGGCTCACAACAAAAGCCAGATAACATACAATGGACTCCTGAAGTTAAAACGATGTTGACTCACCGTTCTGTGAGAACCTTTCTGCCTGAAGGTCTACCAGAAGGTACACTTGAAACTATGGTTGCTGCTGCTCAGTCTGCATCAAATTCTTCAGCACTAAATCAATGGAGCCTTGTCGCTGTTACAAAACCAGAATTGAAACAACAGATTGCTGATACTATTGCGGCCACCGTTCCTACAGATCGAATACCTTGGATAGAAGAAGCTCCTGCTTTATTACTTTGGGTAGCTGACTTGTCTCGCTCTGAAGAGATAACCAAACAGCACGGAGGCGATCCGGTTGTGCTTGATTACTTAGATTCATTTCTGATGGCTTCAATTGATTCAGCTTTAGCGGCACAAAATGCGTCTTTAGCTGCTGAATCTATGGGGTTAGGTATCGTGTTTCTTGGTGTAATGCGCAATGCAGCTAAAGAGCTTGCAGAAATGATTAATCTTCCACCTTATAGTTTTGTGACATTTGGTATGGCTGTGGGAAAACCAGATCCATCTAGAGCCAGTTCTATACGCCCACGTCCAGCACAGCCCATGGTTTTGCATTATAACAAATATGATCCGGGTGAATATGTTAAGTATTTAGATGGGTATGAAGAAGCTATACTCAATTTTCGTACCGAACAGGGTATGAAAATAAAAACTTGGCAAGAGGCTGTTTGCTTTGCTGCTACAGACATGAGCTATATGGGAGGAAGAGAAAAACTTCGTCAAACTATAGAACAGCGTGGTTTCAAATTACTTTAATTTAATACGATTTGTGCCAGATGTAGTGGCCGAAAGATCTTGGCCACTCAAATCGGGTTAAATTGCCTAGGTGCAATATTAGGAATAATCCGACTATCCTATGGTGTGTAACTCGTAATTGTCCAAAAGTTTGTTAACCAGCGTTGAATACAGGTTGTGACCCCCAAGTGATTCTGTCTCAATGACAATCAGCTTCATCTTTCTATGGGCTGGGAAAGTGCGAATGGATTTATGAAACCTTAGTAATATATAAACTGATATTATGGTGTCAATTTTAGCAATTAACGTTCCAAAATTGTCATCATGGTGGCAGTCACGAATCCATCATTAGAATGAATTTTTCGTCCCCCATGTTTTAGAAAGAAGATACCGTTAATCCTTGAAATTGCTACTATAGTAGCAATTGTCGAGGTATTGGGTTATTTGAAGAAGTTGCAAGACCTGACGAAACCGTCTGAGCCAGAATTAAAATCGATAGAGGATGTGCTTCGACATGCTTAAATCAGCCCTAACCCTTACAAAGAACATATGACGGCATTTGGTGGTAATGGCCGAACGCCAAAGAGCGCACTAGATTCAGTTAGCTGCTCAGTCGGAATTGTCTTCAAAGAACGCGATTATGGTGATGGCTGAAGAAATATTTGAAGCAACACGCTCGTTTAGTAATGAGGCCAAACATCTGGGCTTGTCACCTAATCTAATTAAGGAGATTGACAAGGATATGGTAGAAAAATTCCAGTCGCTGTATGTTTAGGATAAATCAAATTCGCCTAGCTCGAAGCTGACAAAATGTTCGCCATTTTTGTATTTTGCTTAAAAAACAAACATATGAGAAGGATAAGTGTGATCGTTATCTCTTTTCGTATATGTGTCTCTTTTCACACTTTGGGTTTAGCAGGATATTAGCGTCACACGCAGATGTGGTGGAATTGGTAGACACGCTAGCTTCAGGTGCTAGTGGCCTAACGGTCGTGGGAGTTCAAGTCTCCCCATCTGCACCAGTTTTAAAAAGCCCGTTATTTATAACGGGCTTTTTTGTTATTAAACAATTACTTGTCTTATATCTTGTGGCGCTTCTTTGTTAGTTTATCTTGTCCTTGAACTCTGAAATGAAGCGGATAAAAGCGTGTTCTGCCTGCGATAAGGCATCTTCATCCAACCAGCATAAATGAAAGTGACAATACTCTTTCGGCGATAAGGAAATAGCGTGTAGGTTAGGCGTCTTTTCTACGAGATCTCGCAGTAGTGTTGAAACGCCCAAACCATCCAGTGTGGCTTGTACTATTGTCGGAATGTAGTTGCTTTCGATGATGACATTAGGGCGAAATCCCGCTTGCTCGCAGCGCTTATCAATGATGTTTCGTTGCAAAAAGGTGTCATCCATTAATATGAGTGGCAAATACTCAAACTCATTGTCTTGCATCGATTCTTTTTGTGCCAATGGATGATCAAGCGCACAACTAGCAACCATCTCTTGCTGTTCTAATGAAATACGCGGCCACTTTCTATGTATGCGTCTTTCATCGATGATAGCAAGGTTCAGTTGTCCTTCTTCAAGATGGCTGCGAATGGTATTTGCGCTGTTTTGAATAACAGAGATGCGAATACCCGGATAGGTTTGATGGAACTGTTTGAGAATGTGAGGAAATTGAGTGTAACCATACATTTGTGGTACCCCAATTTTTAGGTGGCCTGTTCGAAGTTTTTGGTGATCGGCAATCTCTTGTTCTACTCGTTCAATTTCGCTGAAAATTCGTTTAGAACGTTTTAGGAGTAGATGACCTTCTTCCGTTAGCTTAAGTGGTTGATTGCGCACTCGTGTAAATAGTAACACTCCCAGTTCTTCTTCTAATTTCTTTATCGCTACACTCAAACTGGGCTGGGCAACATGCAGTTCAGCGGCGGCTCGAGTCACGTTTTGTAGACGAGCAATGGCTTCAAAATAACGTAATACTCTGATTTCCATATTAAGACACTATGCTGGGAATAAAAAAACAGTATTTCCTCTCTCGAGAAAGAGTCAATACAATTTTTGTTATTAATACGAGAACAATCAATATCTGGCCTGCAGAATGTTTACCTTGGGAATGGTGGTAAGCGATATGGGCATCCCTTGCTGGCTTTTTTCTTTCGTCTATAAATGAGCGATTATGTTAACCGATGAATTTCTCCACAACCTAGAACAAGCTGACTTGAGAGAGTCTTATGAAGGTATTCGATATGCTTCATTCGACTTTGGTGGAGGCTTTACGCAAGGTTACATGTTGTTTGAGCCGCAAAAGGTATTGCCTAAATTTTCGTTTCATCAGTCTATTAGCTTGCTCATTTTAGAAGGGCATGCAGAGCTTACTATTGACCAACACAATCATTTATTGCGTGCTTCTGACCTCTACGTTATCCCTGCTGATAAAGTATTTTCGTTAGAAAATGTTTCTGGGAAATACCGCTTAAAAATATTGTTAACCTCAGAACAACCGATCGATTTTGGTATTCGTTGGATACATTAGGTTTTAAAAAGTTGCTCCCTTCATTAGGGAAGGGAGCAAGCTATTTGTTTGACGCGTTTTATTTGTAAGGTGGTGAGACTTTTACAAATTTGACGTTCTTTGAATGGCTGAGTTTCCAAGGAGAGTCATTGCCGTTCAGGAATGTTACCTCTTCAAATTGGCTATCTTTAAGATGATCGATACGAGTTTTTTGGTCTTGGTAAAACGTCACTTGTTTAAATGATAAGTGATTGTGCCACGTTTCTGGGTAGCTCACTTTGCTGTCTTGACCGTCGTACCCATCAATCAAGATGGACGGTTTTTGGGATGGGTTGTGATTATCAACAGTAATATCGTCGATATCTATGTGGCTAAAATAGGCGGCTTGCGTGGCATTTTGGAAAACGTTGTCGCCCGCTTTGTACGCCAAAGTAAACACAAATGGGCTACCTAAGCCGCCGCGGTTTTCCACATCAAGGCCACTTGGCAATGCCGAGTGTGTATTGTGTGAACCAATATCGGCTAGGGCATTTTCTCTAAAGGTAATGCGCCTTACACCGCCACCAGTGGAGAGCGTGCTTTTTAAACGTAAGCCATTATCGGTCATAAAGGCGACGTTGTTTTCTGCGACAATATCTTGAATCCAAGCGCCAGTATGACTGCCCGCGACTAATACGCCATGGCCTTCGCGAGTGTAGTTGTTAAATACCCAGCCACGCTCGGTGGAGTGCACACCTTCGGTGCCCGCTTGATAATCTTTTCCTTGGCCAGCTGCGAAGTTAATGCAGTCATCACCGCTATCGATAAAGTTTGCGAATACGGCAAAGTCGCTACTATTACCAAACTCAACGCCATCAGCATTATTAATGTCGAACGTTTCGGTGCGAGTGTAAGCCATGGTGGCCTGTTCGCTATCAAGGAACATCACGCCGTGATACGCCGGGTTGAGTAAGGTTAACCCAGAGAAATAGATCTTATTGACTCCCCGAAACGTGGCTAAAGAAGAGCGACGATTAGCGTAGATATCTTTATTGAACTGGCCAAGATACTCAATTTTGGAAGTATCCCCATCCCAGTTTGGATGATACTCACGATAGGCCGATATCATTTGATCTTTGGCTAAGATTCCCAAGGTATAGACGCGATCTCGACCTCCTGGTGGATGATAGGCAAGTTCTTGTCCTGCTTCATCTCGTGTGGTGCCTTGTTTTAGCCACCCACTGCCATCCAACGTTCCTGCACCGACAATACGGATATTTTCAAAAGTCCCCATACGGTGGTCGTAACCTTGCTGACTGTGATTTTCACCATTGCGGTGATCAGCAGTTAATGCATTGAGCAAGGAAGGGGGGCGACGCGAATCGGTTGCATTGGTTCTAAAACTGTAGAGTTGGTAGCCCTGCTGTAAAGGATAATCTTTAGCATAAGGAGAGCCTTTTAACGTCGCGCCTTTAGCAATTTCCAGCGTCATATTGCTGTGTAGAAACAGTGCGCCAGTGACATAAGTGGCTCCTGAATCGCTGGGGGCAATCAATACTCGACAGCCGTAGGCATTGGTTGACTGATTTGCACATTGGTCAATGGCGGTTTGAATGGCTTTGGTGTTGAGGGTGTTGCCATCGCCTTTTGCACCTAATTGGGTGATATCAACCGTATGGGTATAAGTCGGAGTGGTGACTTGAAGTGGTGCGCTTAACTGAGATTCTTGCCCATCATCATAAACTGCCGCAATTTGAAACTGATATTGGGTCGCCGGTTTTAATCCAGTCACCATAAAATTTTGGTAACGAATCGAGTAAGCAAAATGCGCATTATCTCGTTCATAGAACGCTTTGAAATACGGCGCAGCGGGGTTGTGCAGAGTATTGTTGTCACTGGCTAAACCTAGCGATTGGCCATTTTGATAAAGGTGATAGTCAACAATATGTGCACGCTGCTCGGGCTGTTGCCACACCAGAACCACACTTTTTTCATCTTGAGCTAATGCTGGGGTCGAAAGTGCCAAATCGGTTGCGGGGGGAGGTGTGGCAGCTTGGCTTGATGCCGCCAGTAGCGCACAAGCGATTGAACTTAACATGGGGATTTTTCTCATGGTACCTCGCTAAAATAAAACATCGTTTCAAAATGTAATTAGAAGTTGTTTTACCATGGCTGAAAATTATGGCGTATGAGAGAGATCGCAATTTTTCATTGGCAGTCGACAAAGTTGTCACATAAGTTTTTGCGCTGTTTTTCAGTTCGACACTAGTGTCGACACTGGGTGTCGAAGTCACTGATTTTACGTTAATTTTCTGTTTTAAAACGGATTAACTTATTAACATTTTAATTCTAACATTATGATTTAATTGGTTTTGTTAAATCATATTCCAGATTGGCATACATGTTGCTCTAAAGGGCTTATTTAATTAACAGGGTATGCTATGAAGAGCTTTGTGATTGCAGATCCGAAAAAATGTATCGGTTGTGGTACCTGCATGGCAGCGTGCTCCGACGTACATAAGAAGGAAGGTCTGCAGAGTCATCCCCGGTTGACAGTTGTCAAGCATCAGGATGCGACGGTTCCTGTTATGTGTCGTCACTGTGAAGATGCACCATGCGCTACGGTGTGTCCTGTACAGGCGATTACGAAGGAAGATGATCGTGTACTGATTAATGAAACCTTATGTGTTGGCTGTACCTTGTGTGCTGTTGCCTGCCCATTTGGCGCCATTGCTTTTGATGGTAGTCGTCCGGTCGCCATGGCCAACAGTTACGATACTTATATTCCATCCACTCCTCGCTCAAGTAATCCTTGCACTTCCTCTCCTCAGACTTTTGGTCATGACATTCTTGCCTGGGAACCTGGCGTTAAAAGCATCGCAGTGAAGTGTGATTTATGTGGATTTCGTGAAAAGGGCCCAGCTTGTGCTGAGGTGTGTCCTACCGATGCGATTGTCATGGTGACAGACAATGAAGTGGTTGACTCTCGTTCGCTAAAACGCGAGATGGCTGCGGAAATGTCCCAAGCCACGAAGATGGAGAGATAGCAATGACGAATACACTTGAGTTATTGGCGATATCCATTGGCTGTTATGTCATCGCCAGTTTAGTGGCTTTACTCGGTAGCGGTGAACGTGAATCGAGCATCGTAAAAGTATCCGGAGTATTGGGTTTTATTGGTGGTGTGCTTGGCTTGCTAAGCTCTGCACAAGCTCTGCTGGGTGGCACTGCGCTGACGGCAACTCTTTATAGTCCTTTTGAGTTTGCCCAACTGGCTATCAATATGGACGCACTTGGTGCGTTTATGGTGTTGGTGATTTCTCTCATCATGGTCGCCGCTTCCATTTATTCATGGCATTACATGAATGAGTATTTGGGTAAAGGCGCGTGGGGCATCAGCTTCTTCCTCCATCTTTTTGTTGCTTCTATGGTGGCATTAGTGGTGGTTGATAACGCATTTTACTTCATCGTGTTCTTTGAAATGATGTCGTTAGCCTCTTACTTCCTCGTGCTGGTGGAACAAACTGAGAAAAGCGTTAAAGCCGGGTTGCAATACTTCTTTATTGCTCATGCCGGTTCTGTGCTGATCATGATTGCGTTTTTTATGTTGTACCGCGCATCTGGTTCACTCAACTTTGTCGACTTTACCAATTTGAATCTGCCCGAATGGGAATCTTCCGTCATCTTCTTATTAGCGTTCTTTGGTTTTGGTGCTAAAGCCGGGATGATTACACTGCACGGTTGGTTACCTCAAGCTCACCCTGCGGCACCTTCACACGCATCGGCTCTGATGTCGGGTGTGATGGTCAAAATTGGGGTGTTCGGCATTATCAAAGTCGGCGTGGTGTTCCTCGGTGGAACCCAAGCGTGGTGGGGATATGTTGTGCTTGTCTTTGGTGCCGTTTCTTCCGTACTGGGCGTTATGTACGCCTTGGCAGAACACGACATCAAACGCTTACTGGCTTACCACACAGTAGAAAACGTCGGCATCATCTTAATGGGGGTTGGTGTAGCGTTAATTGGTATGGCAACTGGTCATCCCGTTTTTGCTGCGTTGGGCCTACTGGGTGCTTTATACCACTTGCTTAACCACGCGGTGTTTAAAGGCTTGTTGTTCTTAGGTGCTGGCTCTGTGATTTATCGCATGCACACCAAAGACATGGAAAAAATGGGTGGTCTTGGCAAATTAATGCCTTACACCGCAACAGCCTTCTTGATTGGGACCATGGCGATTTCTGCTCTGCCACCACTGAATGGTTTTGTCAGTGAATGGTTTATCTATCAATCGCTGTTTGACCTAAGCCGTCAATCTGTTTTGAGCATGTCGATTGCGGGACCTATCGCAGTGGTGATGCTGGCGATTACTGGCGCGTTGGCGTGTATGTGTTTCGTTAAAGTTTACGGTATCTGCTTTAGTGGTGCGCCTCGTACGCAAAAAGCCAGTGAAGCCCGCGAAGTGGGCTGGCCTATGGTGCTTGGCTGCGCTTTCTTAGCCGTAATGTGTATCGTGTTGGGTGTCGGTTCTCCTTGGATCTCTCCTCTGATTTCAGACATTGCCACCACCACGTTAGCGGCTGCGCCAATTGTTGTTCATCAAGGCATGTCACTTCATCCTGTCTCAACCACTCAAGCCATCTTGTCGACACCGGTTATCACCATTGGTTTATTGGTGCTGCTGGTTGTTCCTGCGTTGATGTTGGCCTTCTTCAAAGGTCGTCGTTTGAGTAATCGTCGTCAAGGTGATCCTTGGGCCTGTGGTTACGCTTACGAAAGCCGCATGACCGTCTCTGCTGGTGGTTTCACTCAACCTCTGCGTCATATGTTCGCTCCGGTGTATCGCATTCGCGTGATATTAGACCCAAGTGGTTGGATGCAGCGCTCGTTGCAAGCCGTGACAACGTCTGCTGCGGCGATTGAGCCAAGTTTTGATCGCTACTTAGTGCAACCGGCTTGCCGCGCTGCCATGTCAGTCAGTGGTTGGGTAACGCGCATGCAAGGCGGTGATTTCCGGATCTACTGCTTGTACATCGTTGTGGCGTTACTGGCACTGCTTTTCCTTCCCGTTGATTTAGGAGCGAAATAATGGCTGAACTTCATATGCCCGGATTGAGCTGGATCGTACTTGCTGTAGTACAAGCGTTATTGATGCTGCTACTGGCACCGCTCGCTACCGGATTCTCGCGCATGATTCGCGCCAGAATGCACTCACGTCGTGGCCCCGGTTTGCTGCAGGATTATCGCGATATTGCCAAATTGCTGCGTCGCCAATCTGTGGCTCCAGCCAATGCGGGTCCTATCTTTTGGATCATGCCATGGGTGCTGATTGTCACCATGTTATTGGTGGGCATGGCGCTGCCTACGCTGACTCAAACCTCACCATTTCCGATTTCAGGTGATGTGATTACCGATATCTATTTATTGGCGATCTTCCGCTTCTTCTTCTCACTGGCTGGCTTGGATTCCAACAGCATGTTCAGTGGAGTGGGGAGCGCGCGTGAGTTAACGCTTGGTGTGTTGGTGGAACCGATTTTCGTGCTGTCGATTTTTATCATGGCGATGATTGTTGGCTCAACCGACTTAGGCTACATCAGCCAAGGGATGTTGGGTGAAATCTTCCAACAACCGGTCACCGTTGTGCTTGCGGGCGTTGCCTGTGCGTTTGCCATGTTTGTCGAAATGGGCAAATTGCCATTTGATGCGGCAGAAGCAGAACAAGAACTTCAAGAAGGTCCGGTAACGGAATATTCCGGCTCTGGCTTGGCGATGGTCAAGTTAGGTCTGGGATTGAAACAACTTGTTGTGGTTCAGCTTTTCCTTGCCATTTTCATCCCGTGGGGCAAAGCGGCAACCCTAGCGTTCCCTGATTTGCTACTGGCTGCTGTCGTACTGCTGTGCAAATTGATCATTGTGTTCTTCTTGGCTGGTTTGGTTGAAAACGCAATGGCTCGGGTACGTTTCTTAAATACGAGTCGACTAACTTGGTCTGCATTCTCATTTGCAGGTCTGTCGTTAGCCTTCTACGTCATCGGATTGTGAGGTTTTATTTACAATGGAGATGATCGGTTTATTTACGATTTTGGTGCCGTTCTTAGGTGCCATCCTGACCTTATTGGTACCCAAAACTTCGGCTAAGTGGGTCTGCCAGCTCTTTGCTGCGCTCGCTACATTGGGCACTTGGGCTTTGGCTTATCACTTCTTCTTGCAAGGTGGTGAGGCGCAGTCGGTTGCGATTGTGCAATTTGGTCACTTATTGATCTTCGGCTTAACCGTCGACAAAGTCAGCACCTTGATTGCTGCCGCTGTTGTTGGTTTGGGGTTGATTGTTGCGATTTACTCTTTAGGGTACATGAGCACCGGTAACAAAGAGCATCCTCATGAAGGGGACCCTCGTTACTACTCATTCTTACTGGTGTTCATCGGTGCAATGGCAGGCTTAGTATTGTCATCTACCTTGGTGGGGCAACTGCTGTTTTTTGAAATCACCGGTGCCTGCTCTTGGTCATTGATTGGTTACTACCAAACCCCGATTGCGTTTCGTTCTGCGTTGAAAGCGTTGATTGTGACTCACATTGCGTCACTGGGTTTATTTATTGCAGCAGCGACCTTGTTTATCCAAACAGGGACCTTTGAGCTGACTGCGATTGCGACCCTAACGCCTAGCGCGAAAATGATCGTACTGTTTGGCATCTTGTTCGCCGCTTGGGGTAAATCAGCACAACTGCCAATGCACATGTGGCTGCCTGATGCGATGAACGCGCCAACCCCGGTCAGTGCTTATTTGCACGCAGCATCCATGGTCAAAGTGGGTGTGTACATTTTTGCACGCGGCATTTTGTCAGCCGGTGATGTGCCTATCGAAGTGGGCGTAGTCGGTGTGATTGGTGCCATGATCACCATGATCTACGGCTTCGTAATGTACTTGCCACAGAAAGACATGAAACGTCTATTGGCTTACTCAACCATTACTCAACTGGCGTATATCTTCCTTGCTCTTTCCATGGCAGCCATGGGGTCTTCTTTAGCGTTAAAAGCGGGTGTGAGTTACATCTTCAACCACGCCTTTGCTAAGAGCTTGTTCTTCTTTGTCGCAGGTTCACTGAGCTTTGCCTGTGGTACTCGTATGTTGCCACAACTGCGCGGGATCATTACCAAATCACCATTGCTCGGTGTGGGCTTCTGCGTCGCTGCCATGGCGATTGCGGGTGTACCTCCGTTCAACGGTTTCTTCAGTAAATTCCCTTTGCTTGAGGCTGGTTTCCAACTCTCTGCTGAGCACAGCTGGTTAACACCAGTCTTGGTGTTGGCTCTGATTGAATCTGTTGCGACCTTTGGTTGGCTACTCTACTGGTTTGGTAAATCCGTCGTTGGTAAACCATCTGAAGAGGTCGAGAACATTTCACCTCTGCCTGCGTCAATGAAATCCATGTTGGTCGTGCTGATTGCCATGTCCGTTCTGTCCAGTTTCATTGCCTCAGCTTGGCTCAATTAAGGAGGTCAGACTATGAGTGATTTAATGATGAATAACCTAGCCAGTTTATTGGTGGTGACCTCCTTTTTGGTGGTGATTGCCCGTAAAGCGCGTAACGCAGCTTGGTTATACGCAATTCAGTCGTTGGTGTTGGTTGGGCTATTTGCTGCGATTGCACACCGTTATGACGCCCATGAGCTTTATAGCTGGTCGGTGACGGCGTTCATTTCTAAAGTGATTTTGGTGCCGGGCATTTTGTTTATTCAATTGGGCAAAATGCAGGATCCCAAGGCAGAGCAACCATTGATTCGTCCGGTGTGGATTGCCTTTATTGTCGCCATCATCAGTATTGCTTCGCTGTATGCCATCGAACCCGTTCAACTGCCGATGATTGCTGAGCTGAAACCGATTTTGGCGGTCTCTTTGGCGCACTTCTTTATCGGTTTGCTGTGCATCGTCAGTCAACGCAATATCCTCAAACAGATTTTTGGTTACTGCTTGATGGAAAACGGCTCGTCGTTGACGTTGGCGTTGGTGGCGCACAATGCGCCGCATTTGGTTGAAATCGGCATTACCGTTGACGCTATTTTTGCTGTGATTGTCATGGTGATTTTAGCGCGTCTGATTTTCGCAAAACTGCGCACATTAGACGTCAAACAACTCACTGTATTAAAAGGGTAATAGCATGACGTCTCTAAGTTCTATTTTCCCCTATCTGCTTGGCATCCCTCTGTTTGCTGCATTGGTGAGCTTGGCAGGTGCTTGTTTAAAAGGGGAGTTTCATAAACTTTCTTCACTGATTCACACCGTTAGCGTGTGTGCCACCTTTATCATCACTTGGATGCTGGCGCTGCAAGTGTTTGAGCACGGCGCGCTAGAAACGCAAGGGCATTGGTTGCTACTCGATAGCTTATCTGCTCTGTTTATGGGTGTGCTAGGGCTAGTGGCATTGATCACCGGTTTGCATTCATTGGGGTATATCGGCAGTGAGTTTCGTGAAGGTGAGTTGACCAGCCGTCAGGTGTCACTGTACTACGGTTTATTCAACTTGTTCCTTGCAACCATGTTGATTGCTTTAACGGCCAATAACATCATCATGATGTGGGTAGCCATTGAAGCCACCACCGTCAGTTCGGTGTTCTTGGTTGGGATTTACTACCAACGTTCTTCACTCGAAGCGGCTTGGAAATACATCATGCTGTGTAGCGTCGGTGTGGCGTTTGGTCTATTTGGTACGGTGATTACTTACTCCAACGCAGTCGCGGTATTTGGCGACCCTTCTCAAGCGATTTTCTGGACAGCGATTCGTGACAATGCGGCGCAATTCGACCCTCGTCTGATTCAAATTGGCTTCATCTTTATCATCATTGGTTTTGGTACCAAAGTGGGCTTGTTCCCTATGCACACTTGGCTACCAGATGCTCACTCTGAAGCGCCAAGCCCGGTTTCTGGTCTGCTTTCTGCTGGCTTGTTGAATTGTGCATTAATGGTGATTTTGCGTCACTTAGTGGTGGCTCAAGAGGTTTTGGGTCATGGGTATACTCAAGCTCTGATGCTCGGTTTCGGTCTGCTTTCCGTCGCCGTCGCTGCCTTCTTTATCTTGGTACAAAAAGACATCAAACGTCTGTTGGCTTACTCCAGTGTGGAAAACATGGGCCTTATTACCTTCGCGATTGGCTTAGGTCCCTTGGGCGTGTTTGCTGCGATGTTGCATGTCATCAACCACAGCTTAGGTAAAACCCTAATGTTCTGCGGCGCAGGTAACGTGATGCTCAAATACGGCACTCGCGACATGGGCATTATCAAAGGCGTGGTGCGTGTTGCGCCTTGGACTGGTGTGCTGTTTGGCGCTGGTGCATTAGCACTCGCTGGTGTTCCCCCATTTAACCTATTTGTCAGTGAATTCTTGATTGTCTGCTCTGCTCTTTATGCGCAGCACCCAGTGCTCATCATCATCTTGTTACTGCTATTGACTCTGGTTCTCGCTGGGCTGGCACGTTTGGTCGCAGCTTGTGTGTTGGGCAAAGCACCTGAAGGTGTCGACAAAGGCGAAGTGAACATCATGACCGTGGTGCCACTGGTCGCAATGATGGTGTTGATGGTGATCATGGGCACTCACATCCCTAGCGCGGTATTACATGGTGTCGACCAAGCGACTTTGGTGATCACTAATCAAGACTTCAGCACTGTATTGCAACAACTGCATTTGCCATGGCAATCCGTAACGGATTTGTCGAGCACCGCAGACCTAGTTACACCAATGACTCACTAATGAGAGAGAATGTCGAATGGATATGAAAACGAAAGATTACTCGCAACGTCAGCTCGGAAAACAGTACGTTGATGGGGTACGTCATCTATTCCCAGCCGCCATTCTTGAAGAAGAGTGGCAAGCAGAAAACCAAGTAACGATTACAGTCAAAATGACCGCCTTGGTCGATGTGATGAAATGGCTTTACTACGATCAAAATGGTTGGTTGTCCGTTAGCTTTGGTAACGACGAACGCAGTATCAACGGTCACTTTGCGGTGTATCACGCCCTTTCAATGGAAGGTGACGTGAAAAGCTGGGTGGTCGTGAAAGTGCTGGTGGATGCGAGCAGTGAAGAGTTTATCTCTATCACACCGCACATTCCTGCCGCGGTATGGGGCGAGCGTGAAATTCGCGACATGTTTGGTTTGCGCCCTGTTGGCCTACCTGACGAACGCCGTTTGGTGCTACCTGATGACTGGCCAGAAAATCTGCACCCACTGCGCAAAGACGCAATGGACTATCGTCAACGTCCAGAGCCAACCACCGATACTGAGAACTACCCGTTCTTAAATGAAATTGGTGACGATTCAAACCGCATTGTACCAGTTGGTCCATTGCACATTACCTCCGATGAACCAGGTCACTTCCGTCTGTTCGTGGATGGGGAAGATATCGTCGATGCAGACTACCGCATGTTCTATGTACACCGTGGTATGGAAAAACTGGCTGAAACGCGCATGGGTTACCATGAAGTGGGTTTCTTGGCTGACCGCGTGTGTGGTATCTGCGGCTTCACTCACAGTGTGGGTTACAACAACTCAGTAGAAACTGCGCTGCAAATTGATGTGCCTGAACGCGCCCAAATGATTCGTACCGTATTGCTGGAAGTAGAACGCCTGCACAGTCACTTACTTAATATCGGTTTATCTAGCCACTTTGTTGGGTTCGATACTGGCTTCATGCAGTTCTTCCGTGTGCGTGAAAAAACCATGGAATTGGCTGAAATTCTAACAGGTGCGCGTAAAACCTACGGCATGAACCTAATTGGTGGTGTGCGTCGCGACATCCTTAAAGAGCAACGCCAAAAAGGCATTGCTTTGGTTCGTGAAGCGCGAAAAACCTTTAGTGAATTAGTCGATATGCTCCTTGCTACACCAAACATCGATAGCCGTTTGTGTGGTGTGGGTGTATTAGCGAAAGACATTGCTCGTGATTTTAGCCCAGTAGGCCCAATGATTCGTGGTAGTGGCTTTGCTCGTGATGCTCGTGTTGTGCATGGTGCTCACCTTGAAGCTTACTCACAAGTGCCTATAGAACTGCAACACCTTGATACCGGTGACGTACAGGCGCGTGTTTTGGTGCGTGTTCGTGAAGTATTCAATTCATTAAACATCATTGAATTTGGTTTGGATCACTTACCACCGGGCGCGATTTTGACTGAAGGCTTTACTTACGTACCGCACAAATTTGCGTTGGGGTATACCGAAGCTCCTCGTGGTGAAAACGTACATTGGAGTATGACGGGTGATAACCAGAAAGTGTTCCGTTGGCGTTGCCGTGCGGCGACTTATGCAAACTGGCCAACATTGCGTTACATGCTGCGTGGTAACACAGTGGCCGATGCACCGTTGATCATTGGTAGTTTGGACCCTTGTTACTCTTGTACTGACCGCGTCACCATCGTCGACACCAAGAAAAAACGCAGTCAAACCATTCCATATAAAGCGATTGAGCAATACAGCGTGAACCGTAAAAACTCACCGCTCAAAGCGTGGTAGGGAACATCATGATCAAGTTACTTAAAACCATCTTAAAAGCAGGGGATGTCACTGAAAAATATCCCTTTGCCCCGTTCGAAGTGGCTCCGGATTTTCGTGGTAAACCTGAGCTCAATGCTAGCCAGTGTATCTCTTGTGGCGCGTGTACACGCGCCTGTCCTGCTAACGCATTGATCATGGAAACCGATGAAGCCAAAGGCAGCCGTCGTTGGGAGCTTTCCTTGGCTCGCTGTATTTACTGCGGCCGTTGTGAAGAAGTGTGTCCAACACACGCCATCGAGCTAACGCCACAGTTTGAATTGGCGGTAACCAATAAAGCTGATTTGTATGAAAGTGCTGAGTTCAAACTGGCGAAATGTACCTGCTGTGATCGCCCATTTGTGGCAAAAAAACTGCTCAATTACGTGATTGATACCTTGGAACAATCTGGGTTAACAGGTGAGCATTTAGTGATGCGTCGCGTGCAGTTGGAAACGTGTCCTGAATGTCGTCGTAAAGCCAATATGCTGGATGGTGAAAGCATTGCTCACCAACGCTTTATTGCCACTCCTGCAGAAATCGCACAGCGTCAAGAGAAGGAAGAAGCATGAAAGGCATAAAACAGTTATCAGGCATCAACCATACTCAGACAGTGCCTATTCCACTTTCTCCTGAACATGAAAAACTCAAACAGGTGTTGATTAAAGAGATCAAACGCTCTGCTTATGTGTATCGTGTTGACTGCGGTGGTTGTAACGGCTGTGAAATCGAAATTTTTGCTGCAACTACACCTGTTTACGATACCGAACGCTTTGGTATCAAAGTCGTCGCGTCACCTCGTCATGCCGACATCTTATTATTCACTGGCGCAGTCACTCGTGCGATGCGTGCACCGGCAATACGCGCTTATGAAGCGGCTCCTGATCCTAAAATTGTGGTCTCTTACGGCGCATGTGGTTGTGATGGCGGCATTTTCCACGATCTTTACTGTGTGTGGGGTGGCACTGACAAAATCGTTCCTGTTGACGTTTATATCCCAGGCTGTCCTCCAACACCTGCTGCAACCCTGTATGGTTTTGCGGTTGCCTTGGGTCTGCTTGAGCAAAAAATGCATAGCAAAGAGCACCAAGCTGACAAAGAACCGGCCACGTTGCGTCATACCGGTATTCCTTTAGATATTCGCGTGATGATTGAGCGTGAAGCACGTGTGTTAGCTGGCTATCGTGCTGGTAAACGAATCTCCAATGAACTGATGGATGTGCTTGAAGCGAGTGATGCTAATACGGTTGATCAGAATGTGAAAGCGTATCTTGATGAACATGCCGATCCCCGTTTGACCGAAATCGTAAACACCTTGATGCGCGGTGTGATGATGCAGTTAACCGGTGGCGAGCCTCAAGGAGCGTGTCATGGATGTCGCTGAGTCTCGCCATTTAAACGGAGAAGTCTATTTTTATCGTCTAACTCGCAAGTTTGTCGATGAGAAAGATGACATCCCTCAATCTGCCAAACAGGTGATGTATTACACCTTAGCCATCGGTCACCACTTGGGGATTGTCGATTGCTTAAGTGCTGCCATGACCTGCAGTGGCACAGAATATTTGGACTGGATTTCAGCGTTAGACCCTGAAAGCGAAGCGTATCGCAAAATGAAAGGGTTTCTTATGTTCGGGGAAATCACCGTGTTCCCCGAACACATCAATATGTTGGCATTGGCGTTTGACCGAATCGACCAAGCGCAACAAAGCGTTAAAAGTCGTGAACTCACCAAGGGTTTTATTGAAGTGTTAACGGCAATCTATCACGAACCCAATATGTATTTGATGATTCGAGGTGGACAATGAGCCAACAGATTTTACTCACCGTCGGTAACTACATGATGGGGGATGATGCTGCTGGCCCTTTGTTGGCGAAGCTATGTCGTGAAAACCCTCTTGGTGCATGGGATGTGTTGGATGGTGGCACCATGCCAGAAGACACCTTGCATTTGATTCGTCGGGCGCAGCCACAACGAGTCGTGGTGGTCGATGCGGCCGATTTCGGCGAGCAAGTTGGTGAAATTCGCGTGATTGAGCAAGAAACCAGTGCCGACATGTTTTTGGTTTCTACTCACAGTCTGCCTCTCAATTTCTTACTCAATGAACTAAAAACCTTTGTTCCGGAAGTGACCTTTATTGGTATTCAGCCAGAACAAGTTGGATTTTCTTACCCCATGACTCCGGCGGTAAGAAAAGCTGTCGAACATCTCTACCAGTGTTTACCTAACTGGGAAGGTGACGGCGGTTTTGCTCATTGCTAGTTCTGCTAGCTCGTCACTAGTGTCATTGGTGTTCGTCACTAATGTCGACTGACGAGATAGAGAGCTGTAATGACAGTGTTATTAAACGATATTTATCGTGAGCTATGTTTAAAAATAAATATAAAACAGTGAGTTATTTTGTCTTTTTACTCAACTGAAAGATTGGCACGTCTCGTGCTTAATAGGCATTAGAGTTTTTTAACTCTGGTGTACCGACACTAGAAGGATATCGCATGAATCGTTTTGTCTTTGCAGACGCCACTAAATGTATTGGTTGTCGAACTTGTGAAGTAGCGTGCGCGATTTCTCACCAAGAAGGATGTTCAGGCACGCTGCAGAATGCTGAGAGTTTTGTCCCTCGCCTGCAGTTGGTGAAAAATGCGCAGGTTACCACTCCTGTCATGTGTCGTCAGTGTGACGACGCTCCTTGTGCTCAAGTTTGTCCTAACAACGCCATCGTCCATGAAGATGGTTTTGTTAAGGTGATTCAATCTCGCTGCATTGGTTGTAAAACCTGCGCTGTTGCTTGCCCATTTGGCGCAATGGCGGTTGTAACCTCAATGGTAGAAGAAAATCACGGTGCTGCGGCTTTATTCAGCCGTAAAGTGCCTAAATCACAGGCGATTAAATGTGATTTATGTTCTCACCGTGAAAATGGTCCGGCTTGTGTAGAAGTTTGCCCAACTGGTGCTATCAGTATGATTAATTCTGATGAACTTCAACAAACCAGTCAGCAAAAACGCGAAGAAGCGGCCACTCGCGCTGCTGGTATCACTGTCTGATTTAAGAAGGTTAATATGAAAAAATCCATTGCTGTTTGCCCTTACTGTGGCACTGGGTGCAAACTGAATTTACTTGTTGAAAACGACAAGGTTGTTGGTGCAGAACCTGCTATGGGTCGTACTAACGAAGGTAACCTATGTTTGAAAGGTTACTATGGTTGGGACTTCTTAAATGACACCAACCTTTTGACTCCACGTCTAAAACACCCAATGATTCGCCGTACTCGTGACTCAAAACTTGAAGCGGTTTCTTGGGATGAAGCGTTAGATTTCGCTGTTGAACGTTTAACGGCAATTAAAGAAAAATACGGCGCTGATTCTATCATGACTACAGGTTCTGCTCGTGGTCCTGGTAACGAAGCAAACTATGTGATGCAAAAATTTGCTCGTGCGGTTATTGGTACTAACAACGTCGACCACTGTGCGCGTGTTTGTCACGCTCCATCTGTATCAGGTCTAGAATCCACCGTAGGTAACGGTGCGATGAGTAACTCAATCAACGAAATTGCAGAATCTAAATGTTTGCTGTTCTTTGGTTATAACGTCGCGGATTCTCACCCTGTTATCGCGCGTCAAGTTTTCAAAGCGAAAGCCAATGGCGCGAAAGTGATCGTGTGTGACCCGCGTAAAATCGAATCCGTTCGTATCGCTGACCAATGGGTTCCATTGAAAAATGGTTCTAACATGGCGGTGGTTAACGCGATTGCTTACACCTTGATTGATGAAAACCTTTACGATGTAGATTACGTGCAACGTTACACTGAAGGTTTTGAAGAATTCCGTAAAACCGTGATGAACTACTGTCCTGAAGAAGTAGAACACATCACTGGTGTACGTGGTGAAGAGATTCGTCAAGCGGCTCGCACTTACGCAAATGCCTCTGAATCTATGATTCTATGGGGTATGGGTGTAACCCAATTTGGTCAAGCAGTGGACGTAGTTCGCGGTTTGGCTGGTCTTGCTATGATGACCGGTAACTTTGGTCGTCGCGGTGTGGGCGTAGGTCCAGTACGTGGTCAAAACAACGTACAAGGGACTTGTGATATGGGCATGTTGCCTCATCAATACCCTGGTTACCAACCTGTTACTGATGATACAATTCGTGAAAAATTCGAAAAAGCATGGGGTGTGAAACTGTCTCACAAACCGGGCTACCGCATTACTGAAGTAGGTCATAAAGTGGCTGAAGGCGTATGTAAGGCTTACTACATCTTCGGTGAAGACCCTGCTCAAACTGAAGCTGACTTAGCACAAATGCGTAAAACATTGAGCGATCTTGAATTGGTTATCGTCCAAGATATCTTTATGACTAAAACTGCAGAACGTGCCGACATTATCTTCCCATCCACCAGTTGGGGTGAGCACGAAGGCGTTTACTCAAGTGCTGACCGCGGTTTCCAACGCTTCTACAAAGCAGTGACTCCGCCACCAGATGTGAAACCAGACTGGGAAATCTTCAGCCTATTGGCAACTCGCATGGGTTACCCAATGCACTTTAATAACACTGAAGAAATCTGGGACGAAATGCGTCACCTATGCCCTCTGTATGAAGGTGCAACCTACGAAAAAATGGCTGGCCTTAAAGGCGTGCAATGGCCATGTGTCGATGAAGCAGACCCTGGTACTCCTTATCTATTTGAAGGTAATAAATTCTCTATGCCTTCAGGTAAAGGTAAATTCTTGGGTGCTGAATGGCGTGCTCCTGTTGAACAACCTGATGCGGATTACCCATTGGTGCTTTCAACTGTCCGTGAAGTGGGCCACTACTCTTGCCGTTCTATGACTGGTAACTGTACTGCACTAACCACCTTGGCTGATGAACCTGGATTTGCACAAATCAACCCTGAAGATGCGACTAAATATGGCATCAAAGATCAGCAACTGATCTGGGTTTCATCTCGTCGCGGTAAAGTGATTACTCGTGCGAATGTGAACCCTCGTGTGAATAAAGGTGCTATTTACATGACTTACCAATGGTGGGTAGGTGCTTGTAACGAGCTAACTATCGAACGTGTCGACCCAATTTCAAGCACACCTGAATATAAATATTGTGCAGTGAAAGTGGAAGCGATCGAAGATACCGCGTGGGCTGAAAATTACGTGAAAACTGAATACAGTAATATGAAAGCTCGCCTAAGATCACACGTTGAACAGGCATAATTAAGATTTTAGTAAATTAAGTTCCTGATAATTTAGGATCTTAGTGAATTAAGATCAAAGAAGGCTCTTTTAGTATGCGGTATTATACGTGCAACTAAAGAGCCTTTTTATTAATGCCATGAATCAAATAGCCCAAGAATTAATGATATTCTCCAAGGCAATGTTATCGATTAACGATACCGCTGACTTGTTGATATTTCTTAACAGTGAAGAGTGTGCTTTTTTACAAGTAGATAAGATCAACATCATATTGCGTTGTGGTCAATCTGATGAATCTGTTCTTTATTATGTAGATGAGCAAAATCGCGTTCATCGCGAAGCTTTTTACCATCAGGAATACGATTTATACAGTATGCCTTATGATGATGGCTTATATAATTTAGATGGCGTTAGTTTTTATTATTCCCACCCGCACTTCGCTGAGCATCCTGCCTATTCCGATATTCATCATTATTGCAAAATCCCGCTTAAATCAATGAACCAACAAATCGGTTTTATTGAGTTTATTAACCCCCAAGTGGATGAGCTGGAAGATGGAGAGCGTCAGTTTCGTTTACAAAACAGCATGATAGTGTCCTTTGTTACTCATGTTCTTGATCATGAGTTAACCAGTTCCATGACGAAACAGATCAGTCACGAGCGGGACAATTATCATATCTTGGTTGATGTCACCAATGCGGTGATCAGCCAAAGCAATAAAGAAATGCTATTGAGTTCTTTGCAGCAGTGTATCTATCAGCATTTTTCGGTGACGGATCTCGCTCTTATCGATATCAATCAAGGACTTTATACGCAAAGTACCAGTCGGATGGCGGATGGTCAGGTGTATCAACAAAGCCATTTCTTTACCGATGATTCCGCCTTTCTCGCCGCAGTAAACAAAAATGAAGTGGTCTATTTGGATAAGAAGCTTCTTGCCAAAATGGAAGACCAAAAAAATACCCTACAGTTTGCCGATGATATCACCCAAATTATTGTGATGCCGTTGATTTTCCGTCGCATGAAAGTGGGCTACATCGCTTATATGATGCGTCAGGACAAACAGATGCAAAGCATGGATATTGATACCTTGCAGCAAGTGGCGGCGCGAGTGGCATTAGCGATGCACAGTGTTAATGTGCACGAAGCGCACACCAAAATGATGCCGAAAAGTGAATATGTATCGATTGAAGATAGCTATGATAAGCATCTGATTTTTGATGATATTATTAGTCAAAGCGAATCAATGAATAAGGTGCTCGACCAAGTGGCGATGGTGGCCGATTGCGACAGTACCGTGATGATTTTGGGTGAAACGGGCACCGGGAAAGAGCTGATTGCACGAGCGATTCATAAGATGAGTCGGCGTAGTCAGAAACGCATGGTGAAAATGAACTGTGCAGCGGTGCCAGAAGGGTTGTTTGAAAGTGAACTGTTTGGTCACGAAAAAGGGGCATTTACTGGCGCGATCAGCAGTCGAGTCGGACGATTTGAGCAAGCCAATAACGGCACTTTGTTCTTAGATGAAATTGGTGATATGCCGATTGAATTGCAACCTAAGTTGTTGCGTGCACTACAAGAAAGTGAAATTGAACGGGTGGGTAAAAACCAACTGATTCCCGTTGATGTGCGCATTTTGGTTGCCACCAATGCCGATTTGCTCTCCATGGTGCAGGAGAAAACTTTCCGTAGCGATCTTTATTATCGCCTCAATATTTTCCCAATTCAGATCCCGCCACTGCGTGAGCGTCCCGAAGATATTCCTTTGTTAGTCAAACACTTCACGCGCACTATCTCGAAAAAAATGGGCAAGAACATTTCGGCGGTTGCGAACAGTTCAATGCGCGCGCTAAGTGCATTTAGTTGGCCGGGAAATGTCCGCCAACTGCGTAATTTTATTGAACGTTCCGTGATCTTAACTCGTGGTGATGTCCTTAATGTGCCTGTTGAAGAGCTGCTTAGCCTCGGACTCGATTTAGATGATGTTGATGATGAGCAAGACAGTAACACCAAATCCAATAACGATATGGATCGCGATGTGATAATTCAGACATTGCGCGACTGTAATGGTATCGTAGCTGGCGCTCGTGGGGCTGCGGCTAAGTTGGGTTTGAAACGAACTACGTTGCTTTCTCGTATGCAGAAAATGGGTATCAGTAGCAAAGATTATTTGCCAGAAGTGTAAGGCAAACAGAAGGATACAAAAATGAGTGTTGAGTTGTCACCCGTCGATTTCCCAGCCTATAAAGAGAAATCGATCGTACGTTATGAGCAAGGCAAAGATTGGCAAACCAAACCGGATGCCTTAATTCAAGAGACGCCTGTTGCGATTGAATTTAATGGCGTTGCTTATACGGTGATGATGTGTACTCCGATGGATTTGGAAGAGTTTGCGGTTGGTTTTGCCCTAACTGAAGGCATTATCGACCAAATGAAAGATGTCCATGATGTAGACATTCAACCGCAAGACAATGGTATTACAGTCAACGTTCAGGTAGCCAATCGCTGCGTTGAGCGTTTGAAAGAAAAACGCCGCTCTTTGGCTGGAATGACAGGCTGTGGTATCTGCGGCACAGAAAAATTGGATTCAGTGTGTCGTTATCGTCAGCCGCTACCAAGCTCAGTACGGTTTGATATGGATAAGCTGCAAACTGCCCTCGATAGTCTTTTTGATCACCAAGAACTGAACCAAATGACGGGCTCTTCTCATGCGGCCGCTTACCTTAATCAAGCGGGGGAAATAGAAGCCATTTTTGAAGATGTGGGCCGTCATATTGCTCTGGATAAATTGGTTGGTTGGATTGCTAGAGAGCAAAAACGCCAAGGGGCAATTTTAGTTACCAGTCGCGCCAGTTTTGAAATGGTGCAAAAAGTCGTCGCCAGTGGGGTCGAAATATTATTTGCTGTTTCGGCTGCCACTAATATGGCGGTGGAGATGGCAGAACAACTTAATTTAACCCTGTGCGGCTATTGTCGTCGTGGTCGCGCTAATATTTATTCTCATCCAGAAAGAATTATTGAACTACCATAGTTGGAATGTCATTTTACAAATATAAATAGCACGTAAATTTCGGTGCTTTTTATATTTTTATTTCCATTAATATCCATTTCTTTAGAACAAAAAATAATAATAAACAAGCACGAAAAAATTGTTTGGCTTGGGATTGATTTGAGTCAACTCTCACCTCTGTATATTCCAAATAGGTTCGATAAAATAGGCACCAATTACTTATTGAACTGCTGAGAGTTATTGGTTTATCTAGCCGGAGGTTATCTGATTTTATAATTCATGATTTGAATTAATAATGCAGAATAACATGGTGCAAATGAATTATGGCTTTCGCTTAACCCTCGGAGCTTTTGCATGCTTTCTCGTCGCCTAATAGAGATTAGCGGAGTGGTACAAGGCGTGGGGTTTCGCCCTTTCGTCTACCAGTTAGCTACTCGTCATCAGCTATTAGGTTCGGTTTGCAATGATGCTTCTGGCGTTCATATTGATGTGCAAGGATTGAGCGAGCGTTTAGATCTGTTTATTGCCGAGCTGCATCGGTCTGCGCCGCCGCTTTCTCGGGTTGACCAAATTACCGTCGCTTACCAGAGCCCACATCAGGTCGACGCTTTTACCATTGTGCACAGTGAGCGCGAAAACCAAGTCTCGGTGAGTGTGTCTCCAGATCAAGCCATGTGCGGCGATTGTGCCCGTGAGCTACGCGACCCTCATTCTCGCTACTACCACTATCCCTTTATCAACTGCACCAATTGTGGCCCGCGTTTTTCGATTATCAAGCAGCTGCCATATGACCGTGAATTTACTTCGATGGCCGAGTTTGAGCTCTGTCCTGACTGCGCGCGGGCTTATCACAATCCGTTAGACCGTCGTTACCACGCCCAGCCGGTGAGCTGCGATGTTTGTGGCCCACAAGTGACTTGGCATGCTCCGGCGCATGGTCGATATGACCAAACCCAAACCCAAACCCAAATCAAAACAAAGCAACGAGATTTAGCCATAATCCAAGCTGCAGAGGTGATTGGGCAGGGAGGGGTGATTGCCGTTAAAGGTCTTGGCGGATTTCATTTAGTTTGTGATGGGCAAAATGAAGTGGCAGTGCAGAAGTTACGCGCTTTAAAACACCGACAAAGAAAGCCGTTGGCGGTCATGGTGCGCGATGTTGCCAGCGCCGAGCAATTGGTTTGTGGCGAGCTATTAGAGTGGCAAGCTTTGAGCTCGCAAGCCGCGCCAATTGTATTAATGAAACTGCGTGACGATGCTCAGTCTAAGTGCTTTGCAGTGGCTCCATCGGTTGCACCTCGCATGCGTTATCTTGGGGTGATGCTGCCTTATACGCCTTTGCATCTGCTGCTGTTTGATGAGCTACAAAAATGGCAGACCACCGCCTTGGTGATGACCAGTGCCAATGTCTCTGGTGTGCCGCTAGCGATTGAGATGAGCCAAGTTGTCGAGCAGTTTGGTGGACAACTTGATGGAGTGCTTAATCACAACCGCGAGATAGTAAACGCTTGTGATGATAGCGTGGTTCACTTAGCTGCTGGCGCGATACGAACTTTGCGCATGGCGCGCGGTTACGCTCCTTATAGCCAAGCATGTGAGGGGATTGAACATCCCATTATGGCGGTTGGGGCGCAGCAAAAATCGAGCGTTGCTTTTGCGATTCCTGGCCAGTGGATGCTCTCTCCTTATCTTGGTGATATCGATGATATCGATACCCAGCAGCGCTTTGTCGCAATGACTGACTATTTCCCATCCTTGTACAAAACCACGCCTCAGCAGTGGTGTGGCGACCGTCATCCCGGTTATTTTTCAACGCAGTTTCTTCATCAACAAGCAGGACAGATTCAAGCCCTCTCACACCATTACGCTCACTTGTTGGCGGTGATGGCGGAACATAGCTATACAGATTCTGTGCTGGGTTTTGCTTTTGATGGCACCGGTTGGGGGGACGATGGCACCGTGTGGGGCGGGGAAGTGTTAGTGGCTGATATTCATAGTTATCAGCGTGTAGCGCACCTGAGACCATTTCGTTTGATTGGTCGTGAACAGGCGATTTTCGAGCCAGCCCGAATAGTCTTTGCGATGCTGTTAGAGCAGTTGTCTGTGAGTGAAATAGAAGCCTTGGCGCTACCTCTGTTTCGTTCTTGGTCCCATGACCGATTTATCAACCTTCATCAGTTATGGCTCGCAGAGAAACACTCCCCTTATACCTCATCGATTGGTCGCCTGTTTGATGGGGTTGCTGCGCTGATTGAGCTGGTGATTACACCGGATTTTGAAGGGGAAAGTGGGCTGGTGATGGAGCAGTGTGTAGAGCTTTTGGATCATAGGTGTCCAAATGATCCAAAAGCTGTACGTGTTAATGATGAAAATAGTAAAAATTCATATTTATCAAAGGATAAAGAGTTTTTAGATCATAGGTGTCCAAACCAAGATAAAGCTGTACAAGAGGCTTTGTCCGACCAATGGTCGCTTATTTGGAATGAGCAAAAACAGTTGGATTGGTGGCCAATGCTCGCGTGTTTAGTTCGACATGCCGACGCTGTTACACCGCAGTGGCAAAACCAAGTGAGTCGCAGGCTGATTGATGAGCTTGCGAATGCCATTGTGAGTTTAGCCAATGATTATCCAGAGTTGCCTGTGGTGTTGTCTGGGGGCGTATTTCAAAACCGCCAGTTATTAAATCGTGTGACGGAGCAGCTAAGTGCACAAGGTCACCAATGGATGACGGGCAAAGTGATTCCTGTTAACGATGGTGGCGTTGCTGCCGGCCAACTCTGGTATGGCATTCATCATCAACAAAATTTAGCAATGGAAGGCTGAATAACAAGCCTTCGAGTGACACAAGAGAATAAGACTATGTGTTTATGTATTCCATCCAGTGTCGTGAGTGTGGATAACGACAACGCGACAGCCAAGGTTGAAACCTTAGGCGTCATTCGTGAAGTGAGTATCAGCTTAATTGACGAACCGGTTGAAGTAGGCGAACACCTGCTGATTCATGTTGGTTTTGCGATCAGCAAAATTAACCAACAGGAGGCGGAGGAAAACCTCAAAATGTATCAATCACTGCTGAGCGAGATGGAGCAGGATCATATGCAGGTTATGTTATGAGTAATAGCAGCCAACTCTATGCCGCCTATCGTCAGCCACAAGTGGTACAAGCTCTAGCGGAGAAAATCGCTCTTAAAGCAAGCGAGCTTACACAGCCGTTGTACATCATGGAGGTGTGCGGTGGGCATACCCATACCATCATGAAATATGGCTTAAAACAGCTGCTGCCCGATAATCTCCATTTTGTCCATGGTCCAGGTTGTCCGGTTTGCGTGATGCCAAAAGAGCGTATCGATCAGGCGATTGCTTTGGCAATGACCGATGGGGTTATCTTGGTGTGCCTTGGCGATATGATTCGCGTGCCTGGCTCGAAACTCTCTTTGGCACAATGTCGTGCCAAAGGTGGCAAGGTTGAACCGGTTTACGACCCGATGGATACCCTCAAAATTGCTGAGCAGAATCCGGATAAGAAAGTGGTCTTCTTTGCCATCGGTTTTGAAACCACCACGCCCATGACGGCGGTGTTAGTCGATTTAGCGGAAAAACGTGGCTTAGCCAATCTCTATTTTCATATTAACCATGTACTCGTGCCACCCGCGATGCATGTGGTGATGGCCGACCAACAAACACCGGTCAATGCCTTTATTGGCCCCTCTCATGTGAGCACCATTACGGGGGCAAAAATTTATCAACCGATTGTGGATCAGCACCATATTCCAATTGTGGTCGCAGGGTTTGAACCGGTTGATGTATTGGAGTCGGTATTGATGCTGGTGGAGCAAGCGGTTGAACGTGCTGCACGCCTTGATATTCAGTATAAACGTGTGGTGTCTATGGCAGGGAACATGGCAGCCCAAAAGCTCATCGAGAAGATATTCACAGTGCGCGAATCCTTTAATTGGCGAGGCTTAGGGCCGATTCCTAACTCAGCGCTACGTTTGCGTGATGAATACGCACACCGCGATGCGGAACGGGAATTTAAAGCCATTTTGCCCACTCACTCGGTGGCGGATCATAAAGCGTGTCGCTGCGGCGATATCTTGCGTGGTTTAGCGACCCCAGCCGACTGCAAAGTGTTTGGCAAAGCGTGTACGCCAACTCGGCCTATGGGCAGTTGTATGGTGAGTTCTGAAGGGGCATGTAATGCCTATTATCGTTATGCCGGAATTATGGAGGAAACCCTGTCATGAGTCGTCCACAGCAGGTGCAACTAAGCCACGGTGGTGGCGGACGGGAGATGAATGAGTTCATCCATGAGATTTTCTTTCGTCGTTTTGAAAACCCATTTTTGAAAGCAGAAGATGCGGCAACCTTAACCCTCAATGGTCAAGTGGCGATGACCACCGATAGCTTTACTGTTGAGCCGCTATTTTTTGCTGGTGGCAACATTGGTTCGCTGGCGATTGCGGGAACCACCAACGATTTGGCTATGGTTGCAGCACAGCCTAAATATCTGACTTGTAGCTTTATTCTGGAAGAAGGATTTGCCTTTAGTGAGTTAGAAAAAATCGTCGATACCATGGCGCAGGAGATTGTGCCCACTGGTGCGGTGATCGTGTGTGGCGATACCAAAGTGGTGCCTAAAGGCTGCGCCGACAAAGTGTTTATCAATACCACTGGCGTGGGCGAGATTCTGTTGCCGAACGTATCGGCAAGCCAGCTTCAAGTGGGTGATGTGTTATTGGTATCACGAGATATTGGTCGCCATGGGGCTTGTGTGCTGGCGGCACGTGAATCCCTACGCTTAGAAAGTGAGATTAAAAGTGACTGTGCCACGCTTTGGCCAGTCGTAAGTCAATTGCTCAGCAGCGGCATTACGCCACATGCGATGCGAGATGCCACCCGCGGCGGGTTAGCCGCCGTGCTTAATGAATGGTGTCAAAGCTCCAACGTGCAGATGCGTTTGCAAGAACAAGCGATTCCTGTGGATGCCGCAGTGAAAGGCGTGTGCGAACTCTTTGGTTTTGAACCATATGATTTGGCCAATGAAGGCACCTTTATTATTGCGGTTCCTGCGGAGCAAGCGGCGATGACGCTCGACGTGTTACAAGGTTTTCAGCCGCAAGCGGCCATCATCGGTGAAGTGGTGGCGGGTAGCCCTGCTAAACCTGTGCTGTGCAGCCCATGGGGAAGTAAGCGTTATCTTGATTTCCCAGTTGGGGAATTGCTGCCACGGATTTGTTAGGAGGCAGCCATGCATGAATTATCCATTAGTTTAAAAACGGTCGACATCGTCGTTGAACAGGCGCGTAAGCATCGCGTTAATAAGGTGACGGGGTTAACTTTGAGTATTGGGGCGCTCTCTTGTATCGAACCTGACGCTTTGCGCACAGGGATTGAGTTTGCTAGCCGTGAAACAGTGGCGGAAGGGGCGCAGTTATCGATTGAAATGGTGCCAGCAAGTGGTACGTGTTTGGATTGTGGCAGTCACGTTGATATCAGTAGTCATATGGATGCGTGCCCTAAGTGTAATAGCTACAACATCAGAGTCGAAACGGGTGAAGAACTCCAGATTAAAAATATCGAGGTAGAATAGTAATGTGTACGGTTTGCGGCTGCGGTGACAGCCATGTGGAAGGTCACCATCACGAGCATGACCATGCTCATGAACATTCACACGCCCATGCTCACGAGCACGAACATAGTCACGAGCATGAACATAGTCATGACCACGAGCATTCGCATCAGCACTCTCATGGTCATCATCATGATGAACCACATCACCATGAACATCACGCCAGTGACAATAGCTCATCTCAACCCGTAGTGATTCATCATCACTACTACCACAATGGCGATGTTCACCACCATGTGCATTATCACGTTGGGGAACAAAACCACGGGTATGAGAGTAGTGAACATGCGCACTCTCATCACCATACCCATGAGCACGAACACACGCATGATGAGCCACATCATCATGACCATCAGCATTCTCATCACCATGACCATGAAGGTGTGGTAGCGAGCAATGGCGATCTGCATTTTGGTCAAGGTGAAGCGCAAACCCATGTGGCTGGGGTATCGCAAAAGCAGTTGATTACCCTAGAACAAGACATCTTGGGGAAAAACAATCAGGTCGCTGAACATAACCGCGCGCATTTTATCGAGCAGAATCAATTGGTATTGAATCTGATGTCCAGCCCAGGATCAGGTAAAACCACCTTGCTGACCGAAACGATCGAACAGATCAAACAGAAAGTTGGCTGTGCTGTGATCGAAGGCGATCAGCAAACCAGTAATGATGCGGATCGGATCCGTGCAACTCAAGTGCCTGCTATTCAAGTGAATACCGGTAAAGGATGCCATCTGGATGCAGACATGATTCATCAAGCCTACCATCAGCTAGGGCAGTTAGACCAAGGTGTGCTGTTTATCGAAAACGTCGGTAACTTGGTCTGTCCAGCCAGCTTTGACTTAGGCGAGTTCTGCAAAGTGGTGATCTTGTCTGTTACCGAAGGTGCCGATAAACCGCTTAAATACCCGAATATGTTTGCGGCTTCGCGTTTAATGATCATCAACAAAATCGACCTACTGCCTTATGTTGATTTTGATGTTGAGCAGTGCATTGAAAATGCGAAGAAAGTGAACCCAGAGATCCAGATTCTTAAACTCTCTGCGCGCAGTGGTGAAGGGATGGAAGCATGGACCAGCTGGTTATTGGAACAGCAGCATCAACTCGCTCACTAAGTCTCAATTTGCTGTAAAAAATCACATTGATGTTAAGAATAAAATGGCTACCCGAGGGTAGCCATTGTTGTCTCTGTACTGTTTATTTACGGGAAGTTATTTATGGGAAGTTACTCATGAGAGGCCAAATAGTATTTGGCTTGCTCACTGCCCATGTAGCGCCCTAACGTCCGCTCAGGAACTTGTCTTAAATCGACCACGATTAACCCATCAAGGGCATCGTTAAAGTCGGGGTCGATATTGAAGCTGACTAACTTTCCGTTCAGTCCTAAATATTGACGTAGCAGCACTGGAACACCTTTGCCTTCATCGATGCGGGAAATCACGCGGCTTAGGAGCTGCAAATCCGCAAGTGAGGTCAGTAAGCTCGCGTTCCACTGTGGCTGACCAGAGGTTGGCAGTGGATTGGTTGCGGCTACCAGTTCAGCTTGTTGCTGGTCGTAATAGTGCAAGGTCATGGTATCGGCGAGTAAACGACGCGCCTGCTCGCTGTAGTCGTTACTGATACTCACAGGGCCAAACAGATGGGTGTATTCAGGGTGGCGATAGACATAAGTGGCAATCCCTTTCCAAAGTAACAGCAGCGGTGCCATCGATTTTTGATAACGATGATCAACCACTGAGCGTCCCATCTCGATCGCTTTGCCCATGTTGTCCATAAACTGACGATCGTATTGGAATAGGGTGCTGGAGTAGAGGCTATCGATCCCATCTTTTTGCATTAACTGATCGATTAAACCAAGTCGGTAGGATCCGACGAGTTGATTTAACTCGCGATCCCAAATAAACAGATGGAGGTAATCGCGATCAAATTGATCGATATCGAGGGCCAGTCCGGTGCCTTCACCCACCATACGAAAGTTCTCTTCGCGTACGCGGCCAATTTCCAGCATCATCGAAGGCAGTTTATCTGCGCTCGTGCAGTAAACATCAAACTCGTTATGACTAAGCAGCTTATCCTGAGCGGGTAACAGAGCTATATCGTTAAGTAAATCCTGTACGGGAACACGTTTGGCAATCGGTGCTAAGTTGGTATCTTGGCTGTTTTTATTGCGTTTGGTGCAAGGCACCTGCTGGAGCAGATACGTATTGAGGCGCAGGTAGTTGACCAGCTGCTCATCACACAGCGGATGCACTTCCTTATACGCTATCGCTTCACCGATAGAGATATTGATGGTCGATTGCTTTTTATTGAGTAGCTCACGCCCCAGCATTAAGGTGCGCAGTAACGGGTGAATTTTCCCTGCCATGTAAAAGCGACGAGAGTTATGACCGTCAATATAGACAGGTACGGTCGCCGTTTTGTGTTTTTTCACTAAACGACTTACTGAGTGGCTCCACTCTTTATCTTCAAGGCGACGCTCTTTGCTATTGACTAGTTGTGAGACTTCTCCCGCAGGGAAGATCAGCAACAAACCGCCTTGTTCCAGGTGCTTATGCGCTTTGCGCATCGCGACCAAGTTAGCTTGTGCTGCTTTGGCCGTTTCAAACACATCCACACCGATAAACAGTTCATCGAGTTCAGGAACCGTTTTTAAGTAATGGTTAGCAAGGATTTGCACATCAGAGCGTTTGGCAAGGAGTAGCTCGGCAAGAATAACGCCTTCTACGCAGCCAAGCGGGTGGTTAGCGACCACGACAGTGGCGCCGCTTTCAGGAATTTGATTGAGCGAACCGCGCACAACTTGATAGTCGATATTGAGGATGTCTAAGGTAAAGCGGAGAAATTCTCGGGTATCGCACGCGGCTGGGCGCTGTGCGTAAAACTTATCGAGTTGGCTTAAGCCTGTTGCCCATTCCGCGAACTGTTCTCCCAAACCAAATGGGGTTTTTCGTGGCAACTTAAAAGGGCTATTTGAGAGCATAACAACCTCACACTATGGGTGATCTTGGAACTTATGCTAGAGGTGGTCTATGTCAGTGGCACTGCAAAAACGTGAGAGTTTTGTTGAGCTTTGATGGCAAAATGATGAAGGGCATCGATTGATGCCCTTCCGATTATGGTGAGATAAACGTTCTAACCCTTTGATTAAAATGGTGCGTCGATATCCACAATGTTGATCAGTTTGTGGTTCACAAACTCTTTGATACCTAGGTCAATCAATTCACGGCCAAAGCCGGAGTTGCGCACGCCACCAAACGGTAGATCTGCTTTCACCATCGTTGGGTGGTTAACAAACATCATCCCCGTTGAGACTTGTTGTGCGACGCGTAAGCCACGGTTTTCGTCAGCGGTAAATACAGATCCGCCTAAACCAAATGGGGAGTCGTTCGCAATAGCAATCGCATCGGCTTCATCTTTGGCACGCAAAATCATTGAGACAGGGCCAAAGAACTCCCAGTAGTAAGCTGGGTTATCTGGCGTTAGGTTCGTTAGGATGGTTGGCTGAACAAAAGAGCCTTGCGCTGGCACTTTTGGCCCAACTTCTGTTGCTGTTGCACCATATTTAACAGCTTCGGCGATTTTTTCGCGCACTTCATCGGCAGCGCCTTGTGAAGAGAGCGGTGCTAATGTGGTAGTTGGATCCATTGGGTCGCCGGCTTTCAGCTCAGCCACACCCGCGGTGTATTTACTCAAGAATTCATCGTAAACCGAGTCTTCAATGATCATACGTTTTGAAGAGACACACACCTGACCACCATTCCAGTGACGACCGAAGACCGCCCATTTCACGGTCTTGTCCATCTCTGCATCGTCCAGCACGATGAAGGCATCTGCGCCGCCCAGCTCTAGAGTGGATTTCTTCATTGCTTTACCCGCTTGAGAAGAGACGACTGCACCAGCCCCTTCTGAACCGGTTAGAGCAACACCACAAACGCGAGGATCGTTGATGATGGTTTCAACCTGAGTACGTGTCGCGTATAGGTTTTGGAATGCGCCAGTCGGTAGACCAGCTTCTAACATAATATCGACGAACGCGGCGGCTGCTTGCGGAACGTTAGAGGCGTGTTTAAGCAGTAATGTATTACCTGCAGAAAGCTGAGGCGCCAAGATACGAGCAATTTGGTAGAACGGGAAGTTCCATGGTTCGATAGCGAGCAAAATACCCAGTGGATCGTGAACTACTTTGGCACGCCCTTCGGCAGGATCGGCAACTGGAAGATCGACTGGAGCAAGCAGGCTTTCAGCGTTTTTCACATAGTATTCCATGATCTGTGCTGATAGCTCGACTTCGGCTTCTGCTTCACCAATGATTTTGCCCATTTCTAGGGTGAGAATTTCAGCGTATTGGCGTTTGTTTTTACGCAGTAAGTTCGCTGCGTTTTGCAGAATGTTCGCACGGTGAGCAAATGAGGTTTGTTTCCATGCGAGGAATGCTTCATGAGCCGCATCAAGGGCTTGTTGTACTTCTTGATCGGTAGCGTTGGCGAAGGTTTTAACTAATTCACCGGTATAAGGGTTAACGGTAGAGTAACTCATGGGCTTCTTCCTTTTGCTGATTGTCTATTGATGTTTTTGTAGACAATGTAGTGATGTTATGGCCCTTCACGCTCTGAAGAGCTGACATTTTGTTAGTCACTGGTAAAAATGAACTGACTTCTGCTTGTTATTATTGGATGAAGAATAGGAAGGTCTTGGATTCAATTTGAAGGCTTGACCGGTGCACCAAACTATCTATTTATTTATCTACTTATCTATGTGTGCCCAAGTGATGGGGATTCAGGGGGCGTGTGCTTATGTTTTGTCTACTCATGTTGCATACGCGCTGACACATAAAGCCGGACTTAAAAACAGTCCAAATCGGTTTTGGTTGCTTTGCTTTCTTCACCTCGGTATTTGTTATAAAAGATTCGCTTTTGCTTTACAACTGTTTAACAGTGTTAGTATTTGTGTGTCTTGTAGCATAAGGAATTGGACAATAAAAAAGCAGCTCCGAAGAGCTGCTTTAGGGGATAACATTGCCGAGTGTTATTTTTCGAAATGTTCTTTGACCATGCGATCGAGGAGGCGAACACCGTATCCTGTCGCTCCTTTTGGCTTGTTAGGTTGGCCTTCGCCAGTCCAAGCTGTGCCAGCAATATCAATGTGTACCCATGGGGTATCGTTTTCAATGAAGCGGTAGAGGAATTGCGCTGCAACGCTGGCGCCACCAATGCGTAGTTTGTTGCCGTTGTTACGCATATCAGCGATGGTGCTGTCTAATAGGCGATCAAATTGACCACCCATAGGCAGGCGCCATACTGGCTCTTGTTCTACTTCACCAGCTTGAGTTAATTGTGTGGCAAGTTCGTCATTATTAGAGAAGATGCCTGCAATTTCCTCACCAAGTGCGATCAGAACTGCACCCGTTAGTGTTGCCAAATCAAACATCGCTTTCGGTTTTAGTTGACGTTGGGTGTAGGTTAATAGATCACACAGAACCAAACGACCTTCCGCATCGGTGTTCATCACTTCGATGGTTTGGCCAGACATACTGGTGACTACGTCACTTGGACGTTGTGCTTTGTCACTCGGCATGTTTTCAACTAAACCGAGTACGCCTACAGCGTTGATGTTCGCTTTACGTTTAGCTAGCGCCACCATTAGGCCAGTCACTGTTGCTGCGCCACCCATGTCTTCTTTCATGGTGTTCATTGACGAGTTTGGTTTGAGAGAAAGACCGCCGCTGTCGAAGGTGACACCTTTGCCTAAGAATGCTACTGGCGCTTCATTATCTTCACGACCTTGGTATTTCATTATCACCATCAGGCTTTCAAACGCAGAGCCTTGACCGACACCGAGTAGGGCACCCATACCCAATTCAGCCATTTGTTGGCTGTTGACGACTTCAACGCTCAAACCTTCAATTTCGAGGCCTAAGCAGAAATCGGCAAAAGACTGAGGGTAGATAACATTCGCTGGTTCCCAAATTAAATCGCGAGTGATGTAAATGCCTTCTGCTACTGCGTTTAATGGGGTATGAATTTGTTCTGCCGCGGTAGGGGTTGGTGTCGCAATTGTCACTGACTCAAGCAAACATTTTGCTTGTAGCTCTTGGCGAGTACGGTATTTATCGAAACGGTAATTACTTAATTGCACACCGTAGGCAAATTGTGCAGCTTGCTCATCTTCTTCAGCTAATACGTTAATTGTAGAGAGCTTGAAGGTTTCGATTTGATGAATAATGGTGTCTGCAGCTTGTTGAACTTCAAGGGCGCTGTTGCCCCCAACGCCAAGCAGCAGAATGCGATCAAGTTTAGTGTTGTTCGGCGCAACAAGGTTAATTAACTCGCCTTGTTTACCTGTAAACCCTTCTACACGCATCGATTTGGTGAGAGCACCGTGGGTTTGGTCATCTAGTGTTTGACCAAGCGAAGAAAGAGGCGCGTTTTCTTTCACTAAAACGATCAGTTGGCCTGATTCTGGTAGTGAGGTTGGTGTAAATTGAATTTTCATCTGTGAGCGATCCTTACTAAATCTTAGAGCCCGATGGCGAGCCTGTTCCTTTATCCACTGGAATTCCCTTTTAGAATGAAAACAAGGGGAGGAATGACCGGTCAATCCGAACTCGGCTTTATTATGTATATGTATGCACGACAAGAAGCTTGGCTATTTTTACTGAGAGTAGGGCATTCGATAAGATGGTTGTTACCAAGATATGGTGCTAGCTAGCCAAGAAAAATAAGAGCCTAAAACTTGATGTGTTCATCAATACTTGTTGTGAACACTAGGGTAAGGGATAGCCACTGAATTCGCAACGGCTACACCGCTGCTTTTTATTGATAATAAGAAAAATAGCCTGTCACCGGCATAACGATGACAGGCAAGGTAGATTTCATTAAACAGTTTCTGCTGTCGATAATGAGCGAGGTTCCCCGGCTTCATCTTCTTCGACCGTATCGGTTTCTAAACTTGCTTCAGCCACCCAACGTTGGATTTCAGGACTGGATAGAACCTTATCTTGGTATTGCTGCGCAGCAGTAGACAGTTCAATACCATAGGTTTTAAAGCGCAGCGCAATGGGCGCATACATGGCATCAGCAATCGACCAGTCACCAAATAGCCATTGTGACGGGTAAGCTTGCATTTGTTCACTCCACATGTCATCGATTCGCTCAATCTCCTTCTGGGCTGCGGATGACAAAGAAACTTTACGTATTGCACGACAGTTCATGGGTAATTCATTGCGCAGTGCTACAAATCCGGAGTGCATTTCACAGGCGATTGCTCGTGCTTTGGCTTTTTCGGCGCGTGATGCTGGCCATGCTTTGCCATCGAGATAGGTTTCATTAATGTATTCAAGGATGGCAAGGGAGTCCCAAACGGCAATGTCTCGATCCAGCAATACTGGAACCTTAGCGGCTGGTGTTTTCCCTTTTAGTTGGTGGTAAAACTCTGGTGTGAATAGAGCAAGCTTAGTGATGGTAGCGGGTAAATCAAAATGGGTCACAATAAGCCAGGCGCGCAGAGACCAACTTGAGTAGTTTTGGTTGGCGATATACAGTTGCATAGTTTTACTCCCTTTCCTTTGATGGAGTTCAGAGTAGGTAATTTAGACGGCTCTGACTAACGGATTGTTTTGATGTCTGTTATTAATAAAAACGATGGATGAATACTTCATGGATATTGAATCGCTGCGCAGCTTTCTTGCTTTTGTTGAAACCGGCAGTTTTACACGCGCCGCTAAGCAAATTTCTCGTACTCAATCTGCCTTCAGTGCTCAAATGCGTAAACTCGAAGAAGAGATTGGCAGTGAGCTGTTTGTTAAGGAGGGGCGTCATCTTGTGCTCAGCGAAGCTGGATTAAACTTGGTGAGTCATGCGACACAATTGATTCAAACTCATGATGGTGCGCTCGCACAACTTAAAAAATACAAAAATAAACAGCCGTTACGGTTAGGTTGTCCGGAAGATTATAACGATCAGGTCTTGCCTAAAGTGATGGCGGCATTAAAAGAATCGGAACCCACTTGTTCAATCCAACTGTTTAATCAACCAAGTAGTTTGTTACGTGATTGGTTAGATAAGGGGGAGTTAGATGCAGCCATTGTGACGCGCTCTCCGACCAGTGAAGAGGGGTATTGGATTACACAAGATCAAGGCGTATGGATTTCACAAAGAAATTCTCCTCTACTGCAAACGGCGGCTTCGATACCTTTGGCACTTTTTCAGTCCGATTGCCGTTATCACGCGGCTGCGATTGATGGATTAACTAAGCGTGGTCGGGCATTTCATCTTTTGGCGTGCAGTAATACCGCCTCTGCCCAGCGGGCGGTGGTGCGTGAAGGTTTAGCGATTGGTGCCATGGGGAAACTGAGTGTTACCTCTGATCTAGAGATTATCGAAGACATGCCGGCGCTTCCTGCTGTAGATGTTGTTTTGCTGGTTGGGGTGAAGTCTCACCCATTATTAACCAGTGAATTTCTTAGCAGATTAAATACATTAATGCCTCATTCAGAGCCATTTTAGATATAAAAATTATTTTATATTCATAACGTTACTATGTGTTCTTTTTAATATATTCCATTGCAAAAAATAACAATAAATTAGCCATTGCTAATTTATTGTTATGCGTTAATTCCTGTTGCTAATTCTTCTTAATTTGAATTATCTTAGATATCCGTTCCGTAAAAATATTATTTAAATATCACTTTTATCAACAAGTGAGCGGTATCACTATGCCTATTACAGTGCCTAAATAGCACTTCTTTGAGCCATTATTTATTAGTTAATATAATGATTATTAAAAAAATTTATCTCTCAGCAGCGATGTGCGCTTGCCTTAGCTCCTTTGCCATCTCTGCTCAAGAATCGGAAATAAGTCCTACAGAACACCCTAGTGGTTGGTATGTTGGCGTATATAAAACATTTCATAATTCAACGAAATTTACTTTAGATTCGGATTCTGCAACAGAAAATGCTGGCCCTCAATTTGGTGCTAGTGTTGGCTATGATTTTGCATTAACGCCTAAGTTTGTTCTGGGTGCAGAATTCGAATATCGTGAATTAGGTTCGCAAGTCTATTCTCAATTAATCAAAGTTCGAACTGATGGTTTTACATTTAACCTCGTCCCTAAATATTACTTAACTGACAACTGGTTTGTTGGCGCTCTTATTGGGTATGGTCATTACACGGTGGATGTGAAAGTACCTCTATTAGCGATTGAAGAAAAAGTATCAGACAATTCTTATCAATTTGGCGCAGAAACGGGTTGGCGTTGGAATAATGGCATCTCTGCTGTATTGGGCTATCGATATATTCCATTCTCTAAGGATGGTACTGGCTTCGATTTCACGAGTGTTACTGCTGGTTTACGTTATCAGTTTTAACCGATCTGAAGGGTAAATAAGGTGCTGCTAGTCAGGCAGATGCGCATAAGCATCTGCCTAAACGACTCACATTTAGGAGCCGTTATTTAGTTAGGATCCGTTATTTAGTTTGCACTTAACATCGGTGAACTAGGGAAGAGGGTGTGGGCTAATAGCGCACCATCAACCAATTCTATCGGTTTGTAACGGGCGAAGGTTGTTGCCTCTGGGGTAAAGGTGCCACAGGTCAATAAGATTGCTCGCCCGGCTTTGCGGTCTAGCAGGGTGTCATATAACTCGCGGACTGCTTTCACACCCACCTTGCTGCTTTGCCAGTATTTGCAATTCACCAGTATCAAGGTTTGTCCTTTAGTTAATTCCATATCCACTGTGTCGTCATCGCTGTAATCGAGCTTTTGGGTTACCTTGTACCCTTGTTGGCGATAGTTGTCGCTGACTAAGGCTTCAAACTCCAACCAAGATAATTGTGCCAACTGATGTTCGGCAACATGGCTGCTGATGGCATTGCGCTTGATATAAGCAGTACGAACAGCAACATAAACAGGCAACAATAAAACAATAGACAGCAGTGGAGCAATGATGGATAGAGCTTCTTGCCAATGTGGCAGATACGCGAGGAGCGTTGGGTTGGTCGAGGCTTGTAGCTGTGGAGAAACCCACTGGGTTAGCAATAGATAGGTCAATATGGATAAACAGATGCAAATCCACGGGGGAATTTTTGCCATCTTACTTAACCATGTTCGATGTCGTTTCATAATCCTGTGCATAAAAGGTAAAGAGAAATCGTAAGGTAAATACACCTACGAACTAGCAGGTTATTGTGCTACCGAGAGAGGAATATCACAAGCGGTGTTGGGGAAAAAAGCGATCTCTAGACGCAAAAAAGCCCGATGAGTTTTTTCACATTTAATCTAATGCAAGCATAGCCAGCAGATTGACGTGAATGTAATGCAAGATGCTGGAATTTTTAACATATCCATTCACGTTAAGATTCGTACTAAAAATATAATTATTTTAAATCAGTGTATTAAGGCTTTTTAATGGCGGTATACAACAGTATGCTTTAGAACGAAGAAAGGAAGTTAAATTAGTAGCTTCTTTTGTGTTTGTAGATAGACCAAAAATAAACTAATAACCAAGTGGATACATAAGTTTGTCTCGCTTTTTCTATTAAAGAAGCTCGCTCATTTCTGGCACGCTGTTGGCTTGCTCTAGCAAGTATTCACACTCTGTTTGGATGAGTGACACACATAGCTCTATGTGTTCACGTTCCCCATCGTCGATTCCTTGAGCTTCGGTAAGGTCAATGGCTTCCTTCAGAGCATTTTTTATAGCACCAACGGTTTCTACCATCATGGAAGCCATTTTTGTGCCTGAATAATCCAGTAGAGCGCCGAATTCAGCTAAATCATAGCTGGTGATAGGGCGTTTGAAGTTACCTTTCGGCGGATTTTGAAAGTCTTCGCTTTCCCAATCTCCAATCGACATTGCAAAATATTGAGGGATGCTGGCGGCACGGCCCTCATCAGCAGACAATTTACCGCTTCGTGAGTTGCGTTTTGCTCCCTCTTGAGCGATGGCTTCTATGTTTACTAAATCATAAAAAGGGGTCAGTTCCAGACCTTTAGGGGTGACGAAGAAGCTAATATTTTTACCATGGGCATCGTAGTTTAGCGTTGCTAGATTAAAGAGCATCCATTGGGTGAGCTTTAGGTTGGTGATTACCGTGTCTATGGTTTTGACGCACAGTAGGCGTGGGAAAGAAACACCATCACGCATATATACGCCATCACCTTCATCCCCATTCTGACGCTCGTATTTGTAACCTGGAGGTAAGTCAGTCGCCTGACAGCCATCAATCACATGTCTTCGTTGAACGACATCACGAGCTTCAATATAGGCACGATCGAACCGCTCTATGATCAGTGTCCTAGTGTTCCCAATGCGAGTTAACTCAACATTAGCGACGTCCAAACCTGCTAGCTTGGCTAATGTCATGCAAAAGAACTCATTAACAGCAATACACGGTGCTCTACCGCTTTCAAACTTCAGAATGTAGTTCGAACTTAATTTGCCTTCACCAAACCCCCATTCATCACCGCGCTTAAGTAAGTTTAATTTGTTTTGCACACCAGCAACCGAAAGGCGAACCTTACCGTCCCAATATACTAATGGCGCTAGATTTCGCTCTAGTCGTTCTATTAGTTCATCATTAGGAACAGATCTAAAACTGGTTTCCCCAGATTCTGAGCCTGGAACTCGAAAAGATAATGCGCCAGATGTTTCCGCACCAAGCTTACGAATCAGCCCGAACGTGTTGCTTTTGGAGATAGTGGTGTTTTGTATCATCTCCTCAAAGGCTTCTCCTTCAGGAAGGAGATTTCTGAGGTAGTTCTCAATACTACGTGGCGAAGCCTTATCATCGAAAGGGATGTGTGGCGAAATTGGGAAACCAGTGTGTTTCCATTCATCTTCATAGATGAATGAAAACTCGGTTTCTGTTCCGACAGGAAGAATCAAACGACCAATTTTGGTATTCGTACCGATAAACACGTCTAACTGTTGTAACTTACTCATACCAACCGTCCTCATTGCTTCTCACGCTGTTTTCAGCTTGGGAGGTTATTTGGCTATGTGGACGAACAAATAGGTTTAAATCGATAAGGCGTAACGATAGCCCTAAGATGTCCATGAGGATGAGTACATTGGCAAAGGTGACACTGGTATCGCCTTTTTCAATTTTCATAATAGTCCTGCGAGATAAATTGGCTTTTGAAGCGAGATCATCAATACGCCAGCCTCTATCGGTGCGCTTTGAGCGAATGGCGCTCCCCAGCGTTTCCATGCTGAACTCGGTATTCAAATCAGGCATAGGTTGTGCCTTTACCATCTTACCTTTTTTCATAAGTGCCTTTTAATGTACTTTTGTCACTATTGGGTTCGTTTTAATATATAAGTTCACTATAACTCACTTTTGTCGTGACTGTATAAGAAATTATCTATAAGTGCAATTTAAGTTACTTATGGTTGGTTTGCGAGTTCAATCCCTCTCTTTGTTCTCTAAGAGAGAGTTTTATCAGCCAGAAGGACACATTTGGCAACAGCGTAGTATTCGGATTAGTATTGGGAGAAGACAGAGAAGAGTGCGTGATCGGGGCTTACCTGACCCATTACCTGACCCATTACCTGACTCAAAATCGTCAGGTACAAAAAAAGGTTAGTAAACACTACGCTTACTAACCTTCTAGAATTTGGTGGCCCCTCGCAGACTTGAACTGCGGACCAATCGATTATGAGTCGACTGCTCTAACCACTGAGCTAAGGGGCCAAACTGGTGAAAGATTATAGGGGATGGGGCTAGGCGTGTCTAGATACAATAGGGTGAAATTGCGCTTAGTTTTTATCCACTTAGAACACTAGATACAAAAAAGGTGAGCTAATGCTCACCTTTTGCTTTTCTTTGGCGAAAAACTCGTCAGAGATTATTCGTCTAGGAAGCTGCGCAGAGTTTCTGAACGGCTAGGGTGACGAAGTTTACGAAGTGCTTTTGCTTCGATCTGACGAATACGTTCACGAGTAACATCGAACTGTTTACCTACCTCTTCCAAAGTATGGTCAGTGTTCATATCGATACCGAAACGCATACGCAGTACTTTCGCTTCACGAGGTGTTAGGCCTGCTAGTACATCACGAGTCGCAACTTTCAAGCTAGTTGAAGTGGCAGAATCTAGTGGTAGTTCTAGCGTAGTATCCTCAATAAAGTCGCCTAGATGCGAATCTTCGTCGTCACCGATAGGTGTCTCCATTGAGATTGGCTCTTTAGCGATTTTCAGTACTTTACGAATCTTATCTTCTGGCATTTGCATGCGCTCTGCCAGTTCTTCTGGTAATGGTTCACGGCCCATTTCTTGAAGCATTTGACGAGAGATACGGTTCAGTTTGTTGATCGTTTCGATCATGTGTACTGGAATACGAATCGTACGTGCTTGGTCTGCGATCGAACGCGTGATTGCCTGACGAATCCACCATGTTGCATAAGTAGAGAACTTATAACCACGACGGTATTCAAATTTGTCTACGGCTTTCATTAGACCGATGTTACCTTCTTGGATCAAATCCAAGAATTGCAGACCACGGTTGGTGTATTTCTTCGCGATAGAAATAACCAGACGTAAGTTCGCTTCAACCATTTCTTTCTTCGCACGGCGAGCTTTCGCTTCACCGATTGACATGCGACGGCTGATGTCTTTGATGCGTACAACGGTTAGTGATGTTTCAGATTCAATCGTTTGTAACTTCTGGATTGAACGACGAATATCATCTTCGCGTGCACGAATACGGTCGGCATAAGGTTTATCTGTAGCGAGTACTTGGTCTAACCAAGCTTCGCTTGATTCATTACCTGTAAATACAGCAATGAAAGATTTCTTAGGCATTTTTCCGTATTCAACTACGTGCTTCATGATCAAACGTTCTTGAGTACGAACGCGTTCCATTGAAGTACGTAAGGTATTGACCAAATGATCGAACTGTTTTGGCGTCAAACGGAATTCGCGGAAGACTTCTTGTACAAGACCTGTTGCGTCTTGAGAAGCTTGGCTTTCTTCACCGTGCTCGTTAATCGCTAGTTGTAAGTTTTGGAACTTATTGCGTAGCTCAGTGAATTTTTCTAAAGCAAGCTCTGGGTCGATACCAACGTCTTCTTCGTCATCATCAGAATCGTTGTCATCGCCGTCTTCGTCTTCATCTTCCTCGTTATCATCGCTATCGTCGTCTTTCTTTTTCATTGAACGACTTTCATCGTCCATTTCAGACAATTCAGAACCGATGTGAGTAGCGGTTGGACCATGCCCTTCTTCGTCCATATCGACAAAGCCAGAGATAAGGTCTGTTAGGCGAAGCTCTTCTGCTTGTACCTTGTCAAACTGTTCCAAAATGTATGGAATAGTGCCTGGGTATTCTGCCACTGCGCTTTGAACTTGGTTAATACCATCTTCAATGCGTTTGGCGATATCAATCTCACCTTCGCGAGTTAGTAGCTCAACGGTGCCCATTTCACGCATGTACATGCGCACTGGGTCAGTTGTGCGACCAATTTCACTTTCTACGCTTGATAGCGCAGCTGCGGCCGCTTCTGCAGCGTCCTCGTCAGTGATATTGTTATCATCGTTTAACGCTAGGTCATCGGCATCAGGAGCGGTTTCTACAACCTTGATACCCATGTCGTTAATCATTTGAATAATATCTTCTACCTGTTCTGAATCAACGATTTCAGCAGGTAGGTGGTCATTTACTTCGGCGTAGGTCAGATAGCCTTGCTCTTTGCCTCGTAGGACAAGTAGTTTTAGCTGTGACTGCGGATTTTGATCCATAGACGGTATCCAACTTCGTATCTGGTGAAGGAATAAAGTATGCGAAATGCAAACCACGTATTATAGCAAATTGAAATTATGCTGGCTATCTATTAATCAGGGTCAAGCTTTCAGGTCGTTCATTAACGCCAGTAGCTCCCTCTTTTCTTCGGTTGATAAACCGACGCTTCTATCTTTAGCGAGCAAGGTTTCAATTTGTTTCTCTACACATTGGGCCAATATTTTGTCCAATGAGTCTAAAAATAGTTCTTCTTGGTTGTCTTCAACAAGAGGGATCTCCCAACTTGCTAGACGAGACAGAAGTGCCTCATTTTTTTCGTTTCGCCAATGCTCTATGAGCTGGCCAGTGGTGATATGGGGGTGTTGTTGGCATTTATCAAGGATCTCTACCAGCAAACTTAGCCCCGGAATCGCCAAACCTCGTGCTGCAGAAAGGTTTGGCACCATTTCAGCATAGCTCGGATTTTGCAGAAGCAAAGCCATCACTTCGCGCATTGGCGTACGCTTTATCTGTTTATGTGGCTGTGGGCGAGAATTTGTTTCATTCGTAACTACTGGTTTCTTATAAATACCAGTCTTTTGCCCCAGAATCGTAAGTAATTGATCCTGTAAAAACTCGTCCGGTACTTTATGAATTAACGGTAGGGCAAGGGCTTCAAGAGCGGCTTTCCCTTCGTTATTTCCCACATCAACTTGTGATAGTAAGTTACTAAACAGATATTTGGAGAGCGGTTCGGCATTTTGCACTCTCTCTTCAAAGGCGTTTTTGCCGTATTTACGTACGAAACTATCCGGATCCTCTCCATCTGGGAGGAAAAGAAATTTCAATACGTTACCACTCTTTAAATAGCCCAAAGCATTTTCGAGTGCGCGCCAAGCTGCTTCACGTCCTGCTCGGTCTCCATCGTAACAACATACAACGGTATTGGTTTGACGAAACAATAACTGCAGGTGATCGCCAGTTGTGGAGGTACCTAGTGAGGCAACCGCATAATCCACACCATATTGGGCTAAAGCCACCACATCCATATACCCTTCGACCACCAATATTTGTGGCGGTTCACGGTAAGATTGCAGCACTTCATACAAGCCATACAGCTCTTTCCCTTTATGGAAAATAGGTGTTTCTGGCGAGTTTAAATACTTAGGTGTTCCATCCCCCAATACTCGGCCGCCAAAGCCGATAACGCGCCCGCGACGATCACGAATAGGAAACATGACTCGACCACGAAAGCGGTCGTAGCGATTGCCTTTATCGTTTTCGATCAACATGCCGCCAGTTACCAACATATCTTGGGTGTCTCGACGTTGGCCGAAATTCTTACGAATTAGGTCCCACTCATCGGCGACATAACCTATGCCAAATTTCTGAGCGATGTCGCTCGATAGGCCACGGTTTTTGAGATAGTCGATGGCAACTTTATTACCAGGAACTTTAAGCTGTTGGCGATAGAACTGCGCAATACTCCCCATTAAATCGTAGAGAGTGCGTTTTTCTTCAGTGTTTACTTTGGGGGTAAAATTGCCTTTGCCCGAGCTGTTTGCTCGCTCTTCGCGTGGTACTTCTAACCCTAAAGATGATGCTAGTTCTTCAATGGCTTCTGGAAATTCAAGGCGCTCGTATTCCATAAGGAAGTCGATGGCATTGCCGTGAACACCGCAGCCAAAACAGTGATAGAACTGCTTTTCTTGGCTAACACTGAAAGAAGGGGTTTTTTCATTATGAAACGGACAACAAGCACTGTAGTTCTTGCCCTTTTTTTTAAGTTTTACACGCGCATCAACGACGTCAACTATATCTAGTCGAGCAAGAAGGTCATCGATAAAACCGCGAGGAATATGTCCAGCCATAAAACCTAAAAGAAAGTTCCGATTATTGAAGAGTTAAGATACAAACAAGCCGTGCGTTCCAGAGGATAGCACGGCTTGATGTAATTTGGGCTGGGATTAAGACAGTTTAGCTTTCACTAAGCCGCTTGCTTTTCCCATATCAGCGCGCCCTTGAAGTTGAGGCTTCAAAAGTGCCATCACTTTACCCATGTCTTGCATACCCGCTGCACCAGATTCTTCTACCGCATTTTTAATCAATTCGGCAACTTCATCTTCAGTCAGTGGTTGAGGCATAAAATCCTCAAGTACAGTGATTTCAGCTAGTTCTGCATCTGCTAGGTCTTGACGACCCGCATCTTCATATTGAGCAACAGAATCGCGACGCTGTTTAACCATTTTAGTCAATACAGCAACGATCTCGTCATCAGAAAGAGTAATTCTTTCGTCGACTTCACGCTGTTTAATGGCTGATAAGGCCAAACGAATAGTGCCAAGGCGAACTTTGTCCTTGGCCTTCATCGCAGATTTTTGCTCTTCTTTGAGTTTATCAATAAGAGCCATAACGGATTTCCTTATTTGGAATCAGTTATTAGTACAAGCGAACGCGACGTGCGTTTTCGCGAGCTAGCTTCTTAGCGTGACGCTTTTGAGCTGCTGCTTTAGCGCGTTTGCGAACTGTAGTTGGTTTTTCGTAGTGCTCACGACGGCGCACTTCAGAAAGGATACCTGCTTTTTCGCAAGAGCGTTTGAAACGACGTAGAGCAACGTCGAACGGTTCGTTTTCACGTACTTTAACTACTGGCATATGCCTTTCACCTCAGGGGTTAATTCGTTAATGCTGGTATCTCATAACCTAAACTCTCTGCTATTTCATCTGAAATAGTAGGTGTTGGGTTTATAACCAGCGAGATCAAAAATGGTGCGGAATTTTAATCCGAACCCCATCGCTTTGTAAAGCGTTTTGTCGTCCATAGTCTGTACAAAATTTGTTTGTAAAGCAAACCCGAGGTAACATGGCCGCAATTTTGAATTCTTGAAGATAGCGTGCGAACAAAATTATGCGCATTATTGGTATTGAAACCTCTTGTGACGAAACAGGTATCGCCATTTATGACGATGAAAAGGGGCTGTTATCCCATCAACTTTATAGCCAAATAAAACTGCATGCAGATTACGGTGGTGTGGTGCCTGAATTGGCGTCTCGCGACCATGTAAAAAAGGCTGTTCCTCTTATTAAAGCTGCACTGGCTGATGCGAACTTGACGCCAGCGGATATCGATGGTGTTGCTTACACTGCGGGTCCTGGGTTAGTAGGTGCTTTATTAGTTGGGGCGACCATTGGTCGCAGTTTGGCTTACGCATGGAATGTACCGGCGGTGCCTGTACACCATATGGAAGGCCATTTATTAGCGCCTATGCTGGAAGACACTCCGCCAGAATTTCCATTTTTAGCACTGTTGGTTTCAGGTGGCCACACCATGATAGTGGAAGTTCGCTCAATTGGTGACTATCAAATTCTTGGTGAATCGATTGATGATGCTGCCGGTGAAGCGTTTGATAAAACAGCTAAATTAATGGGGCTAGATTACCCTGGCGGCCCATTATTGGCTCGTTTAGCGGAAAAAGGCACTCCTGGTCGCTTTAAATTTCCGCGTCCAATGACCGACCGTCCTGGCTTAGACATGAGTTTTTCTGGCCTTAAAACGTTTACGGCGAACACCATTTCGGCAGAAGGTGATGATGAACAAACTCGTGCGGATATCGCTTATGCATTCCAAGAGGCGGTTTGTGATACTTTGGTCATTAAATGCAAACGCGCCTTGGATCAAACCGGATTAAAACGTATTGTTATCGCCGGTGGGGTGAGTGCAAACAAAGCGTTGCGCGCCGCGCTGGAAAAATTAGCACAGAAAAGAGGTGGTGCGGTTTATTACCCACGAACTGAATTCTGTACCGATAACGGAGCGATGATCGCGTATGCGGGCATGCAACGTTTGAAAAATGGTGATGTGAGTGATTTAAGCCTTGAAGCGCGTCCGCGCTGGCCGATAGACCAGCTAACGCCGATAAAACACTCTTAACGTGCAAACGGTCGCAAATAGCGGCCGTTTTTGTTTCTACCCAACGTTCAATCAGGAAACCAGATATGAACACATTTATGATCGACGGCAACACAATGAATTACCTCGACCAAGGTGAAGGAGAGGTTCTGGTTTTTGGCCACAGCTATTTATGGGATAGCGAGATGTGGGCCCCGCAAGTTGCGGCGCTTTCTCAGCATTATCGCTGCATTGTTCCTGATTTATGGGCTCACGGTAGCTCAGAGGCTGCACCTTCTTCAATGCGTTCTTTACAAGATTACGCACGTCATATATTGGCTTTAATGGATCATTTAGCCATTGAACGCTTTTCGGTTATTGGCCTTTCTGTAGGGGGAATGTGGGGCGCTGAATTAGCCTTGCTTGCGCCGCAACGTGTGCAGTCTCTTGTTTTGATGGATACTTTTTTAGGCTTAGAGCCTCAAGTGACCCATCAGAAGTATTTTGCAATGCTCGATACTATCGAGCAGGTAAAAATGATGCCTCCTGCGATCGTTAATGCTGTCGTGCCACTGTTTTTCTCGTCACAAGTGATGACCAAAGCGCCACATTTAGTGGAACAATTTACAGCCCATTTGAGTGAGTTAAAAGGAGATAAGGCGGTTGAAATTGCACGCATCGGCAAAATGGTATTTGGTCGCCGTGATGTGATGGAAGAGGCTGAAAAGTTGGTTCTGCCAGTTTTGATTGCGGTGGGAACAGAAGATAAACCTCGTCCTGCGCTAGAGTCTTACCTGATGAATGATGACATCACGGGTAGTCAACTGGTGCTCATTCCTGATGCGGGACATATTAGTAATTTAGAACAACCAGAGTTTGTAACAGATATGCTGCAGACGTTTTTGCGCCGCGTTTACTCAAACTAAATTATCATGCAACGTTCGGTTGCTGAGTGATTAACAATCCCTTCTATTATTATCCTAAGTGAGCTATCACGCTCATTTAGGATTCATCGACGATCTTTTTTTCACCCACCTTTGGCTCAGTGCCTGTAAAGAGTCGTTTTATATTTTGATGATGACGCAGCACAATTAAGCAGCACAGCATGGCGACAGGCAAGGTGTACATGGGTTTGATCATCCACGTATAAAGCGGCGCTAACAATACAGTGACTAATGCTGCGAGAGAGGAATAGCGAAACACCACGGCAACAAGGAGCCAAGTGAGCATGATCGCGGCGGTGAGATTGAGGCCTATTGGTGCGATAGCACCTAATGCAGTGGCAACACCTTTGCCTCCTTTAAAATGGAAGAATATTGGATACATGTGACCTAAACAGGCCGCAATAGCAATAATTCCCAGAACAAAAGGTTCAATACTTAAAAAGTAGCTGCCCCAGACCGGAATTGTGCCTTTGAGCATGTCGCAAATTAATACCGAGGCTGCGGCCTTTTTCCCGCCAATACGCAAGACATTTGTGGCACCGGGGTTATGTGAGCCAGTTTCTCGTGGATCAGGTAACTTTAATAGGCGACAAATCAGTACGGCACTGGATACTGACCCAAGTAAATAGGCGAAAATCGTCATTATTAGTGCCAGTGGAGTCATATTTGCCTCTAAGTTGTGCTGATAGTTCCGTTGATACTATCTAACAGTAGGGAAAGAAAAAACAACGTGAAATTCACATATTACTATCGTTTCGGTATATGATATCGCGACTGACAAATAGTACGTTTTTTTAATCGATTTGGGTATCCGACCTGTAAAAGGAACGAAATAAATAATGGATAAAGTTTTTATAGACCAGCTTGAAGTCATCGCCACGATTGGTGTTTACGATTGGGAACAGCAGATCAAACAGAAACTCATCCTAGATATTGAAATGGCGCATGATAATCGCCCTGCAGGTCTTAGTGATGATGTCAGTGATGCTTTAGATTATTCGACTGTAAGTAGCGCTGTGATTCAGCATATTGAATCAGGCCGTTTCTTGTTAGTTGAACGAGTGGCAGAGGAGATCGCTCAATTGATCATGGAACGTTTTGGTGTGCCATGGATTAAGATTCGTGTAGCTAAACCCAAAGCGGTCGCCCAAGCACGCAGTGTTGGGGTTGTGATTGAACGGGGAGTGGCATGATCACAACCTATGTTGGCATAGGATCCAATCTCGAACGAGAAAAACATATAGAGGCAGCGGTACGAGAGTTGGCCCGGCTGGGGTCAGGCTTAAAGCTCTCTACCATCTATGAGTGCGATGCGATTGGATTTAATAGTCATCCCTTCTACAACTTAGTGGCTCAATTTAATACTTCGCTCAGTTTAGAAGAGTTAGTGAGTGCACTTCGTGATATCGAAATGCGCTGGGGGAGGGACGTGGATGCACAGAAGTTTCAAGATCGCACGCTCGACTTAGACATTATTCTTTTTGGTGATGTTTGTTCAACTCAGAAACCTCAGTTACCACGTCCTGATATTTATCGTTATCCTTTCGTGATTCAACCTCTTTATGAACTTTGTCCGGAACTTCTTATTCCAAATGATGGTCGTTCTATACGGCAAATTTGGTCTTTGGCCAACGATCTCGATATTTTAAAAGCAATTCAACCTTGGTTTGACGAAACAACAATAGAGTAAATAAATGGACATACTGCAAAGTGCAATACTTGGCCTCATTGAAGGGGTAACGGAGTTCCTTCCTATCTCTTCAACTGGGCATTTGATCATCGCTAGTGAATGGTTAGGCTTACCACAAACCGATAGTAATAAAGCGTTTGAAGTGATTATTCAGTTGGCTGCTATTTTGGCGGTACTAACCAATTACAAAGAACGTTTTCACCCTAAATATTTCTCTTTGTGGATGAAAGTATTTATTGCTTTCCTTCCAATTGCCGCGATTGGCTTTTTATTGAAAGATGAAGTGAAGTCTCTCTTTACCGTTACTGTTGTTCCAATCATGTTTATTGTTGGCGGTATTATCTTCCTAATTGTGGAACGATATCTAAAGAATCGCGAGCCATCGACTCATACCTTAGATGAGATTTCTTATCGCCAAGCTGTTGCGATTGGTGTCGCGCAAGTTTTTGCTTTAGTTCCGGGCACTAGCCGCGCCGGTTCAACCATTGTGGGTGCCTTGTTAGCCGGTGTTAGCCGCACTGCGAGTGCTGAGTTTTCGTTCTTACTGGCGCTACCAGTAATGGTTGCGGCAAGTGGTTTAGACTTGCTTGGTCACTACAAAGATTTCACCCCAGAAATGTTTAAAGCATTGGCGGTGGGTTTTGTTGTCGCTTACCTGTCTGCTTGGGTTGTAATGAAGCTGTTCTTAGCATTCTTAAATCGTTTTACATTCAATGCGTTTGGTATTTATCGTATTGTATTCGGTGTCGCGCTGCTACTGTGGATTTACGCATAATTTAGTGCACAAGGCCTCTCTATAGTAGGGGGCCTTAAAATCTATTCTGATTGGTATAAGAGAAAAGCGACTTTCTAGCGGAGGTCGCTTTTTTGTTTATCTAAGGGAATGACCATTCCTGCCGCCATTGAGCTTGACCTGTGCTCGTTGATGAAGCTCTGATGTCTGCATCTTGAGGTCATTTGGGTATAGAATATGTAATTTCTCGCAAAGGCATGACACCTTGAAAAATGAAGAGATTATTCTAAAAAGAGGTGATCTCCTTACAGAGAGGTTTTGGTCCTAACTCGCTAAAATGAGAGGCTTATGCTATAAGTGGACCGTACCTCCAGTTTTTAACACTTTATGTTTTTTATGTGGCATAAATTAAGCGGTGAGTATTGAAGATGCGACTCTTTGCCTTGACCTTATTACTGCTCCTCGGCAGTCTGCAATATACCCTGTGGTTTGGTAAAAATGGGATATCCGATTACCAAACAGTAGCGAGCGAGACTGAAGCTCAAGAACAGGTAAATGCAAACCTTCATCAACGAAATCAAGAGATGTTTGCGGAAATTGACGATTTACGTCAAGGCTCAGATGCGATTGAAGAACGTGCTCGCCATGAGTTAGGCATGATTAAAGATGGAGAAACCTTTTACCGAATCATCGGTGAGGATAATAATTAATGAACCATGAGATAATCGCTATTGTGCCTGCTGCTGGAGTCGGTAGCCGCATGAAAGCGGATCGTCCTAAGCAATATCTAAACTTACTAGGGCACACCGTGTTAGAGCACACGGTAGAAAAATTGCTCAGTCATCCAGCCATCACCCAAGTAGTGGTAGCAGTTAGTGACGATGATCCTTATTTCCCAGAGCTTTCTTTGGCATCCCATGAGCGAGTTATTCGAGTTTCCGGTGGTAAAGAGCGGGCTGATTCTGTGCTTTCTGCGCTCAACTATGTTTGCCAAAACCTGAAAAATGAATGGGTGTTAGTGCACGATGCAGCAAGGCCTTGTGTTAATCTAGATGACGTTTCCGGTTTGATTGATGTTGCTACGCAACATAGAGTAGGCGCAATTTTGGCGTCACCAGTACGCGATACAATGAAACGGTCTGATTCAGAACAACAAATTCAACATACTGTGGATAGAGTAGCACTTTGGCATGCGTTAACCCCGCAGATGTTTCGTGCTCAATCTCTACAACGTGCATTGCACGATGCATTACAACAACAAGTAACCATCACCGATGAAGCTTCTGCTTTTGAGTGGCTAGGTTATGCTCCTGCACTGGTCGCAGGTCGAGCAGATAATATTAAAATCACTCAACCCGAAGATCTCGCGTTAGCTGAGTTCTATCTCCGACGTGAAAAGGAAGAAAAATGATTAGAATTGGCCACGGTTTTGACGTACACAAATTTGGCGGTGAAGGCCCAATTATTATTGGTGGAGTGTCGATTCCTTACGAGCAAGGTTTGATTGCTCACTCCGATGGCGATGTTGCATTACACGCGCTTTGTGATGCTCTGCTTGGTGCAATCGCAGCCGGTGATATTGGTCGTCATTTCCCTGATACTGACGATAAGTGGAAAGGTGCGGACAGTCGAGAACTATTGAAAGATGTTTATCGCCGCGTAAAAGAGCAAGGCTATCGTCTTGGTAATGCTGACATTACTATTTTGGCACAAGCGCCCAAAATGGCACCTCACATTGAGGCTATGTGCCAAGCGATTGCTCAAGATCTAGAGACCGAACTGGGTAATGTGAACGTCAAAGCAACAACCACTGAGCGTTTAGGTTTTACTGGACGCAAAGAAGGCATCGCTTGTGAGGCGGTTGTCTTATTAACTCGCATTTAAGCGACATTGGAAATACAGAATGAGTGATATTTTGGCACCTTTTGCTTATCTATGTGGTAAGCCAACGGCAAAAGCAAAACTAAAAGCCTTACCTGAACATTTTCAGGTAGTTGAAGATCTTGGGTATCCTTTAAGTGGCAGTGGCGACTTTTTAATGGTGCACATTCGTAAAACGGGTGAGAACACCAGTTTTGTAGCAAATGAGCTAGCTAAAGCGTGTGGCGTTAAATCAAAAGATGTGAGCTGGGCTGGGTTAAAAGACCGCCACGCAGTCACGGAGCAGTGGCTGTGTGTTCATCTTCCTGGCAAATCGTTCCCTAATTTGGCGTTGTTCCAGATAGAGCATCCGACGATCGAAGTTCTGGAAATGACACGTCATAACCGCAAATTGCGCCCTGGTGATCTTCAAGCGAACCATTTTGTGGTCACTCTTTCTGAAGTTTCCGATGTGTCTGATGTGTTAGCACGTCTTGCAGTCGTCAAAGAACAAGGCGTGCCAAACTATTTTGGCAGTCAGCGTTTTGGTCGTGATGGCAATAACCTGCATGAAGCGCGCCGTTGGGGCCGCGAGAATGTTCGTACTCGTAATCAGAAGCAGCGCAGTATGTATCTTTCTGCGGCACGCTCTTGGATTTTTAATCACATTGTTTCTCAACGTATTGAACAACAGGTGTTTAATACGGTTATGGCTGGTGATTTAGTGTTAAGTGCGGGCGAAGCTGTTCTTGCTGATTCTGCTCAATTACCAACACTGCAACAGCAAGTGGAGTCTGAGATGGCTGCCATTAGCGCTGCCCTTGCGGGAGATAATGCCCTACCTACTCAAGGTGCTGCGCAGCAATTAGAGCAGTCTTGTCTTGATGCGGAAGACGATTTGATGGCGTTGATTCGTGGTAACCGGATGCGTCATGATCGCCGTGCCATTTCATTAAAAGCAAAAGATTTGGTCTGGGAAGTCGATAACGATATGATTAAACTCAGTTTCACATTAGATTCTGGTAGTTTCGCTACCTCAATCGTTCGTGAACTTATCGAAGAGATACCCGTAGAGCGCCACTATGACTGATAAACGAGTGAATATTCTCCTAAGCAACGATGATGGTGTTTATGCTGAAGGCATTGCTGTACTCGAACATGCCTTAGCCGATATCGCTAATATTACGGTAGTTGCACCTGATCGTAATCGTTCCGGTGCTTCCAATTCGTTGACTTTAGAACAGCCGTTACGTGTAAACCAAATTGCGCCACAGCGTTATTCGGTACAGGGAACGCCAACCGATTGTGTGCATTTTGCGCTTAACGAATTGCTACGCGACAACAAACCTGACTTGGTACTCACCGGGATTAATCACGGAGCCAATTTGGGAGATGATGTTCTGTATTCAGGAACGGTCGCGGCAGCGATGGAAGGGCATTTTCTTGGTGTGCAATCTATCGCGTTTTCTTTGGTTGGAACGCAGAATTTTACAACTGCAGCGCATATTGCGCGTCAAATGGTGGAGCAACACCTTGCTAATGCTATTCCAACCAATCGTCTATTAAATGTGAATGTGCCTGATTGTGCCATTGAACATCTGAAAGGATTTCAAGTGACTCGACTAGGTGCTCGTCACCACGCGGAAAACATGATTCGCCAGAAAGACCCCCGTGGTCACGATATTTTTTGGTTAGGGCCTCCAGGAGAGCGTGCCGATGCAGGTGAAGGCACTGACTTTCACGCTATCGATAAAGGGTTTGTCTCTGTAACGCCACTGCAGGTTGATCTTACGGCTCATGAGTCGCTCAATTGTATGAATGATTGGTTGAAAGGATAGGTGAATGGCGAACCCAAAAGCTGAAAAGTTGGTTCAGTTTTTAGCCGCTCAAGGCATCACAGATCAGCGCGTATTAGAGGCTATGTATTCAGTGCCCAGAGAAGCGTTCGTTTCTCAAGCCATGATGCATCAAGCCTATGACAATAACGCTCTACCTATTGGGCAGGGACAAACCATTTCCCAACCGTACATTGTCGCTAAAATGACGCAGATGCTGGAATTAAATCATGCTAGTCGAGTCTTAGAAGTAGGAACGGGCTCTGGGTATCAAACCGCGGTGTTAGCGCATTTGGTGCAACACGTTTGTTCGATAGAGAGAATCAAGTCATTACAGTGGGATGCAAAACGCCGACTGAAGCAGCTCGACATTTATAATGTATCAACAAAGCATGGTGATGGTTGGATGGGGTGGCCGAGCAAAGGGCCGTTTGATGCGATCATCGTTACTGCTGCTGCGGAATCTGTTCCTCAGGCCTTACTTGATCAACTTGCTGATGGAGGGCGTCTTGTGATTCCTGTTGGAGATGATCAACAACAGCTATATGTGATTCAACGCCAAGGAGACCAATGGATTTATCAGTCAATCGAAGATGTACGATTTGTACCGTTAATTCCTGGTGATTTAGCGTAATGATGAGCATCCCATTCAGACATCTGCTGGCATTTAGCCTCTCTGGCTTATTAGTCGGATGTGCACCACACATGCCTGCTCCGGTGTCTGGATTGGGAAAAGATTACAATGCCATAGAACGCGGTAGTTACCGTGGTAGTTACTATCAGGTAAAATCCGGTGATACGCTTTACTTCATCTCTTATATCACCGACAAAGATGTAAAAGAAATCATTCGTTACAATAATCTAGCGCCTCCTTATGTGATCCATCCCGGAGATCGACTCAAACTCTGGGGACCAAAGTACACTCCCCCCGTGCATGGTTCCAGAGCAAATGTTACGAGAAAAATCCCTGTTACTTCTCCGGTTATCAAGGCTCCAAGCACAATTTCTACACCTACGACAAAGGTGGCGAGTGCATCTAATTCTTTGAAAAATACCTCTAAAGTGGGTGGTAAAACCGCGAGTAAGGGTATTGATCAAGGCAAATCAAAAGAGTATGTTGGTCATAGCGGTAACAAGAATGTTAACGCTAAATTAAAAACTCCTAATGTGTCAGACCATAAGATTTCCAAATGGTTATGGCCAACAAAAGGACGAATTATTAGTCAGTTCTCAGCAGGGGATCAGGGAAATAGAGGGATAGATATCGCAGGGCAGCGAGGTCAATCCATCGTATCTACTGCATCAGGCACTGTAGTCTATTCAGGCAATGCATTACGGGGCTATGGGAACCTAATTATTATAAAGCACAATGATAACTACATTAGTGCATATGCCCACAACGACCGGTTGCTGGTTAAAGAAGGTCAAAGTGTGAGAGGCGGGCAGAAAATCGCCACGATGGGAAGTTCGGGTTCGACAAGTGTCCGTTTGCATTTTGAAATTCGCTATCAAGGTAAATCTGTTAATCCAAAACGGTATTTGCCATAAACAACATACTTTATAGATGAGTCATGTAACGACATTGAAGTTGAAATGTCTTGCTTTACTTGCCATGGGGAGGCGCTATGAGTATCAGCAATACAGCCACTAAAGTTGAAAATTTCGAATATGACCGTGACGTAATTGAAACGGATAACGAATTAACAACAACTAGTGAAGAAAGTTCTAATGACACGGACAGCAATGATGACGTTCGCGAAGAGTTTGATGTTTCATCCAAAAGTTTAGATGCAACACAGATGTATTTAAGCGAAATCGGCTTTTCTCCTTTGTTGACCGCAGAAGAAGAAGTTCTCTATGCACGCCGCGCTTTGCGTGGTTGTGAAGCCGCCAGAAAACGTATGATCGAAAGTAACTTACGTTTAGTGGTTAAAATTTCTCGCCGCTACAGTAATCGTGGTTTAGCTCTTCTGGATCTTATTGAAGAAGGTAACCTTGGTTTGATTCGAGCAGTGGAAAAATTCGACCCAGAACGCGGATTCCGTTTTTCAACTTACGCAACATGGTGGATTCGTCAAACGATTGAACGCGCTTTGATGAATCAAACTCGCACCATTCGCTTACCTATCCATGTTGTGAAAGAACTCAATATTTATCTGCGTACTGCTCGTGAACTATCACAACGTTTAGACCATGAACCAACAGCGGAAGAGATCGCTCTTGAGCTTGATAAGCCGGTAGACGATGTGAGCAAAATGCTTCGTTTGAACGAACGTATTAGCTCTGTTGACACGCCAATCGGTGGTGATGGGGATAAAGCATTGCTGGATATTATTCCAGATGCAAACAACTCAGATCCTGAAGTTTCTACTCAAGATGATGATATTCGTGATTCTCTAATGAATTGGTTAGATGAACTCAATCCAAAACAGAAAGAAGTGTTAGCACGTCGTTTTGGCTTACTTGGCTATGAACCATCGACTCTTGAAGAGGTGGGACGTGAGATTAATCTAACCCGAGAACGAGTTCGTCAAATTCAAGTGGAAGGATTACGCCGTTTGAGAGAGATCCTGATGAAACAAGGCTTAAGTATGGAATCTCTGTTCAACGTTGAAGTAGAAATGTAACGTTTCGACGATATCAAAAGTAAGGCACTCAAATGAGTGCCTTTTTTAGTTTTCGACTTTTTGGTTGAGCAAAGATCGTTACAACATTTTTTTTAGTTGATAGATCAAATCTAAGGCTTGGCGTGGTGAAAGATCATTTGGATCAATCGCGCTGAGTGCTTGTTCCACCTCACTTGGCTCGGGGATTAAACTGAGTTGATTAGCAATGTCGACGGTTGAAGTAGGATTGAGCCCTGTTTCACTTTTACCAATTTGCTCTAATTGAGCTAACTTCTGGCGCGCTTGCTTGATCACCTCTTTTGGTACACCAGCCAAACCTGCAACAGCTAAACCATAAGATTTACTTGCTGCGCCTTCATTAACGGAGTGCATAAAGGCAATGCTATCGCCATGCTCTACGGCATCAAGGTGAACGTTAACTAAATTTGGCACCAGTTTTGGTAACTCTGTGAGTTCAAAGTAGTGAGTCGCAAATAAGGTAAGAGCACCTATTTTTTTCGCCAACCATTCAGCGCTTGCCCAAGCCAGTGATAAACCATCATAAGTACTGGTACCACGGCCGATTTCATCCATCAGTACCAAGCTTTGCGCAGTTGCGTTATGCAAGATATTGGCAGTTTCTGTCATTTCAACCATGAAGGTAGAACGACCAGAAGCTAGGTCGTCAGAAGCCCCTATACGGGTGAAAATGCGATCAAGTTGACCAATCGATGCTGAGCGAGCTGGAACATAAGAACCGATATGTGCCATTAACGCGATCAACGCAGTTTGACGCATATAGGTTGATTTACCCCCCATATTCGGCCCTGTTATGATCAACATTTGACGCTCTGGAGCAAGGTCGATTGGGTTGGCAATAAATGGGTCATCCATCACTTGTTCTACAACTGGGTGACGACCATCTTCGATATGAATGCCTATCTCTGTCGTTAACGTTGGACGGCAATAATCCAAGGTATCGGCGCGTTCTGCTAGGTTTTGCAGAATATCGAGTTGAGATAGAGCTGATGCTAAGTTTTGTAGTGCTTCTAAATGCGGGAGTAGCAGATCAAAAAGCTCTTCCCAAAGTTGTTTCTCTAAAGCAAGGGCCTTGGACTTCGAATTTAGTACTTTATCCTCATGCTGTTTCAACTCTGGCGTGATATAGCGTTCGGCATTTTTCAATGTTTGACGACGCATATAATGCGGTGGAACAAGATGGCTTTGGCCTCGGCTTACTTGAATAAAGAAGCCATGCACGTTGTTATAACCCACTTTTAGTGAATCAATACCATGACGTTCACGTTCATCCGCTTCCATTTTTTCTAAGAAAGAAGTAGCGCCGGCGGCCAAGTCTCGCCATTCATCTAATTCGGCATTGTAGTTAGGGGCGATAACACCACCGTCGCGAATAACCACGGGTGGGTTCTCTATGATGGCGTTTGCAAGTAGTGCGCTTAACTCATCCATAGGGGCAGCATAGTCTTTCAACTGAGCCAAATATGGATGTTTCACTTGGGCTAATAGTTCCGCTAGTTCAGGCAGTTGCGATAGTGCATTACGTAAACGAGCTAGATCGCGTGGACGAGCTGAGCGCAAAGCTAAACGAGCAAGTATGCGTTCAATATCGCCGATCTGCTTCAATACGGGGTGAAGCTCAGCAAATAAGACGTCATCTTTAATTTCACCGATGGCATCTAGACGTTGATTTAATGCCTCGAAGTGACGCATTGGCTGATGAATCCAACGTTTGAGCATGCGGCTGCCCATTGGCGTTGCACAGTGATCAAGTACTTCAGCAAGGGTGTTATCTGTGCCACCGGATAGATTCTGAGTCAGTTCAAGGTTGCGACGAGTCGCTGCATCTAAGATCACTGATTGATCTTGGCGATCCAAGGTCAATGAACGAATGTGCGGTAATGCGGTGCGTTGGGTGTCTTTCACGTATTGAATCAGACAGCCTGCCGCGCAAAGACCCAAGTTCGCCTTTTCTACGCCAAAGCCTACCAAGTCTTTAGTGCCAAATTGTTGGTTCAATTGTTGTTTAGCGGTTTGCAGTTCAAATTCCCAAACTGGGCGACGACGATTACCTTGGCGATGTGCCATGAGTTGAACTGGCTCAAAGTCTTCAGGGAAGAGCAATTCGCGTGGCGCAGTACGTTGTAGCTCTGCAGCCATAGCTTCTTCTGTTTCAGGCTCGATCAGTTGGAAACGACCTGAGGTTAAATCTAGTGTGGCATAACCAAAGCGACCAGATTGATGGTAAATGGCGGCAATCAGGTTATCTACTCGCTCCGATAACAAGGCTTCGTCGGTTACGGTACCAGGTGTAACAATACGTACAACTTTACGCTCAACTGGGCCTTTGCTGGTGGCTGGGTCGCCAATTTGTTCACAAATGGCTACGGACTCACCGAGTTGCACGAGCTTAGCAAGATAGCTTTCAACGGCATGGAAAGGGACGCCTGCCATCGGAATTGGCTCGCCCGCCGAAGCGCCACGTTTCGTTAATGAGATATCAAGTAACTGAGATGCGCGTTTTGCATCGTCATAGAACAGTTCGTAAAAATCTCCCATTCGGTAAAACAGCAAAATATCTGGGTTTTCCGCTTTAAGCTTCAGATATTGCTGCATCATAGGAGTATGTTGTTTCTCGGCAGTCACGGATTACTTCTTTTGTTTAAGGACTTTGCGGCTTAGGATACGTGAATCACCATCATGCGAAAAGATGAAATGAGGTTTTTGGTCATGCAATCGTTACAAAATTTGAGTCATACCCTTGGGCAGATGTTACTTCAAGAAAAACAGGTATTGGTTACCGCTGAATCATGTACTGGTGGTGGTGTCGCCAGCGCAATTACGGATATAGCGGGAAGCTCCCAATGGTTTGATCGGGCTTTTGTGACCTACACCAATGAAGCTAAACAAGAAATGATTGATGTAAAAGAGGCCACATTAGCAGCTTATGGTGCGGTTTCTGAACCTGTCGTAATAGAAATGGTGCAAGGCGCTCTTGCTCATTCTCATGGTACGATTGGCGTATCGATTAGCGGTATCGCAGGCCCCGGTGGTGGTTCTGAGGCCAAGCCAGTAGGTACTGTGTGTTTCGCATGGGCAAATCGAGATGGTTGGCTCAAAGTCAGCACTGAGCATTTTGCTGGCGACCGAGCGCAAGTGAGGGAACAAGCTGTTCGTCATGCGTTATCAGTGATCAGTCAATATCTTGCTGGGTGAAAAAGTGACATCGGTCGAGTGCATGGCAAAAAATTAACATACAGGGGTGGACACTGTATGAATCAACAGTATAATGAGTGCCATCAAGACATTTAATTGTCGAACTGATTTTGCATCGATCACCCTATTTCAAAGAGTGACAGTCTGGAGAAAGTAATGGACGAAAATAAACAGAAGGCTCTCGCAGCAGCCCTAGGTCAAATTGAGAAACAATTCGGTAAAGGTTCCATTATGCGCCTTGGTGACAACCGCACAATGGATGTAGAAACGATTTCTACAGGTTCTCTCTCTCTAGACATCGCGTTAGGTGCTGGTGGTTTACCAATGGGCCGTATCGTTGAAATCTATGGTCCAGAATCGTCAGGTAAAACAACCCTTACTCTTGAACTTATCGCAGCAGCGCAACGTGAAGGTAAAACCTGTGCGTTTATCGATGCAGAGCACGCGCTTGACCCTATCTACGCTCGTAAATTGGGTGTAAATATCGATGAACTTTTGGTTTCTCAACCAGATACAGGTGAACAAGCACTTGAAATCTGTGATGCTTTGGCTCGTTCTGGCGCGGTTGATGTTATGGTTGTCGACTCGGTTGCGGCATTGACTCCTAAAGCTGAAATTGAAGGCGAAATGGGTGATAGCCACATGGGTCTGCAAGCTCGTATGCTTTCTCAAGCGATGCGTAAGCTAACTGGTAACCTAAAAGCCTCTAACTGTATGTGTATCTTCATCAACCAAATTCGTATGAAGATTGGTGTGATGTTTGGTAACCCAGAAACCACTACAGGTGGTAACGCACTTAAATTCTACGCTTCTGTTCGTCTTGATATTCGTCGTACTGGCGCAATCAAAGAAGGTGATGAAGTTGTGGGTAACGAAACCCGCATCAAAGTAGTGAAAAACAAAATTGCTGCACCATTTAAAGAAGCAAACACGCAAATTATGTATGGTCAAGGCTTTAACCGTGAAGGTGAGCTAATCGACCTAGGTGTTAAACACAAATTGGTTGAAAAAGCAGGTGCATGGTACAGCTACAATGGCGACAAAATTGGCCAAGGTAAAGCAAATGCGTGTAAGTATCTAAAAGAGAACACACATATTGCGCATGAGTTAGATACTAAACTACGCGATATGCTGCTTAGCCCTGTGTCAGAAGCTGATGTAGAAGAAGTGGATGCAAAAGCAGCCCCTGAGCAAGAAGAGCTATAAACTGCTCGACAGATAATTGAATAAACAAAGCCCTGCTCATGCGGGGCTTTTTGTTAGGATCAATACAATGATGAAGGCAAATAAAGCGCCAACACTGTCAGTTAAAGAAGCGGCTATTCAATTGCTTAGTCGACGCGATCATGGCATGTATGAGTTAGAGCAGAAACTGACGATAAAAGGTTACGAGTCGGCGGAGATCACTCAAGCAGTACAGTTGTGTCTTGAGTATGGTTATCTGGATGATTTTCGCTATGCCAAAAGTCAGGTAAGACAACATGTTTATAAAGGTCATGGTGAACGACGAATTCGTCAAGAACTGTCGCTTAAACGTGTTGCTGAGCATGATGTGGATGCTGCGATTGAAGAAGAACAACCGGACTGGTTTGAATTAGCGAAAGAGACTGCATGGAAAAAGTTCAAAGGCCAAAAAGCGGAAGATGCAAAAGAATACGCTAAACAAGTCCGTTTTTTACAATATCGTGGTTTTAGCTTTGACCAAATTCAGTATGCACTCAGTAACTCATCAGAAGATGAGTAAGTTGTTCCCTGAGGGGGATTTAATTCTGCAATAGTACCGCTAATGTTCATCAAAACTGAGTTGATTTGACTCTTTTCACTTAGAGAACTAGGCGAACTCTTATCCATGCTTTACAATAGCGCAAAAATTTCATTTGAGAATTTCAGGAAGAGCTGCATGTACATGAGCACGGATGAGGTTCGCAACGCGTTCCTCTCATTCTTTGAAAGTAAAGGTCACCAGATTGTTGACAGTTCATCACTGGTACCTCATAACGACCCAACTCTGCTGTTTACTAACGCGGGGATGAACCAATTTAAAGACTGTTTTCTAGGTTTAGAAAAGCGTTCTTACACTCGAGCGACAACAGCTCAGCGCTGTGTACGTGCAGGTGGTAAGCACAATGACCTAGAGAACGTCGGCTTCACTGCACGTCACCACACATTTTTTGAAATGTTGGGTAACTTTAGTTTCGGTGATTACTTCAAAGAAGACGCGATTAAGTTTGCGTGGGAATTTCTAACCAGTGTGTTGAAACTGCCACAAGAACGTCTGCTAGTCACTGTTTACCAAACTGACGATGAAGCTTTCGATATCTGGAACAAACAAATCGGTTTGCCAGCGGATCGCATCGTGCGTATCGGTGATAAAAAAGGTGGTAAAGCCTACGAGTCAGATAACTTCTGGCAAATGGGGGATACTGGTCCTTGTGGCCCTTGTTCTGAAATTTTCTATGATCACGGTGATCACATTTGGGGTGGCCGTCCTGGTACACCTGAAGAAGATGGCGACCGTTTTATCGAGATCTGGAACAACGTATTTATGCAGTTCAACCGTCTTGCTGATGGCACGATGGAACCTCTACCAAAACCATCAGTGGATACTGGTATGGGTATTGAACGTATTTCTGCAATTATGCAGGGCGTGCACTCTAACTACGAAATTGATGTATTCCAAACTCTCATCAAAGCAGCAGCTGACGTGATCGGTTACGAAGACCTTTCTAATCAGTCTTTGCGTGTTGTTGCTGACCACATTCGTTCATGTGCGTTTTTGATCGTTGACGGTGTAATGCCATCAAATGAAGGCCGTGGTTACGTTCTACGTCGTATCATTCGTCGTGCTGTTCGTCATGGTAACAAGCTTGGTGCGAAAGGCGCATTCTTCCATAAATTGGTTGGCCCTCTTGCTGAAATTATGGGTACTGCAGGTAAAGTTCTTAAAGAACAACAAGCTGTGGTAGAGAAAGTTCTGCGTATTGAAGAAGAGAACTTTGGTCGTACACTTGACCGTGGTCTTGCAATCTTAAATGAAGCGTTGGATAACCTTTCTGATAAAGAGCTTGATGGCGAAACCGTATTCAAACTCTACGATACTTATGGATTCCCAGCAGATTTAACCAACGATGTAGCGCGTGAACGCGGCTTTACTATCGACGAAGCTGGTTTTGAATCTGCGATGGAAGAGCAGCGTCAGCGTGCACGCGAAGCAGGGCAATTTGATACTGACTACAACACCAAAATTAAAGTAGATGGCAGCACTGAATTCTGTGGTTATACAGCAACAGAAGGTCGCAGCATCATCTCTCATTTGTTTGTTGATGGCGAAGAAGTAACTTCTTTATCTGCTGGTGACAAAGCGATTGTGGTTCTAGATGAAACGCCATTCTATGCTGAATCAGGCGGTCAAGCTGGTGATACCGGTGTTCTAGAAACAACTGCTGGTCGTTTTGTTGTTGAAGATACCCAAAAACTGGGTAATGCGATTGCTCATCATGGTGAACTCCAAGAAGGTGTTCTTGCTCAAGGTGATGAAGTGAAAGCTCTAGTGGATGAAGCTCGCCGTACAGCAAGCTCTCTAAACCACTCTGCAACTCACCTATTGCATGCTGCACTGCGTCATGTGTTAGGGACTCACGTTGCTCAGAAAGGCTCACTGGTTCGTGCTGAAGGCCTACGTTTTGACTTCTCTCATCTAGAAGCAATGACGGCGGATGAAATCAAACGTGTTGAACGTTTGGTTAATGAACATATCCGTCGTAACCACGTGATTGAAACGAACATCATGAACATTGACGAAGCGAAAGAAAAAGGCGCTATGGCTCTGTTCGGTGAAAAATACGATGATGAAGTTCGCGTGCTAAGCATGGGCGAATTTTCAACTGAACTGTGTGGTGGTATTCACGCTCATCACACTGGCGATATCGGTTTGTTTAAGATCACTTCAGAAAGTGGTATTGCGGCAGGTATTCGTCGTATTGAAGCGGTAACGGGGGACGCGGCTCTTGATTATCTCGAATCACAACATGCTAAATATGAGCATAAAGTGGAAGAGATGGCTCATAAAGCGAAGTCTCTAGAAAAAGAAATTCAACAACTGAAAGACAAGTTAGCTTCACAAGCGGGTTCAAGCCTAGTGAGTCAAGCTAAAGAAATTTCAGGTGTGAAAGTTTTAGTTGCTCAACTTGATGGTGCAGATAATAAAGCGCTGCGCGGCATGGTTGATGAACTGAAGAACCAATTGGGTAGCGGTATTATTATGCTCGGTAACGTAGCTGATGATAAAGTTGGCCTAATTGCAGGTGTGACAAAAGACCTAACTGGCAAAGTGAAAGCGGGTGACCTTGTTAATATGGTTGCTCAACAAGTTGGTGGTAAAGGTGGCGGTCGCCCTGATATGGCTCAAGCTGGTGGTAGCGATGCGAAAGCGCTTCCTGCTGCTCTTGAGTCTGTGGATGCTTGGATTGCTGAGCGTCTGTAAATAAAAATAAATGACGTACGGTTGATGTTTTTTTGACCGTGCGTAACATTACTCAATTAACCAAGTGGTTTAATTGGCTCAGTCAAAGCCAATTAGCTACTTGGTTTTGTTTTTGCAACTACCAAATCTATAGTCAATCAGTTGATTAGCTCGGTTTGGTCCTAATGAGACTTTGTCTTGGGAAGGTGAATACTGGTGAAAAAGTCCCTTGTCGTGCAAAAGTTTGGCGGAACGTCAGTTGGTTCTATTGAACGAATCAACACGGTTGCTGAACACATCATTAAAGCGAAAAATGATGGTAATCAAGTTGTTGTCGTGGTTTCTGCAATGTCGGGTGAAACCAATAGACTGTTAGGTTTGGCTCAACAAATCGATAGTGTACCGACAGCAAGAGAACTTGATGTTTTGCTCTCTGCAGGTGAACAAGTGTCAATGGCGCTGGTGGCAATGACTCTGAATAAAATGGGGTATTCTGCGCGTTCACTCACCGGAGCTCAGGCGAGCATTGTGACGGATAATCATCACAATGACGCGACAATTAAGCATATTGATACCCGAACGATTAATGAATTACTGGAACAAGATCACATTGTTATTGTTGCTGGTTTTCAAGGTGTCAATGAAAATGGGGACATCACTACATTAGGACGTGGCGGCTCAGATACCAGTGCGGTAACACTAGCTGGTGCTTTGCAAGCTGATGAATGTCAGATCTTTACCGATGTTAATGGTGTGTACACTTGTGACCCTCGTGTTGTGCCAACAGCTCAGAAACTGGATGTGATCGATTTCCCATCCATGGAAGAGATGGCTCGTAAAGGAGCTAAAGTGTTGCACTTGCCTTGTGTTCAGTATGCATGGCAACACCAAGTACCGTTACGTGTACTATCTACATTCGATGTAAATGCTGGCAGTCTAATCAAGGGTGAAGTGGGTACGCATCCTGTTTGTGGTATCGCGATTCAACGCGATATGGCAATTGTCTGTGTTAATCATGACGCATTATCAAGTTTAACGAAGCAGTGTCAGATGCTTGGGATTGAAGTTTGGAATGTGATCGATGAAGCAGATTGGGCAGGAGTGGTAGTAAAACATGATGCTTGCGCGAAATTAGAACTGGTTTTCAGCGATAAAATCCGTAACACTGAACTTGTGAGTTTATTGACCACGGTAGGTTTACAAGCACCACACTTGGTTGCTCGCTCTTGTGAGCTATTAGCCGAGAATGAGATTGATGTACGTTATATTTCGACCACAAACCAGTCTGCGATGCTGACCATAGCGCCGCAGGATGTTGTAGAAGCCGCTAATATTCTTCATAGTGCTTTTATTACATCAGACGAGGTTATACATGAACCAGTTATCCAAGCTAGCTTAGGTTAATAGCCATTTCGTCTAAAAGTTTACCTAAATATAACTTTTGATCGATAATAACGTAGTTGCAATAAAACAGAGATTACTCAAGGAGCAAAGAATGCTAATTTTGACTCGCCGCGTTGGCGAAACACTAATGATCGGTGATGAAGTGACAGTAACTGTTCTTGGTGTAAAAGGTAACCAAGTACGTATCGGTGTGAATGCACCCAAAGAAGTTTCTGTGCACCGTGAAGAAATTTACATGCGCATTCAAGCAGAAAAAGGTAACGGTAACGTTGCATCAGGCAACTACTAATTATCTCAATGAGGCTGACAAAATTTGTCAGCCTTTTTTGTACTTAGCATTTGTAATTTGAAGAAAAAGTTCATTTTCACAGCGCTTTGATTAAATACGCAACGGTTGAGCGTGTTTTTGCAATTTTCCTCAAGAAAGTGTTTGACATATTTTCGGTAAAACGTAATATGTGCCTCCGCAAGACGGTGAGGTGGCCGAGAGGCCGAAGGCGCTCCCCTGCTAAGGGAGTATACGGTTTGTAGCCGTATCGAGGGTTCGAATCCCTCCCTCACCGCCATTCTTGCTTTGCTTAATTTAGCAACTAAGCAAAAGATGCGCGCCTGTAGCTCAGCTGGATAGAGTACCTGGCTACGAACCAGGCGGTCAGAGGTTCGAATCCTCTCAGGCGCGCCATATTCTTTTGGAATATGAACAATAATGCGGTGAGGTGGCCGAGAGGCCGAAGGCGCTCCCCTGCTAAGGGAGTATACGGTTTGTAGCCGTATCGAGGGTTCGAATCCCTCCCTCACCGCCATTTATTGCTTGAGGCTAAAGCCTTGCAATAAACTGTTATCTTAAGTGATTTTTTGTGATACACTTCACAAATCAGCGCGCCTGTAGCTCAGCTGGATAGAGTACCTGGCTACGAACCAGGCGGTCAGAGGTTCGAATCCTCTCAGGCGCGCCATTTCTTATCTTGAGCCTTGTGTTTCAAAGAAAGAACGATTTAAGGGTATTGCCCTAACATAACGCAAGTTGTGTTGAAACACAGCGCGCCTGTAGCTCAGCTGGATAGAGTACCTGGCTACGAACCAGGCGGTCAGAGGTTCGAATCCTCTCAGGCGCGCCATTATTTATTTTTAAAGCATTGGCTTTGAAAAGTGATTTAAGGGTACTGCCCTGATACAACGTAAGTTATATCGAAACACAGCGCGCCTGTAGCTCAGCTGGATAGAGTACCTGGCTACGAACCAGGCGGTCAGAGGTTCGAATCCTCTCAGGCGCGCCATTCTTATTTTTAGAGCATTGGCTTTGAAAAGTGATTTAAGGGTACTGCCCTGATACAACGCAAGTTATATCGAAACACAGCGCGCCTGTAGCTCAGCTGGATAGAGTACCTGGCTACGAACCAGGCGGTCAGAGGTTCGAATCCTCTCAGGCGCGCCATTATTTATTTTTAAAGCATTGGCTTTGAAAAGTGATTTAAGGGTATTGCCCTGATACGACGCAAGTTATATCGAAACACAGCGCGCCTGTAGCTCAGCTGGATAGAGTACCTGGCTACGAACCAGGCGGTCAGAGGTTCGAATCCTCTCAGGCGCGCCATTTATTAAAAAGCCTCGCTATTGCGAGGCTTTTTTCTTTTCTAAGTTTTGTTTTTGTACGCCTTCAATCTTTCTCTCTTATTCTGATTTTCACCCCGTCATTAGTGTTATATCCCTTGCAAATTAGTTAATCCTTTTTGTTATCCGTCGTAATTTTGTGATGTAAGTGAATAAAAAATAACCGCCTTTGTGGATTAATAACGCTATACCCAAATTTCTTTTATTGATCATGAACTCAATTGGGATAAGAAGTTATTTAGGTATAGCGCTCGCTGTGTCATTCATCGTCGAACCTAGGGCGGTTCTTTTGTAGCCTCCCGTTCATTTTATGAATCAAGGATCCTATATGACGGATATCGGAAGCTTACTGGTCAATGCATTTACTTTAATGTGTACTGGGATGTTAGTGGTCTTTCTTTTTCTTACGATCTTAGTGTATCTAGTGAGATTAATGTCCCGCTTACTTCCTAAAGAATTACCTCAACCTATATCTACACCTCAAACACTTTCGTCTACTGATCTAAGCAGCACCAACCCCAAAGTGATTGCCGCCATATCTGCTGCGGTACATCAATATCGTTTGTCTCGTAATTAGTGAAAGAGAAAGGAGATTTAAGCATGTCTAAATCACTTGCGATCACGGATGTAGTTCTCCGTGATGCTCATCAATCTTTATTCGCGACCCGTATGCGTATCGAAGATATGTTACCTATAGCCGCTGAACTAGACAAAGTGGGGTACTGGTCTTTAGAAACTTGGGGTGGGGCAACGTTTGATGCCTGTATTCGTTTTTTAGGTGAGGATCCCTGGGAACGCCTACGCTTGCTGAAAAAGGCGATGCCGAATACGCCAATGCAAATGTTATTGCGTGGACAAAACTTACTTGGTTATCGTCATTACGCCGATGATGTTGTAGCGAAATTTGTTGAACGTGCCCATGCTAACGGTATGGATGTGTTCCGTATTTTTGATGCGATGAATGATGTACGAAATTTCCAAGCTGCGGTGAAAGCAACTATTGATGTTGGTGCTCATGCGCAAGGCACTCTCTCCTATACCATTAGTCCTGCCCATAACACTCAAACATGGTTAGATCTCGCGAAACGTTTAGAAGACCTTGGCTGCCACTCGCTGTGTATTAAAGATATGTCTGGGTTGCTCAAACCCTATGACGCACAAGAATTGATTTCGCGGATTAAAGAATCTTGCTCCATCCCCCTGGCTTTGCACTGTCATGCTACGACGGGGCTTTCAACCGCAACGGCCATTAAGGCTGTTGAAGCTGGCGTGGATATTTTAGATACCGCTATTTCCTCGATGAGCCAAACCTATGGTCATACGGCAACGGAAACCGTTGTTGCCATGCTTCAAAATACGGAGCGAGACACCAAGTTATCGCTTGAACAGCTTGAAGAAATTGCCACATATTTCCGTAGCGTGCGTAAGAAATACGCCAAGTTCGAAGGCCAACTGAAAGGGATTGATTCTCGAATTCTGATTGCTCAAGTGCCTGGTGGCATGCTTACCAATATGGAAGGTCAGCTTAAAGAGCAAGGTGCGGCGGATCGTCTTGATGAAGTGTTAAAAGAAATTCCGAATGTACGTAAAGACCTCGGTTTTATTCCTCTGGTGACACCAACCTCGCAGATTGTTGGGACTCAATCGGTTCTGAACGTTCTGACAGGAGAGCGTTATAAGAGCATTACCAAAGAGACCGCTGGTGTGCTAAAAGGCGAATACGGTGCAACGCCAGCAGAGGTAAACAAAGCGTTGCAAGACAAAGTGCTCAATGGTGAAAAACCGATTACTTGTCGTCCAGCGGATTTGTTAAAACCTGAAATGAGTCACTTAGCGACAGAGTTACGAGAAAAAGCCACTCAGGACGGAATTAAATTGGCTCAAGAGCAAGTCGATGATGTTCTAACCTATGCTTTGTTCCCTCAAGTCGGCCTTAAATTCCTGAAAAACCGGGGTAACCCTGCGGCATTTGAACCAGCGCCAACGGCTAAACCTGCTGCGCAAGCGCCTGTGCTGCCTCAAGCTGCTAAAGGTGTAGAGCAATATAGTGTGCGTGTTGATGGGCAGGTATATGACGTGGAAGTGGGGCCTAAAGGGGAACTCACCTCGGTGACGCCTGTCGGAGCTCCTGCGACTAAATCGGCCGCGTCTTCTCCTGCACCAACGCCAGTTGATAATAATGGTGACCCAGTTAAGGCTCCTCTGGCTGGTAACATTTTTAAAGTGGTGGTGCAGCAAGGTCAAGAAGTGCATGAAGGCGATATTCTGGTTGTTCTTGAAGCCATGAAGATGGAAACCGAGATTCGTGCCATACACGGTGGGGTAATTCAAGCGATTACGGTGAAAGAGGGTGATGCCGTTTCTGTTGGACAACCGCTAATGACTTTAGCTTAAGAGGTTGATGTTATGGACGGATTTGTCACTCTTTGGACTGAAACGGGCATCGCTAATTTTCACATAGGTCAAATTATCATGATCATTGTGGGGTGTGTGCTGCTCTTTTTGGCCATTCACAAACGGTTTGAGCCCTTACTTCTATTGCCAATTGGGTTTGGGGCTATTCTAGCGAATGTGCCTAATGCTGGATTTACTGAACCGGGAGGCATGCTGTATTACATTTATCATGTCGGCATTGAATCTGGGGTGTTTCCGCTGCTGATCTTTATGGGGGTTGGGGCATTAACCGATTTTGGTGCGTTGATCGCTAATCCGAAGACGTTGTGGTTAGGGGCTGCGGCTCAATTGGGTATTTTTGCTACCCTGTTTGGTGCGGTATTACTTAACTTAGTACCAGGTATGGAATTTACCATGGCGGATGCGTCTTCGATTGCGATTATTGGAGGAGCGGATGGACCAACGGCTATTTTCCTTGCTAGTCGTTTATCTCCGGATTTGTTAGGGGCGATCGCGGTGGCGGCATACAGCTATATGGCGTTGGTTCCTATCATTCAGCCTCCAATTATGAAAGCGTTAACAACTCCGCAAGAGCGCAATATTCAAATGGCCCAGTTGCGCCATGTGAGTAAGTTGGAAAAAATGATTTTTCCATTAGTCGTTTTGCTTATGTCGGTGCTGTTTTTACCATCATCAACCCCACTAGTGGGTATGTTTTGCCTCGGTAATCTGATGCGTGAGTCTGGTGTGGTTGATCGTTTATCGAAAACCGCGCAGAACGAGTTAATTAATATCGTGACTATTTTCCTCGGATTAGGTGTTGGGTCTAAATTGCAGGCGGATAAATTTCTTAATGTAGAAACACTTGGAATTTTGCTCCTTGGCGCGGTGGCTTTTAGTATTGGTACGGCTGGTGGAGTGATGATGGCAAAATTACTTAACCGTCTATCGAAAGAGAGTATTAATCCACTCATAGGTGCAGCTGGTGTGTCTGCAGTACCTATGGCAGCGAGGGTTGTGAATAAAGTCGGCCTTCAATCCAATTCCCAAAACTTTCTGTTGATGCATGCTATGGGACCTAACGTCGCCGGCGTATTGGGTTCTGCGGTTGCAGCGGGGATTTTACTGGCATTGGTTGGTTAAGCTGTTGTTAATTTGTCGAATAACACTGAGTTGGTATATATTCAAAGGGGTGCCCAGCAGACATCCCTTTTTTATTTAGCTCACCACAGGGAATTGGATATGGAAAATAAACAGGTCGCTATTTCACATTTTGGTGGAACGGAAGTGCTTATTATGCGGACAACCGAAGTTCCGAAGCCTAAGGCTGGAGAGGTGTTAGTAAAAGTCGCTTTTGCTAGCGTTAACCCCATTGATGTTAAAACTCGCGCCGGCGTAGGCTGGGCCGCTGACCAGAATAAAGATAAGTTGCCTTGGGTGCCTGGGTATGATATTTCCGGGCGTGTGGAAGCATTGGGCCAACAATCATCTCGTTTTGCTGTTGGCGATAATGTCGCTGGGTTTATTGGTTTTCCGTTGCAAGGTGGTGGATACAGTCAATATATCTGTGTGGCTGAGAGTGAGCTAAGTCGTGTACCAGACTCAGTGACGTTAGAGGCGGCTGCCGCGTTACCTGTTGCTGGTCAAACTGCGGCTCAAGCTCTAAACAAGGCTCAAGTGAAAGAGGGCGACTGTGTGTTGATCTTGGCGGGCGCCGGCGGTGTTGGACATTTAGCCGTGCAAATTGCGCTTGCGGCTAAAGCAGAAGTCTATACTACATGCAGCGAGGACAACCTCGATTATCTCGCTACCTTGGGGGCTCACGCCATTAATTATAATTTTGCTCCAGCCTCACAACGTTTAGAAAAAATAGACGTTCTTATCGACCTTGTTGGGGGGGATGCAGCGTTAGATGCTCTGAAATGCTTGAATGACAACGCGCGAGTCGTTACTGTTCCTACGATTACGGCTGAGCTGATTTGCGAAAAAGCCAAGTTGCTTGGTTTTGAAGCATCGGGCATTTTAGTGGATCCGAATCCAGAGCAACTCGATACCATGTTGTATATGGTGAGTGTTGGTTTGCTTAAAATAGAAATTTTCCACGTTTATCCGCTTAATGAAGCAGATAAAGCCCATCAACAGATCGAAACTGGACACACGCGAGGTAAGGTTTTGTTAGATATGAAATGTTGAATCATTTAGCGTCACTGCTAAGTGATCTTTGGCTGCTGTTTTCATCTTCGCCTTTATGGGTTCTTGGTGGTAGCGGTTTTCTCAGTGCTACGTTATTACCTGGTGGTTCTGAAGCCGCTTTTATTGCCACGCTATCTCTTCATCAATATTCTCTGTATCTTGTTATTTTTGTTGCAACACTAAGTAACACTTTAGGTGGCCTAACAAATTATTGGATTGGGTTATGGTTACCTAATCGTGCCGCACAGAATCCGCACCATAGAGTTATAAATTGGCTTAGCCGTTATGGTTATTGGGCTTTATTACTCAGTTGGTTGCCTGTCGTTGGCGATCCTCTCTGTTTAGTTGCAGGGTGGTTAAAAATGCGTTTTTTACCCGCTTTACTCATGATTGCTTTGGGTAAGGCTGCTCGTTATTTGCTTTTGGCTTTGGTTTTTAATGGTTTTTTCTAAGGAATCTCGTATGAGAAAAATCTTAGGTGGTGTTTTTTCTCTCATCTTATTGTCTGGCTGTGGAGCATCGAACACATCGTCTTTCTTCTCTTCATTACCTGCTGGGGTATCTCTGGTTGATGAGGTGGATGCTACGCCGGGTAGTGTGACTATTGATTATAAGAAGTATAAGTTAGCCAATGGGTTAACTGTCATACTTAGCCCTGATCATTCTGACCCTCTGGTGAATGTTAATGTGACTTATCACGTCGGTTCTGCTCGTGAAGAAGTGGGAAAATCTGGGTTTGCTCATTTCTTCGAACACATGATGTTTCAAGGCTCTAAACATGTCGGTGATCAAGAGCATTTTCACCTTATCACAGAGGCGGGTGGAACACTGAACGGTTCAACGGATCGGGATAAAACACATTATTTTGAAACGGTTCCTGCCAATCAGTTAGAGAAAGTTCTATGGCTTGAGTCGGATCGTATGGGCTTTTTGCTTGATGCCGTATCACAAAAGAAATTCGAAATTCAGCGTTCTACGGTGAAAAACGAACGAGCACAAAATTATGATAACCGCCCATATGGTTTGATGTGGATAAAAATGGCAGAAGCCATGTACCCGGTTAATCACCCTTATTCATGGCCAACCATCGGCTATGTGAGTGATCTTAATCAGGTCAATGTTAACGACCTCAAAGCGTTTTTCCTACGTTGGTATGGTCCTAATAATGCGATTCTGACCATCGGTGGGGACTTTGACGAACAGCAAACCTTAGCTTGGGTTGCGAAATATTTTGGCTCGATTCCTAAAGGTCCAGATGTTCCTAAGATGCCTAAGCAACCAGCAACACTCGATCGCGATCGTTTTCTCACGTTGCAAGACCGAATTCAGCAGCCCATGGTGTTGATTGGCTGGCCTACCAGTTATCTTGGTGCTAAGGATCAGGTGACTCAAGAAGTTTTGGCCACTGCATTAGGGCAAGGTGCGAATAGTATTTTGTATCGTGATTTGGTGAAAACACAAAAAGCAGTGAGCGCTGGGTCGTTTGTCGATTGTGGAGAGTTGGCGTGTACGTTTTATGTGTATGCCATGGCTCCTGCTGGTGAAAAAGGTCACCTTAAACCGCTTTATCATGATGTGATGCAATCGTTAGATCGCTTTAGTAAAGAAGGGATTTCTCCAAGTTTATTAAATCAAATTAATGGCATGGCAGAATCAAGCGCGATATTTGGTTTACAAAGCGTGCAGGGGAAAGTGAATGAGCTTGCGTTTAATGAAACCTTTTTTGGTCAGCCAGATAGGATTCAGCAAGAGTTAGCCGATATTCGTTCTGTTACCGCGAAGAAAGTCGCTAGCGTTTACCAACAGTATCTAGCCAATAAGCCGAAAGTTGTTCTTAGTGTTGTACCCAAACATCGTGAAGATTTAGCTGCCCACAAAGCGGATTTTACGCCACAAGAGCGTCAACTTCCCGATTATAAAGTGATGCAGGATAACGAGTTGGCGTATCGTCATGTAAACGATGATTTTGATCGCAGTATCATGCCAACCCCAGCGAGTGCCGTGACTATTCATACAGCGAAAACCTACAAGGCGTATTACGCCAATGGTGCTGAGTTAGTAGGGCAGCAGACGAATGAAACTCCGACCGTCTTGATTAGGTTGAGTTTGCCTGCTGGTGAACGTTATGCTCCGCTAGGTAAAGAGGGGTTAGCGGGAATGACTGCCACCATGGTCAGTCAGGGATCAAAGCAACACTCGATAGAAGAACTACAAGCTAAGTTAGACACACTTGGTGCCGACATCAGTATTGATGCTGGCGAATATACAACCCAAATAACAGTGTCTAGTTTGACAAGTAAGTTGCTGCCAACGCTGGATATTTTGCAAGAAGTTTTGTTTGAACCACGTTTCTCAGAGCAAGACTTTGCACGTGAAAAGCAACGACTATTGCAAGGTATTATGTATCAGCAGCAAACACCAGGATGGTTAGCCGCACAGGCGACTCGTCAAGTATTGTTTGGTGATACTTTATTTGCGCGTGAAAGTAGTGGTACGTCAGAGTCGATTCAAGCGCTGACTTTAGAGGATGTAAAAGCATTTTATCGTCAATATTACACACCGAAAGGTGCACAGCTCGTGGTGGTTGGTGATTTAAGCAAAGAACAAGCACGTAAGCAGTTGTCATTTGTGCAAAATTGGAACGGTAAAAATGTCCCTTTATTACGTCCTCAAGCTCTGCCAGAGATTAAGGGGCAAAAAATCTACTTGGTGGATAAACCGAAAGCAAGTCAGTCGGTTGTCCGGTTTGTTCGGCGCGGACTTCCTTACGATGCAACTGGTGAAAGCTTCTTGTCTGAGCTGGCGAACTTTAATTTGGCTGGCAATTTTAATAGCCGAATCAACCTGAACTTACGCGAGGACAAAGGGTATACCTACGGTGCCGGAAGTAACCTTATCTCCAACCGTGAAACAGGCGCTATTATCTTTTATGCCAATGTCAGAGCCGATGCAACTGCCAACTCGATAGTTGAGATACGCAAAGAGTTAGCGCAATATAGTGAGCACGGTCCAACAGGGGATGAGGTGAAATTTATGCGCTTGGCGCTCGGTCAGCAGCAAGCGTTGGCTAATGAAACCCCAAACCAGAAAGCTCGAGTATTAAGCCGTTTGGTTACTTATAGCCTTGATGATGATTACATACAGCAGCAAAATGAATTGGTGCAATCGGTTGATAGAAAAACCTTAACTCATCTGGCGAATAAATGGTTTAAGCCTGAGGATTACCAAATAATCGTTGTCGGGGATGCCCAGTCGTTGCGTCCTCAATTAGAAAAGCTCAATATTCCGGTGGAGCAACTTGAAATCAGCCGTTAGAGCACACATAAACAAGAGGTGAAAAGTCACCTCTTCCCTTTTTAAAGGGATAAAGCTCTGCTTCAATTGGATTACATAACCATAAGCGAATCATATTTTGACTAAATTTGCCGAGCGACTCGAACGAGTTGCAAAAAGACCTGAAGTGTTTAAAGCGTTTGGCCGTGGTGTTGAACGCGAAACTCTGCGATATCAAAAAGATGGCTCTATTGCTCAAACAAGTCATCCAGACGTACTAGGCGCTGCATTAACCAATTCCTTAGTGACTACGGATTATGCAGAATCACTGTTAGAGTTCATTACACCAGTCTCAAATGATGTTGATACGCTCATATCTCAGTTAGAAGACATCCATCATTTTGCTCAATCTCACTTGGATAATGAGCAGTTATGGCCACTTTCTATGCCTTGTTATGTCGGGGCTGAAGATGATGTGAAGATTGCACAGTTTGGTACATCGAATTCGGGTCGCATGAAAACTCTGTATCGGGCGGGGTTAAAGCGTCGTTACGGCAGTTTAATGCAGATCATTTCTGGCGTTCATTTTAACTTTTCTTTTCCTGACAGTTTTTGGGATGCCCTCTATGGAGAGCAAAGTGAAGAGCAACGTCAGACTACAAAATCCAAAGCCTATTTTGGCGTCATTCGCAATTACTACCGTTTTGGCTGGTTGATTCCCTACTTTTTTGGTGCGTCACCGGCACTATGCTCCTCATTTATCCAAGGTAGAGAAACAAGCTTACCTTTTGAAAATATTGGTCAAACGCTCTATTTGCCTAATGCGACGTCACTACGTTTGAGTGATTTAGGTTACACCAACCATGCTCAAAGCTCGTTACGTATCGGCTTTAATAGCATTGATGAGTATTTAGAAGGATTAAATCGAGCCATTCGCACTCCGTCAGAAGAGTTTGCTGAGATTGGTGTGAAAGTCGATGGTGAGTACCGCCAACTGAATAGTAATGTGCTACAAATAGAAAATGAACTGTATGCGCCAATTAGACCAAAGCGAGTTGCGAAAAAAGGAGAGAAACCTTCTGAAGCCTTATCCCGTGGTGGTGTGGAATATATTGAAGTTCGTTCTTTGGATGTAAACCCATTTAGTCCGATAGGGATTACAGCGCAGCAGATTCGTTTTCTGGACCTATTGGTTACTTGGATGGCGTTGTCTGATTCTGACCCAATGGATGACTGTGAACTTGGCTGTTGGCGCGATAACTGGCGTAAAGTGGTTACCGAAGGCCGCAAACCTGATTTGATGCTCCAGATCGGCTGTCATGGTGAGCAGCTAACTTTACAACAATGGGCAAAACGCGTATTTGCTGATCTCAAGCTGGTTGCTGAACTGATGGATTCAGCAAAAGGCGGAACTGAGTATCAAGCGGTTTGTCATGAGCTAGAGCGTTGGATTGATCACCCAGAGCTGACTTTATCTGCTCAAGTGCTAGCAAAAACCAAGGAACTCGGTGGTCTTGGTAAAGTTGGCAGTGCATTAGGTGCGCAACATAATGCGACCAATACTGAACATAGCTATAAGTTTTATAGTGAAGACTTTATGATGCAAGAGGCAGAAAAATCAAAAGTAAAACAGCGTGAGATGGAACAGAGTGATACGGAAAGTTTCGATGAATTCCTCGCTCGTTATTTTGCCTATCTAAACTGATATGAAGAATACCATTCGCTTTTTGTTATTAGTTGGAGTCGTCACCCTAATGGGGTGTGCGACTGCACCACCTAAAAATCAGTCGAATTTATGTGATATCTTTCGTGAAAAGCCTGATTGGTATGAAGCTGCATTGAACATGAACAAGCAGTGGGGCACTCCGATTCAGATAGCGATGGCGTTTGTTAAGCAAGAGAGTGCTTTTCGCCATGACGCTTTGCCGCCGAAAGATTATGTGTTGGGTTTTATTCCGTGGGGGCGAGTAAGTAGTGCTTATGGTTATGCTCAAGCTCAAGACCCCGCGTGGGAAGAATTTCAAAACTCGACCGATTATGGTGGTTCAAGAAACGATTTTGATGATGCTCTAATGTTTATTGGCTGGTATACCAGTGAGACTCAAAAACAATTGGGAGTCTCTAAATGGGATACTTTTCATCAATACTTAGCGTATCATGAAGGCCGAGGTGGTTTTCAACGTCACTCCTATCGCTCTAAACCTGCGGTGGTTGCTGTGGCCAGAAAAGTTGAACATCAGGCTAAAGAATATGGCTGGCAGCTGAAAAAATGCCGTCAGGAACTGGACGATAATTTAAGCTGGTTTTTCTAAACCAGTGTGCAATGGAGAAAAGAATCATGCCACTATTAGACAGTTTTACCGTCGATCATACACGTATGCATGCACCAGCAGTTCGTGTGGCAAAAAACATGACAACCCCTAAAGGCGATACCATTACGGTATTTGACTTGCGCTTTACTGTTCCTAACAAAGACATTTTGTCTGAAAGAGGAATTCATACACTAGAACATCTGTTTGCAGGATTCATGCGCGCGCACCTTAACGGTTCTGATGTCGAGATTATTGATATTTCACCAATGGGTTGTCGTACTGGTTTTTACATGAGTCTTATCGGCGCACCTGATGAGCAGCGTGTTGCGCAAGCATGGTTAGCAGCAATGGAAGATGTACTGAAAGTTGAAGATCAAAATCATATTCCTGAACTGAACAAATACCAATGTGGCACTGCAGCGATGCACTCTCTAGAGCAAGCAAAGGAGATTGCACAAAATGTGATTACCGCAGGTATCCAAGTCAATAAGAACGACGACTTGGCACTGCCAGAAGCGATGTTAAAAGAACTGAAAGTTCATTAAGTTCAGTATCATATTGAATAAAAAAGAAAAGGCTTGGTTGATACCAAGCCTTTTTTCTATGCAATTTCTGACCACATCATTACCACGATTGGTATTTAAAGTGGACCTAACTGATTTTTTTAAGCTTTGATGGGTAGACTTTAACCAGCTTAATCCGGTTTTCTTCCAGTTCAAGAATTTCCATTGGATGCTTGGCAATCTTAATGCTGATTTTATTTTCAGGAATCTCTTCAAGATGTTCCAAAATTAAACCATTTAGAGTGCGAGGGCCATCGGTAGGTAATTTCCATTTCAGGCTTTTGTTAATATCACGAATGTTTGCACTGCCTTCAATGAGGAAACTGCCATCACCTTGAGGAGTGATTTCTTCAGCAAGGCTAGGAGACATTGAGGTTGTAAACTCACCAACTATCTCTTCCAGAATGTCTTCCAAGGTAATCAAACCGACAATATCGCCATATTCGTCAACGATAAGACCAATGCGTTCTTTATTGCGTTGAAATTTCAGTAGCTGTACGTTCAGTGGTGTGCCTTCAGGAATGAAGTAAACTTCATCAGCAGAGCGTAGCAATGTCTCTTTGGTCAGTTCGTTTTTTTCTAACATCTGACGAGAGGCATCTCGTAGGCGTAATATACCTACTACCTCATCAATCTGGTCTCTATATAAAACCAAACGACCGTGAGGAGAGTGTGTTAATTGGCGAACAATGGATTTCCACTCATCATTGATGTTGATACCCGTAATTTCATTACGTGGCACCATAATATCGTTTACGGTAACGTGTTCCAAATCAAGAATGGATAGCAGCATATCTTGGTGGCGGCGTGGAATCAGGCCTCCAGCTTCATTTACCACGGTACGTAATTCATCTGAATTTAACGAATCATCACCGCTTTGTTGGGGCTTAATCCCTAACAGCATAATAAAGCCATTCGTAATGAAGTTCATGAAAATGACGATAGGCGACATTACCTTCATTAGAATGTTTAAAATAATACTGCTGATATAGGAGATTTTTTCTGGGTAAAGTGCGGCAATTGTTTTTGGCGTAACTTCAGCAAAGACCAGAACCACTAAGGTGAGTGCACCTGTTGCTATCGCTACCCCCATGTCACCATACAGACGCATACCAAGAATGGTCGCAATGGCAGAAGCAAGGATATTTACCAGGTTGTTACCGATTAGGATCAGACTGATGAGTCGGTCCGGACGTTCTAACAGCTTTTCAACCCGCTTGGCACCTTTGTGTCCAGTATTAGATAAGTGTTTGAGTCTATAACGGTTCAGTGACATTAATCCTGTTTCAGAACCGGAAAAATAGGCTGAGATAACAATAAGACACGCGAGTAGCGCAAACAATATACCCGTAGATATGTCGTCCAAAACGATCCATTTCCTTATAACAATTTGAGTAATTAATGACCTATGTGAGGTCAGGTGTCAATGATGAAAAGGTCTAAACTTAGACCTTAGCTAAGAATAAATTCCTTCACAAAGCGACTACCGAAGTAGGCTAAGGTGAGTAAGATGGCTCCGATAACAGAAAGCCAAGTCACTTTTTTACCTCGCCAGCCTTGTTGGTAGTGGCCCCATAATAAAATGCAATACACAACCCACGCGATAAAGGAGAGTATCCCTTTATGTGCATTTCCATCTGTAAACATATCGGTTAGGAACCAAAAACCGGTAATTAACGTACAAGTCAGCAGAGCGTTACCTACTACGATGATATTGAACATATGACGTTCAACTCTCAGTAGCGGTGGTAAATTTGGATTGATTGCGAGGCTCTTTTTCTTCTTTAATTTATGATCCAACCAAGCGAGCTGAATGGAATACAGCGCGCCGATACAGAGCGTAGAGTAAGAAAAAAGTGCGAAAGAAATATGAATGAGCAGTGTGCTGTTGTTTTCCAAATGCGTAATAAACGTATTTGGTACCACTTTAGCAATCACCAAGTTGATAGCAGAAAAACTATACACAATCGGCAATAAAAACCATAGACGCGCTTTAAACATCGATGCCGTCATTAAGCACGATACAATGAAGCTGGTTAACGATGCCACATTGAGAATACTTAAGTTCTGACCATTACGATGAAAAATTAGATCACTAAGTAGCCACGCATGAAAGACTAACGCGAGAACTGCACTGCCGAAGACGGCCTTAGTTTTGATGCCGGTCTGGTTTACCACACCCGGAACGATCATCGCGATAGAGGCAAAATACAAAATAGCGGCAACTGCGGTGATAAAGTTGTCCATGTTTCTCACTAAACCGATTATTGAATCGTTTGATTATACCTTGAGTGATGACAATGGGCTATGGCTGTTTCGTCAATGATTATGCAGACTTTGTTTAGAAAAGTGATCCATGCCAATAATGAAATTGATATCTTAAAGGATAGAGAGGGATCTCATGGGTATGCCTATTCCTCTGGCTAAGGTATACTCACGAGTAGATTGTCGCCTGATAGCGAAGAGAATAGAGATGTTTGAGAATTTAACCGATCGATTATCCAAAACGCTGAAGAACATCAGCGGTAAAGGTCGTCTTACTGAAGACAATATCAAAGAGACGCTGCGCGAAGTGCGCATGGCGCTGTTAGAAGCTGACGTAGCTCTGCCCGTTGTTCGTGATTTTGTAAATCGCGTTAAAGAAAATGCGGTTGGCGTGGAAGTCTCTAAATCCCTGACTCCTGGCCAAGAGTTCATCAAGATTGTTCAAGCTCAGCTTGAGGCTGTCATGGGTGAGTCTAACGAGGCTCTTAATTTAGCAGCGCAACCACCTGCTGTTATCTTGATGGCAGGTTTGCAAGGTGCTGGTAAAACGACCAGTGTTGGTAAACTGTCTAAGCTTTTGAAAGAGCGCGACAAGAAAAAAGTATTAGTGGTTTCAGCTGATGTTTATCGCCCTGCGGCGATCAAACAGTTGGAAACCTTGGCATCGGATGTTGGTGTGGATTTCTTCCCATCATCGGCTGATCAAAAGCCAATTGATATCGCCAACGGTGCCATTGACCACGCAAAACGTAAATTCTTTGACGTTGTTATTGTCGATACTGCGGGTCGTTTGGCTATCGATGAACAAATGATGGGTGAAATCCAAGAGTTGCATCAAGCGATCAACCCTGTGGAAACCTTGTTTGTTGTTGATGCGATGACAGGTCAAGACGCGGCTAATACCGCGAAAGCGTTTGGCGATGCTCTACCATTAACGGGTGTTGTTTTAACCAAAGTTGATGGCGATGCACGTGGTGGTGCTGCATTGTCTGTTCGCCATATCACGGGTAAACCAATTAAATTCTTGGGTGTGGGTGAAAAAACCGATGCTCTAGAACCTTTCCACCCTGATCGCGTGGCATCACGTATATTGGGGATGGGTGATGTTTTATCACTGATTGAAGATCTACAACGTAATGTTGACCATGAAAAAGCAGAAAAACTAGCGAAGAAATTCAAGCAGAAGAAAGGCTTCGACTTAGAAGACTTTCGTGAGCAGCTAGGCCAAATGCAAAATATGGGCGGCATGATGGGTATGTTGGACAAGCTTCCTGGCATGTCTCAACTTCCTTCAGATGTAAAAGACAAAGTTGACGACAAAGTTTTCAAGCAGATGGAAGCGATTATCAGCTCAATGACGATGAAAGAACGTCAAAATCCAGAGTTGATTAAAGGCTCGCGCAAGAAACGTATCGCGGCTGGTTCTGGTACTCAGGTACAAGATATTAACCGTCTACTAAAACAATTCACCCAGATGCAAAAGATGATGAAGAAAATGCAGAAAGGTGGCATGAAAGGTATGATGCGCTCCATGCAAGGCATGATGGGCGGAATGGGTGGCGGCGGCTTTGGTGGCGGTGGCGGTTTCTTCGGTCGTTAAGTTGTTTAAGCGATAAACAGCGGCTGATGGCTTTTCAAACTGTTAACCACTTCACAGACTTTTTCGTCCATTCTTGGTGGCGAAAAAATAGCTAAAACCCTTGCAATGCCTCGGAATAAGAGTAAAATTCCGAGGCTTTATTTTGGCACGAGACCCCAAACTGTTATTTTATGAACGGTTCTTGGGGTTAATTTTATTATTGAGAAAGCAAAGAGGACGACATGGTAACCATTCGTTTGGCACGTCACGGCGCTAAAAAGCGTCCATTCTATCAAATCGTTGTTGCAGATAGCCGCAACGCAGCTACTGGCCGTTTCATCGAGAAAGTAGGTTTCTTTAACCCTACTGCTCAAGGTCAAGAAGAAGGCCTACGTCTAGATCTAGACCGTGTGAACCACTGGGTATCACAAGGCGCTACTGTATCTGACCGTGTAGCTAAACTAGTTAAAGACGCTCAAAAAGCGGCTTAATTCTCTAAGAAGCACTAGTTTATGTCGATGAAAGGTAAAGAAACAATGAGTGAGCAAAATGAAAGAATCGTTGTAGGTAAACTTGGTTCTACTTACGGCATTCGTGGCTGGCTTAAAGTTTTTTCCTACACAGACAATCCAGAAGGTATTTTTGATTACAGCCCTTGGTTTATTCAACATAAGGGTGAGTGGGTCGAATATAAAGTGGAAAGTTGGAAGCGCCATAACAAAGGTATGGTCGCAAAACTTGATGGGCTTGATGTCCGTGAAGATGCGAATTTGCTCACTAACTTTGAAATCTTTATCGATCCTGCAGTCCTACCAGAACTGTCAGAAGAAGAATTCTACTGGCGTGAATTGTTTGGTATGCAAGTGGTAACAACTCAGGGTTATGACCTTGGTCAGGTCACTGATATGTTGGAAACTGGCTCAAACGATGTCCTGGTTGTGAAAGCAAATCTAAAAGATGCTTTCGGCCAAAAGGAACGATTAATTCCGTTCCTTGAAGAGCAAGTGATCAAAAAAGTTGATCGCGAAGCTCAACGGATCGAAGTTGACTGGGATCCTGGATTCTAACTCTAAAACGGAAGGCAAAGAACAATGTGGGTTGGCGTAATTAGCCTATTTCCAGAAATGTTCCGCAGCGTGACGGATTTTGGAGTAACAGGTCAAGCGGTTAAAAAAGGTTTGTTATCAGTTGAGCTATGGAATCCTCGAGATTTTGCTCACGATAAGCGTCACACTGTTGACGATAAACCTTACGGTGGTGGTCCTGGCATGTTAATGATGGTTCAGCCTTTGCGCGATGCCATTCATACTGCAAAACAGGCAGCACCGGGTAAGACGAAAGTTATTTACCTTTCTCCTCAAGGTCGTAAACTCGACCAAACGGGAGTTGAAGAGTTGGCAACGAATGAGAATGTTATTCTGATTTGTGGTCGATACGAAGGGGTAGATGAGCGCATTATCGAGTCAGAAGTTGACGAAGAATGGTCGATTGGTGACTTTGTAATGACTGGGGGTGAAATCCCTGCCATGACGTTAATTGACTCAGTATCTCGGTTTATTCCGGGGGTTCTTGGGGATTTTGCGTCAGCGGAAAAAGATTCTTTCGCAAATGGCTTATTGGATTGCCCGCACTATACACGTCCGGAAGTGTTAGATGGAAAAGAAGTGCCAGCGGTACTGAAATCCGGTAATCATGAGGATGTGCGTCGTTGGCGATTGAAACAATCGCTAGGCCGTACCTGGAAAAGAAGACCAGAGCTCCTGGAAAACCTAGCTCTGACTGACGAACAGGAACTATTACTGGCTGAGTTCATTAAAGAGACTCAGAACCCGTAACCTATTTTATTAAGTATCAGTTTATTCTAGGAATTTAAAAAATGAGTAACATCATCAAGGCTCTAGAACAAGAGCAAATGAAACAAGACCTACCTAAATTTGCACCAGGTGACACTGTTGTTGTTCAAGTTAAGGTAAAAGAAGGTGACCGTGAACGTCTACAGGCGTTCGAAGGTGTTGTAATCGCTATTCGTAACCGCGGTCTACACTCAGCTTTCACTGTACGTAAGATCTCTAACGGTGAAGGTGTTGAGCGTACTTTCCAAACTCACTCACCAATCGTTGATAGCATTGAAGTGAAACGTCGTGGTGCTGTACGTCGTGCCAAACTGTACTACCTACGTGAACTATCTGGTAAAGCTGCTCGTATTAAAGAGAAACTTGCTAAGAAATAATGCTAGAACTCGCGTTCTCATAAAAACGGAGCCCTATGGGCTCCGTTTTTTTTAGCGCGAAAGGAAATACACTGCGGTACTTTTGCTTTCCTTTAATTTTCCATCAGGCCGAATCTCAATAACCGAACCTCATTATGCTCCAGTTTTACGCATCAAGCGGATGCTGATAAGCAGACCCTCTTTACCAGAGAGGGTAAAGAGGAGCTCCATGGATGGGGTTATGTGAGTCTGAATCTTGAGGTCATTTGGATATAATATAAATTTAACTGCGAGTGTCTTCGGCAATAGTGACGGGAAGATCCATCTCTTTACCTTTACGCAGTATGGTGATGTTAACTCTAGTCCCCGGACGTAAGTTGGTTATCGTCTCCATAACACTTTGACGTCCACTGATTTTCTTACCATCGATTTTTAATATGATGTCATTGGCATGCAATCCTGCCTTGTGTGCAGGACCATTAGGGTCAATTCCTATCACTAAAATGCCGCCGATGTGCTCGCCATCAAGCAGTCTCGATGTCATCGCATTCATATCTTCACCATCAACACCAATGTAGCCACGAATGACTCGGCCATCGGCGATGATTTTATCCATGATGGTATTGGCTAGCGAAAAGGGGATTGCAAATGAAATACCGTAGGTTTCAATATCGGTTGCTTGTTGGAAGGATGCGGTATTAATGCCAACTAACTCGCCACGGGAATTCACTAGTGCACCACCCGAGTTACCTTCGTTGATTGCAGCATCTGTTTGGATAAACGCTTGGCGGCGACCTGCGCTAATGGATGAACGTCCGGTAGCAGAAATAATACCAAAAGTTGTTGTTTGACCTAAGTTGTAAGGGTTACCAATGGCTAATACCACATCGCCGACTTTAGGTTGATAATTGGGATTCAGAGGGATGACAGGAAGGTTACTTCCTTCGATGCGCAACACAGCAAGATCCGTTCGTTTATCTTTACCTACGAGCTGCGCTGCTGCTACGCGTCCATCTTGCAGGGCCACGATAATTTGGTCTGCTTGGGCAATCACGTGGTAATTGGTAATGATATAGCCTTTTTTGCTAACAATAACCCCTGAGCCTAACCCTTGAGTTGATAGCTTTTTATGATTATTGCGATCGTACTGGCGACTGTAGATATTCACGACTGCGGGCGCCGCACGGTGAACCGCTTGGTTAAATGAAAGCTGCACCGTTCCCATATCTGCTGCAGTGTCTTCACTTTTATGAAAAACATGAGCTCTAAGCGATGGTACTGACGCAATAATAATGGCAGCGGCAAGTAACCCTACGCTAATGGAACGAAGCCAAAATTTCAGCATAAAGACCCCAAAACAATCGATAACAACAATGAATATGTGCGACTAATAAGCGGTATTGTATGCTGAATTCGTGCTAAATCGCTACTTTGTTTTCATTCTATTACCTGACTAGACGCGAAAATGAGTCACGCATACAGCCAATAAAAAAGAAAGGCAGTGGCTGATTGGGCGCCACTGCCTATGCTGATCACATTCCAACCTGGATGAGGATTTACCCATTCACTTGGCTGGCTGATTAAGCACAGACGATAGGCTGCTGCGCTTAATCGTTATGATGCCTTAACGGATGATCAAGTAGATAGATTGTTCACCACGCTGGATGTTCAACGCAAGTACGCCTGGTTTTTTCTCCAGAATCTTACGAAGATCCGCGATGTTTTTCACTCTTTGACGGTTGACGCCAATAATGATGTCATCTTTTTGCAGTTGATACTGAGCTGCTGGTGAGTTTTTCTCTACGCCGACCACTTTTACCCCTTGGATTGAATCGGCTGGAGTTGTGTTGCTGAATTGAGCACCAGCAAGACCTTGGTGGAGATCTGCTGCTTGAGTCTTGGTTTCGTTTTGTTCGCCTAATGTGACTTTATAAGTTTTTTTGTCACCATCACGGATAATGCCAAGAGTCACTTCTTTACCGGCACCCAGAGTTGCCACTTTAGCGCGCAATTCAGAGAAAGTATCGATGGTTTTGCCATTGACTGAGACAATCACATCTCCAGCTTTTAATCCTGCTTTATCGGCTGCGCTATCTGGAACCACTTGGCTGACAAATGCTCCTTTACTTGAATCTAAGCCAAGAGCTTCAGCCAATTCGGAATTTACTTCACCACCTTGAACACCCAACATACCGCGTTTTACTTCGCCATATTTTAGGATTTGATCGGTGAGGTTTTTCATCATATTAGATGGAATGGAGAAACCAATACCCACGTTGCCGCCATTTGGACCCAAAATAGCGGTATTGATACCAATTAACTCACCATTTAAGTTAACCAAAGCGCCACCAGAGTTACCACTGTTGATTGCCGCATCGGTTTGAATGAAGTTTTCGAAGTTTTCAATATTCAAGCCACTGCGACCCAAGGCGGAAATAATGCCTGAAGTGACTGTTTGGCCAAGGCCAAATGGGTTACCAATAGCAACGGCAAAGTCACCAACTCGAAGTCGGTCTGAGTCTGCTATCTTGATTTCAGTTAGGTGTTTGGCGTTTTTAAGCTGTAACAGGGCAATGTCTGACATTTTATCACCGCCGACCAGTTTCGCATCGTATTCACGGCCATCATGAAGTTGCACTCGAATTGAGTTTGCGCCATTGATAACGTGATAGTTGGTTACAACATAGCCTTTGTCTGCATTGATAATAACGCCTGAACCTAGTCCTTTAAATGGACGTTCTTGAAGTTGTTCAGTTGGGAAGTCAGGTCCAAAGAAAAACTGGAACTGTTCTGGAAGACGTTGACGGGAAACTTGAGTTCCTTCGACTGCAATACTGACCACCGCTGGCGTTACCTTTTCTAGCATAGGGGCTAAACTAGGTACTTGCTCTCCTTGAACGGTTAAAGGGAGAGCAGCTGATGCCGGTAGTGGGGTAATGATGGAACTTAAGCTTAAAGACAATGCGGTAAGAACAAGCAAAGGTTTTTTCATCATAAAACTCCTCAAAGATATACGCCTGTAGTTTGGATATATGTGCCAAACGAAAAAATTCAACAGACCCAATGTGAGTTATGACTCAAAAACCTTTGCAAAGTTCAGTCACTATTTTAACAATTAGCTTGCTCGGCTATTAACCACCTGTGATGAGTCTAAAATTTCTTTCTTATCATCGGTTAATAATCCTGTTGCACCAGAAGCATAGTCTTTCGGCGGTAATGCATTACTTTCTTCTTCGACAACGACGGTTTCGTCAGCTTGATGTTGTGCCATCGTTTTTTCAAACGGATTGTCTTGCTCTGGCATGTTTGGTAGCAAATCGACCGATGTTTTGGCCATGTGCTGATATAGCTTGGTGTAATCTTTGCCTAATGCATCTAGCATGTCAGCAGTTTGAGAGAAGTGGTCTGCAAGCTCTTGACGTTGTTGCTCTAGCTCGAATTTTGCAGTTTGCAGATCTTTGTGTAGGGACTTTTGAGATTTATACTGTGGCGTAGTCAGGCGCGCGATGATAATCCCGACAACAACGCCAACCAGCAGGCCTACAATAGCATATATCCAAGGCATAACAGCTCCTTATTGTTGTTATTTAACATGTTTTTCACCAATTGGTTACACATGCCCTAACCACATGTTACTATGAGTTTATGGTTGGGATAAAGCAAAAAGCATGTGCGCTGTGCGTCAGTTTTTTCTCTTTATAGATAGTAGACAGCAATGACTCCAAAGCAACGTTACGAACAAGATTTAGCAAAGTCAGATTTTCAAAGGGATCCAGCGCAAGCAATGGCTGTCGATGCTTTGGATCGCCTGTATCATCAATTAGTCGAATATGAACACGCACCAGCGGTAAAACTTAGCTTTTGGCAAAAAGTGATCCGCCAGAAAGTTGCAGTAGCGAAACCACCTAAAGGTCTCTATTTTTGGGGAGGTGTTGGAAGAGGAAAAACCTATTTAATGGATACCTTTTTTGATGCGCTACCAACTGAAAAGAAAATGCGGATTCATTTCCACCGTTTCATGCTCCGTGTTCATCACGAATTGGCTCAGCTTAGTGATGTGAGTGATCCGCTTGAAAAAGTGGCAGACACGCTTGCTAAAGAAACGGATATTATCTGTTTTGATGAGTTTTTTGTGTCAGACATTACCGATGCGATGATTTTGGGGACACTGTTTCAAGAGCTTTTCTATCGGCATGTTGTGTTAGTTGCTACATCAAACATTCCCCCGCAAGAGCTGTATCGAAATGGTCTACAGCGAGCTCGTTTTTTACCTGCGATTGCTTTGATCGAAGCTAATTGTGACATTCTCAACGTAGATAGCGGCGTTGATTATCGATTGCGCACACTAGAGCAAGCTGAAATCTATCATTTCCCTTTAGATGAAGATGCTCAGCAAAATCTAGAACGTTATTACCAGCAGCTTACGGGGGGTGGGCAATCTCATCTGCAGGTGATTACTATCAATCATCGTGATATTGACGTGATAAACACCTGCGATGGTGTGTTGCATGCGAGTTTCGCGCAATTGTGCCAAACCCCCCGCAGCCAAAACGATTACATCGAGATTTCTCGTTTATATCACACCGTTTTTTTGAGTGATGTTCATCAAATGGGCGCGACCATTGATGATGCTGCACGGCGTTTTATTGCTCTAGTGGATGAATTTTATGAGCGTCATGTGAAGCTTATTTTGTCCGCTGAAGTCTCTTTGGAAGAGCTATATACTCATGGTCAGCTTGAGTTTGAATTTGCTCGTTGTCAGTCTCGTTTAATAGAGATGCAAAGTCGAGAATATTTGGCCAGAGAGCATTTAGTTTAGGCATAAAGAGAGCTTTGCTGTATGATGCCCGCCGCACTTGCTTTTTCGCACGGTGAGAAGTGTTTTTTTTATTAAAAAAACGGAAAAAAATTAGCAAAAAAAGGTGATTTTTTCTTCGCTCTTCTCTATAATCCTGCGACCCACCGTTACTGCAGGTCTTTTTAGGCCGAGAGTGCCATCCACTCGAAGGGGTGATGACTGGGCTCTTAGACAGTGGGAGCAAATGCTCCTTTAAGTGTAAATTTGAATTAACGGGTAATTATTAGCATGAAAACTTTCGTTGCTAAACCAGAAACTGTAAAACGCGACTGGTACGTTGTAGACGCTGAAGGTAAAACTCTTGGCCGTCTAGCAAGTGAAATTGCATCTCGCCTACGTGGCAAACACAAAGCTGAATACACTCCTCACACTGACACTGGTGACTACATCGTAGTTATCAACGCTGAGAAAGTGACAGTGACTGGTAACAAAGCTAAGAACAAAGTTTACTACCGTCACTCTGAATTCCCAGGTGGTATTAAATCAATCACTTTTGAAAAATTGATTGACCGTAAACCAGAAATGGCGATTGAAACAGCAGTTAAAGGTATGCTTCCAAAAGGTCCTCTAGGCCGTGCTATGTACCGTAAGCTGAAAGTTTACGCTGGCGCTGAGCACAACCACGCTGCTCAACAACCAAAAGTACTAGACATCTAATTGGGGATTTCGAAAATGGCAGAGAATCAATACTACGGCACTGGCCGTCGCAAAAGCTCAGCTGCACGTGTTTTCATTAAACCAGGCAGCGGCAACATCGTAATCAACAAGCGTAGCCTTGATGAATACTTCGGTCGTCCAACTTCTCGTATGGTTGTTAAACAACCTCTAGAGCTAGTTGAGATGGTTGAGAAACTAGACCTATACATCACTGTTAAAGGTGGTGGTATTGCAGGTCAAGCAGGTGCTATCCGTCACGGTATCACTCGCGCTCTTATGGAATACGATGAGTCTCTACGTCCTGCTCTACGCGCAGCTGGCTACGTTACTCGTGACGCACGTCGCGTTGAACGTAAGAAAGTTGGTCTACGTAAAGCACGTCGTCGTCCACAGTTCTCTAAACGTTAATCTTTTCTTTACGAAAAGATCATCGTCCAGAATTGTTGGATTATGGCTCAAAAAGCTCGGCTTATGCCGAGCTTTTTTATTTTTGGTTAACCTCATTTCACTCTTTCTTCTGATTCTTTTCCCTTTGTTGTCGTATTTGTCATTATACCCAAGTAACCTCAAGATGCGGTTTCAGCGAGAATGTATTCGCTCATAGGCAAGGCACTGATTTGAACACATAGTTATTCTACGTAGAAAATCAGTAACGCAGCATAGGAGCGAATACAACTCGCCCCTTGGGAGCTCATCAACAAGCCCATTTCCGCGCCCAGTTACGTTGAAAGGGAATAACCATTCCTTCCGTCATTGAGCTTGACCTGTGCTCGTTGATGAAGCTCTGAAGTCTGCATCTTGAGGTCATTTGGGTATATAAATAATCCCTTTACCTGACAAGGAAATAGCGGTTTACTTAACTTCCGTTTATTCAATGATATTTAGGATGGTTGTGATCTACTGTTATGTGATTTTGGTGTGTGCTGTAGGTGGCAGGGGCTTTGTAAATGAGTCATGAATCGGTCGATCGCTTAGCAAGACGACGTTTTCTTACTGTTAGTACATCTGTGGTTGGGGCATTGGGTGTCGCGGCTTTTTCTGTTCCGTTTATTCGCGCTTGGCAACCAAGTGTGACGGCTCAAATAGCAGCAGCGCCTGTGGAAGTTGATATCTCTAAAATTGCTGAAGGCCAATTGATTCGTGTTCAATGGCAAGGTAAACCGGTATGGATTGTCCGTCGCCCTCCCGCCATGATTGAAGCTTTGAAACAGGCCGATAATCGATTATTAGACCCTTTGTCGACGCAAGCTCAGCAGCCTGACTATGCCCAGAATCCGTTCCGGTCGATTCGACCTGAAATCTTTGTCGCCGTGGGTATTTGCACTCATTTAGGGTGCTCACCTACCTACTTACCTAACACGTTAAGTGAGCATGTGACGGGGGTACAAAGTGGTTTTTTCTGCCCGTGTCACGGATCGAGTTTTGATATGGCAGGGCGTGTTTTTGCTGGTGGACCTGCAGCGTTGAATTTGGCTGTGCCCAAATACCGTTATTTGTCTGCCAATCGGTTACTGATCGGTAAAGACGAAGGAGATAATACGTGAACTCTCGGTTAGTGAATTGGATTGATGCTCGATTACCAATCAAAGAGGCTTTTCGTAAGCATGCCTCCCAATATCCGATTCCGCGTAATATCAATATTTGGTGGCTGTTTGGTTCTCTCTCTTTGCTCATTCTAGTTAATCAAATTCTTACTGGGCTTTGGTTGGCAATGAGTTATCAACCTACTGTAGAGCAGGCCTTTGCGTCGATACAAGAAATAATGCGTAATGTCGAATATGGATGGTTGTTACGTTATCTCCATGTCGTGGGAGCCTCCGCATTCTTTATCGTTATCTATTTACATATTTTCCGTGGCCTGCTTTACGGCTCTTATCAAAAGCCTAGGGAGTTGGTATGGCTAATAGGGATGGCGGCCTTTTTGGTGATGATGGCGGAAGCGTTTATGGGCTATTTATTACCTTGGGGGCAGATGTTGTATTGGGGCGCTCAGGTGATAACGTCTTTATTTAGCGCGGTGCCTGTGGTTGGGGATTCATTAGCGAATTGGATACGGGGTGACTTTGTGGTCTCTGGTATTACATTGAGCCGATTTTTCGCTTTTCACGTGATCGGTTTGCCGCTGATATTGTTGCTCTTGGTGTATCTACATATTATTGCGTTGCATCAAGTGGGATCGAATAACCCAGATGGTATCGAGACGAAATTACCCAAAGGAACAGTGCAAGAACCAAGTCGATTTACGTTTCATTCTAGCTACACCAAAGACCACGATATTGTCGACTGTGTTCCCTTTTATCCTTATGGCGTTGTAAAAGATCTCTTTGGTATTGGCGTATTTTTAATCTTATTCAGTTACATCCTTTTTTTTCATCCGGGCTTAGATGGCTACTTTTTAGAAGCGACGAATTATGTTCCAGCCGACCCAATGCAAACGCCTGAGCATATTGCTCCGCTTTGGTATTTCACCCCTTTTTATGCGGTGTTAAGAGCTGTACCCGATAAATTATTCGGTGTTTTTGCCATGTTGATGGCGGTTATATTACTGTTCTTTCTGCCATGGATAGATCGCTGCTCGGTACGTTCTTTTCGTTATCGTAGCCGACTACATCGAGGAAATCTGCTGCTTTTTGTAGTCAGTTTTATTGCGCTAGGTATTCTTGGTAGCCTGCCTGTTACAACACTCAATACCGTGTTAGCGCGAATTTTTAGTCTGTGCTATTTCATGTTTTATGTGTTGCTCTTTTTTTATAGTAAACGAGAGAAAACGACTCCTCTGCCAAAAAGGGTCACTATGAAATGAAAAGTGTACAGGGCTTTTTTCTCGTTTTACTCGCCATGTTTTCTTTTGCGGCACAGGCGTTAATGACAGCCAATAATGACCTTGATGATATCGAGTCATTGCAAAGAGGAGCGCAGTATTATTCTCAATATTGCTTGGCGTGCCACAGTATGGAATACCAACGTTACCGAACGGTTGCTCAAGACTTACACATCAGCAAACAAGCCATGCGAGCCAGTATTATAGTTGATCCTCAAGTGCATTGGTCAGAACCTATGCAAAGTGTGCTAGCTAAAGACAACATGGAGGCGTGGTTAGGTGTAGCGGCTCCCGATCTCACATTGGCTGCCGGTCAATATTCAGTTGATTGGTTGTACACTTTTTTGCACCAGTTTTATCGTGATGAACAACGATCATTAGGGGTGAATAATCTGTTAGCGCCTAATATCATGATGCCCAATGTGCTTGAAGGTTTACAAGGCAGTCAGTCTTTGAGCCGAGAGTCTGATGGGGTGATGGCATTAATGCCGACGAATAAAGGCATGTTGAGCCAAGCCGAGTATGACCAATTGGTTCGCGATTTGGTGAATTATCTCGCGTATACCACTGAACCTAAACAACAAGTTCGCAGTGAGCTTGGGCTATGGGTGATAGGCTTTTTATCTGTTTTTACTATACTCAGTTTGTTGCTGAAGAAAGAATATTGGCGTGATGTGCACTAATTGTGCTATTATGCCGTGCTATTTCCCGATTTTGAATTAATCAATGGAGGCTTGTCCCTCCATTGTTTTTATCTGTTTAAGTGTGCTGGAGGGCTCCATGGCTGTAGCTGCCAATAAACGTTCTGTGATGACTCTGTTTTCAAGTGCCACTGATATGTATAGCCATCAGGTTCGCATCGTGCTGGCGGAAAAAGGCGTGAGTTTTGAAGTTGAGTTGGTTGACGAAAATAACCTACCAGCGGAACTGATCGAACTGAATCCATACAAATCAGTACCGACTCTTGTTGATCGCGAGTTGGCTTTGTACGATTCAAAAATCATCATGGAATATCTTGATGAGCGTTTTCCTCATCCACCATTGATGCCTGTATACCCAGTTGCTCGTGGTAACAGTCGTCTAATGATTTATCGTATCGAGCGTAACTGGTATTCACTTGCTGAGAAAATCGTAAACGGTACTGCAGAAGAAGCTGAAACTGCTCGTACTCGTCTACGTAATGATTTGCTTACTTTAGGTCCAGTATTTGCTGAGTTTGAATACTTCATGAGTGAAGAGTTCAGCCTTATCGATTGCTACTTGGCTCCTCTGCTATGGCGTCTACCTGTATTAGGTATTGATTTGATTGGCCCAGGTTCAAAAGAACTTAAAGTTTATATGAACCGCGTATTTGAGCGTGATTCTTTCTTGGCTTCTCTAACTGAAGCAGAACGTGAGATGCGTCTGGCGCGTTAATGGTTGCCTGATGGATATTGATAATATGACTCCACGCCGCCCGTTTATGCTTCGTGCATATTACGATTGGTTGTTGGAGAATGATCTCACACCTCATCTGGTTGTCGATGCCACGTTAAATGGTGTCAAAGTGCCACTTGAGTATGTTCAAGATGGTCAGATTGTATTGAATATCGCACCTCGTGCAGTTGGTAATTTACAACTGGGCAATGATGAGGTGACGTTCAGTGCTCGTTTCGGTGGTCGTCCACATTTGGTGATTGTACCTTTGTATGCGGTACAGGCTGTCTATGCGCGTGAAAATGGTGCAGGCACTATGTTTGAACCTGAACCTGCGTACATGGATATGATGGTTGAAGAAGATGATTTTGATGACATAGAAGAGACGGAAGATACGATGTCTCTCGTGACTGCAGAATCAGACGATGATCATGAACCAGACCCTGACGATGAACCGCCAAGACCACGTGGCCGTCCAAGTCTGAGAGTGGTGAAATAACGAAACTGCATCTCGCATAATGATAAAATAAAAAGCAGCGTAAATACGCTGCTTTTTTTGTTACTGCGATTGTAACTCTAATCTACGTGGTTAACTCTTTCAAATTAATCCGCGTAGTTAAAACCGCGCACCACTTCTTTGACGCCAGAGATATTACGTGCAACATCGGTCGCAATTTGCGCTTTATCACGAGTAATGTAGCCAAAGAGATACACTACTTTATCTTCGGTCTCTACACTGACTTTCACGCCATTAAGCTCAGATTTGGTTAGCAAGGCAGATTTCACTTTAGTCGTGATCCAACTGTCTTCGCTCACTTGGCTAAAGGAAAGTGGTTCTTTCACTTCGACTCGATTATGCAGCTCACGCACGCCTTTCATGTTACGCACTTCTGCTGCAAATTTATCAAGTAAGTCCTGTTGTTTGGCTTGACCAATCAGTACGACCTTACCTTGATAAGATACGGAGGTAATACGTAATTGATTTTTATAAGGTGCTTTATGGCTAAGGCCACCAATATTAAGCTCTAGGTGGTTATCATCCCAAATTTGCTGTGCAGAGCGTGGGTCGGTAACCAAGTTGGCAGTTGTTGCTGCGCCCGCAATAAAAATACCGGCACAGCCCGTGACGGAAAATAACACTGTTAATGCTAGTAAAAAGTGTCGATATTTTTTCACTCGATTAGTCCTCGTGTGCTGGGAACAATACTTGATCAATCAAGTCGCACAAGCAGTGGAGTGTTAGCATATGCACTTCATGAATGCGCGCTGTTCGCTGAGATGGAATACGAATTTCTACATCGTTTTCACCCAATAAACCTGCCATTTCTCCGCCATCTTTGCCTGTTAGTGCAATGATGGTCATGTCTCGAGTCACTGCAGCTTCCATTGCTTTGATGATGTTTTGGCTGTTACCACTGGTTGAGATCGCAAGCAATATATCACCAGGCTGGCCTAGAGCGCGGACTTGCTTAGAAAAGATCTCTTGGTATGCATAATCATTCGCTACGGCTGTTAACGTTGTGGTGTCTGAAGACATGGTTAATGCTGGTAGGCTAGGGCGTTCAGTTTCAAAACGGTTTAATAAACAAGACGTAAACTGTTGCGCGTTGGCTGATGAGCCACCATTACCACAGCAAAGTAATTTATTGCCGTTTAATAGGGTTGCCACCATAGCTTGTGCAGCATGCATGATGGCATCTGGTAATGCTTCTGCTGCTGCAATTTGAATTTGAATGCTTTCGGTAAAACTGTCTTTAATGCTGTCTAGCATTGATTATCCTTCGGTAATTGCGTTCTTTATCCACTCAATATGGCGACCCGAATCTTGGATCGCAACCACATCAAACCGGAAATCCGTGTTGTGTACATTGAGGTGTTGTTTTTTCATCCATATCATAGCCGAACGAATCAGACGTTTTTGTTTCTGCTTCGTGACCATTTCAGCGGCATGACCATGACGTGGGTTATCTCGATATTTTACTTCGACAAAGACCAACGTCTGTTTGTCACGCATCACTAAATCCAACTCCCCGCCGCGAATTACAAAGTTTTTCTCGACGAGGAAAAGGCCGTGGCGGATCAGATAATCTGCCGCTTGTTGTTCATAGAATAATCCCGTTTTACGGCGATTAAACAGACCCATAACTAGTGTTTAGCCCAACTGATCTCACGTTGTACAACACACTGCTCGTCAATGCTCAGAACACCAGTTTGTCCGTTAATGGTATAACCTTGGACCACTTTCATCTGAGGTAATTCCATCATTAGTCGATATGCATCCATACCAAGTGCTTGCAAACGACGTTCACCATTAGAGTCTTTTGGCCATAGACGTTCCATTTGGTTTGAGATTGAAGTGTCTGGATGAACCAGTAGTGGAATGTCACTGTAAGTAACGCCACTCAAATCTTCATATTGATGCCCATTACCATTACTTGTTGAATTGGAGAACAGACGTGGTGGCTGTGTATCTGGGTTAATCGCCACTTCAATAAATGGCTTGATTAACGTGAGATCTGCACTGTTTGCCACAATGTAAACCGAATCAATATCTCGACGACTGCGCGGCTGGCTTTGCAGCTTCATATTGGTTAACTCTTCCATCTGCGCGATGTTTTGTTGGCTGTCTTGCAAACCAAAAATTGAGTTAATATTTCTTTGCAATTGGCGTTTGTCACCAAACAAGCTTACAGCCACTTTGTTTTTGCTGTATTTACGCCATTCATCATTAAAGGCATCAACGACACGTTGACCATAGCTGCCATCAGGGGCGAGCAGTAGAGGGTATTGATAACCTTGGCTGAACAAATGCTTAGCTGCTTGCGCGACTTCTTGTTCTGGCGATAACGTGAGATAACAAGTTTGATAGCCTTCTTCTAGCTCTTCTGGAATATTCAGTGCAAGCATATTGATAGGCTTACTGTGACTTTCTTGAAGTTTTTGCAATGCCTCGATCTTGTCTTTTTCCAGCGGACCAACAATAAAGTCGATGTTTTTGTCGGTCAGTGTTTGATCAATCTGCTCTATGCTTTGCGCATTAGTGTCGATGACCGTGAAGCTAGCATCGGGTTTACGTGTTTGGTCATTCATTAATGACATAATAAAACCATCACGAATCAGCTGTGCTTGACGTGCGTATTTACCGGTTAACGGTAACAGCAAAGCTGTACGGCTAGGCTGGGCAATGTCCATCGCTAAGATATCTTGAATATCTTTCGGGGTATTTAATGCGGCTGGGTGTTGTGGGTTTTCTGCTAACCAGTTTTTCAGCGTATTCTGCAGTTGTGGGAGATCACTACCCATGGTCTTCATATAAACGGCAAGTTGTAACCAACCATCTAACACATCTTCATCAGGTTTGGTCGCTAAGCTCGTGATGCTGTGTCCATTATATTTACTTAAATTAGCCCAGACTTGGTCAGAAATGCCTTCCCAACTGCCTTGCGGGGTGTAGTCATATAAAGCGACTAGCTCGCGGCTTGAATCGAAAGGTTGCTCCAAATTGGTATAAATATCTGCTTTGAGCTGGTGATAATTTTTCCATTGCTCGTCAGACAGTTTCCAATAAGGTTTGAAATTAAGTTGTGCTAGAGCCTTATCATACTGCTCAACATTAGTGAGTAGATGCGCTTTGTTCAGTTGCCATTCTGCCATTTGCATCGAGCTAAGCTTCTGTTTCGATAGGCGTTTACTGATAAGCTCTGCTTGTTCAGTGTTGTTGGCGACAATCGCGGCTTTCATGGCCATGATCAACAGGTCATTTTGCAAACTACCTTGAGTGGTATCGGCTTGCATAATGTACACTTGTGCGGTTTCACTTGGTTCGTTCGTTATATCGACAAAATCAGGTGCTGAAGGTTTAGACGAACAAGCCGCTAACATGATCGCGAATGCAACAGGAGTGAGTAAGCGTGGTACACTGCGTCTCTGATGGTTTTTCATAGCCATGAGTTCTTAAGTTAATCCGTGTAAAATTGTCTCTATATTAATCGTTGAAGTGATGGTAAACAAATGACAGATAGCAAAACCTTGGACGTCCCTACGTTATACATAGTTCCGACGCCAATTGGTAACCTTGGCGATATTACCCAAAGAGCGTTAGATGTACTTTCCAATGTTGATGTTATCGCTGCGGAAGATACACGCCATACGGGTAAATTGCTTTCTCACTTCAATATACAAACTAAGACGTTCGCCTTGCATGATCACAATGAACAGCAAAAAGCTCAAGTATTAGTTGAGAAATTATTAGCGGGCCAGTCCATCGCTTTAGTTTCAGATGCTGGTACGCCCCTTATTAGTGACCCAGGTTATCATTTAGTCAGCCAGTGTCGTCAAGCGGGTGTTAAAGTTACGCCACTTCCTGGTGCGTGTGCTGTGATTACTGCCTTGAGCGCTTCTGGGTTGCCATCGGATCGTTTTAGTTTTGAAGGCTTTTTCCCAGCGAAAAGCAAAGGTCGCAAAGACAAATTGCTTGAGATCGCCAAAGTTGAACGTACTTGTATTTTTTACGAATCGCCACATCGTATCACCGAATCATTACAAGATATGCTCGAAATTCTTGGTCCTGATCGCGAAGTTGTATTGGCGCGTGAGTTAACCAAAACTTTTGAGACGATTCAGGGGTTACCACTTGGTGAATTGGTTACTTGGATTGAAGAAGATGACAACCGCAAGCGCGGTGAAATGGTATTACTGATTCATGGCTATCGTGAAGATAAAGCCAGTGGTATTCCCGATGAAGCGCTGCGTTCGTTAACGATTCTGGTCAAAGAACTGCCTTTGAAAAAAGCAGCGGCGTTGACAGCAGAAATTTATAATCTCAAGAAAAATGAACTCTACAAATGGGGTTTAGAGAACTTAGATTAATTGATATTGAGTTTAGAATCGGTGTAAGTTTAACCGTTTGGTAGGCAATTAGCAGAGTTTCTTGATTCTTCCTAGACACTGACGGCGGTTATCTATATTATTCGCGGTCGGAGTTGGCTGGGTAGTCGCTGCTTCATTGACGTCCCTTAACCTTGTGTTAGGGAGACTGATGGAGGGGAGGAAAGTCCGGGCTCCAAAGAGCAGGGTGCCAGGTAACGCCTGGGGAGCGTGAGCTTACGACAAGTGCAGCAGAGAGAATACCGCCGATGGCCTTCGGGTACAGGTAAGGGTGAAAGGGTGCGGTAAGAGCGCACCGTGCGACTGGTAACAGTTCGTAGCAAGGTAAACTCCACCCGGAGCAAGACCAAATAGGCTTCCACATAGCGTTGCTCGCGTTAGGAGGCGGGTAGGTTGCTTGAGCCAGTGAGTGATTGCTGGCCTAGACGAATGGCTACCGCCGCGCAAGCGGAACAGAACCCGGCTTACGATGCCGACTCCACCTATTCTAAACCCATCATGGCTCTCGAGTTATGATGGGTTTTTTGCTTTATATTGACTCAGCCGAAGCGAAAAGCTTTAAACTTAGCGCAAAGTCACGTCCCAGACGAGCTAACCGCTAGCGGTAGTGTCGGAAATAAGTACACTAATTAATAAAATTGATAGCCGATGGGCAAATGAGAATATTATGACTGAATCTTTCCAGCACATTTCTGTACTTTTACATGAATCCATTGATGGATTGGCGATCAAGCCAGACGGTACTTATATCGATGGCACTTTTGGTCGTGGCGGTCATAGTCGTACCATTTTGTCGAAACTGGGCCCTGATGGTCGTTTGTTTAGTATTGACCGAGATCCACAAGCTATCGCTGAAGCGCAAAAAATTGATGATCCTCGGTTTACCATTGTCCATGGTCCTTTTTCGGGGATTGCGGAATATGCGGAACGCTATGATCTTGTGGGTAAAGTCGATGGCGTGCTGTTTGATCTAGGGGTTTCTTCGCCCCAACTTGATGACGCAGAACGTGGTTTTAGCTTTATGAAAGATGGTCCGCTGGATATGCGTATGGACCCAACGAGCGGTCTTCCGGTATCGGAATGGTTAGCTAATGCCGATCTCGATGATATTACATGGGTGATTCGCGAGTTTGGTGAAGACAAACACGCTCGTCGCATTGCCAAAGCGATTGTGGCGTATCGTGAGAACGAAGAAAACGAACCTCTCACTCGTACTGGTCAACTAGCAAAACTTATCTCCGAAGCTGCGCCAAAAAGCTTTAAAGAGAAGAAACACCCAGCAACGCGTTCGTTCCAAGCATTTCGCATCTACATCAACAGTGAGTTAGAAGAAATCGATAAAGCGCTGAATGGTGCAATGAATGTATTAGCGCCAGAAGGTCGTTTATCTGTGATCAGTTTCCATTCTCTTGAAGACCGTATGGTGAAGCGCTTTATGCGTAAAGAGAGTAAAGGACCTGAGGTGCCGCATGGCATTCCATTGACTCAAGATCAGATCAAAGCGCTTGGTAGTGCTAACCTTAAAACGGTCGGAAAAGCGATTAAGCCAACAGAACAAGAAGTTGATATGAACCCTCGCTCTCGTAGCTCTGTGTTAAGGATTGCCGAAAAGCTCTAACGATATTATGCCTCAGCCAACCCCGAATTTAGCCAAATTGATATTCATTGATCTGCTGACTGTGGGTCGGATACCGCTTATCTTATTGGTACTTATTTTTGCCAGTGCTATGGGGGTTGTATTAACCACCCATGACACGAGACAAGCGGTGTCTAAGCTTGATCAGGTTCAAAGTAAGCGTTTGCAGTTAGATAATGAATGGCGCAATTTGATTATTGAAGAGACAGCGTTGGCTGAACATAGTCGTGTGCAGGACGTCGCACAAAGTGATTTAGATATGAAACGCCCTGATGCCGACAAAGAAGTAGTGATAAACGCCAAATGAAGAAGCCGTCTAAACCCTCCCAATCGAAATCCGTACCAGATAAAAGATCGATCACGGCGGCTAGCTCGGCCCCATTTAGCCGCTGGCGTTTTTATCTTATTCTCTTTTTTATCTTTGTTGCTTTTGCTCTTTTGGTAGGGCGTGCAGCTTTTATTCAAATTATTGAACCGGATAACTTGATTCATCAAAGTGATTTACGTTCGGTTCGCTCCAAAACCATCCATTCCGCCCGCGGTATTATTTCCGATCGCAACGGTGAAGCGCTTGCTGTGAGTGTGCCCGTTGAGGCTGTGTGGGCAGACCCTGCCACCATCATTAAAAAGGGCAGTTTACAAGATAAAAACCGCTGGTATGCGTTGGCAGATGTTCTGGGGCTTGATCGTCAGGGGCTTATCAAACGCATTAAAGACAATGACACTCGACGCTTTATTTATTTACAGCGTCAAGTTAACTCTGCCATGGCGAATTATATCCGTGAGTTGAAATTACCTGGGGTTGGGTTGAAGGCTGAATCTCGCCGTTATTATCCAGCAGGTGAAGTGAGTGCTCATACGGTTGGGGTGACAGGAATTGATGGGCACGGCTTGGAAGGGGTTGAACGCAGTTATGATAAATGGCTGACCGGAGAAGCTGGCAAGCAAATTATTCGTAAAGATCGCTATGGACGAGTGGTAGAAAATATCTCGCTAGAACAGAGTGAAGCGGGTAAACCATTGCAACTGACCATTGATCAACGTATCCAAGCGATTGCGTTTAGAGCCGTGAAGCAGGCGATGGCGGATTACCGAGCCACTTCCGCATCAGCAGTAATGGTTGATGTAAAAACGGGTGAAGTATTGGCGATGGTTAATGCACCGTCGTATAACCCCAATAATCGCGCTGATTATCAAAATTTTAAAATGCGTAACCGCGTGATTACTGATGCGTTTGAGCCAGGGTCAACCGTTAAACCTTTTGTTGTATTGGCTGCTTTAGAAAATGGGGTGGCAGATACCCGAACTATTATCGATATTGGTGATGGCACAATGCGCATTGGTGGCGCAATGGTGCGCGATTCGGACAAAATTCCGGGTGGTAAAGCGTCATTACAAATGATTTTGAAAAAATCGAGTAACGTTGGTGTATCGAAATTATCACTAAAGATGCCCATTGAAGCCGTTTTAGGTATGTATAGCTCAGTTGGTTTAGGCGAAACCTCAGGGTTGAACCTTCCTGGGGAAAGTATTGGTATCTTCCCTAACCGTCAACGTTGGTCCGACTTTGAGCGAGCGACTATTGCCTTCGGTTATGGTTTGGCGATTACCCCAATTCAGCTAGCCCACGCTTACGCGACGTTAGGTAACATGGGTAAATATCAACCTTTACATCTTATTGAAGGACATCGCCAAGATAACTTGGAACATCAAGTGGCGAGTACAAAGAATGTTCATGATGTGCTCGAAATGTTGGAAACGGTTACCCAGAAAGGTGGTACTGCTGTAAAAGCGGCTGTTCCTGGTTATCGAATTGCCGCGAAAACGGGGACATCGCGTAAGGCTATCGCTGGTGGTTATAGTGATGAGTATTTTGCTTATACAGCCGGTGTGGCTCCGGTAAGTAACCCACGCCTATCATTGGTAGTGATGGTGAATGAGCCACAAGGGGATTCTTATTATGGCGGTGCGGTAGCAGGTCCAGTATTTTCCGAAATAATGAAAGGGGCGCTACAAATTCTCAACATCGCTCCAGATGAGAACCGATTCGAACAAGATAAAAAGAATTAAGTGTGACAAGTATGACAAATAAGGGTAGAGCGCTTGCTGACCTACTTTCTCCTTGGTTAACCATTGAGATACCGACTGTGGCTAATGTGGTGGTCACGGAGTTACATTTAGATAGTCGCCGTGTCACAACTGGCAGCACCTTTGTTGCTATTGTTGGCCATGCCATTGATGGTAGACAGTTTATTACTAAAGCCATTGCTCAAGGGGCAACTGCAGTGATTGCTCAGGCCGATGAAGATCATGCCCATGGTGTGATTGAATTTGTTGAGTCTGTGCCCGTGGTTTATGTTGAGCAATTGCATGGCTTGCTTTCAGCATTAGCTGGCCGCTTATATGGTGCTCATCATAATCGACCAATAGCTGTGACTGGCACCAATGGCAAAACCACCATTACACAATTAATTGCTCAGTGGATGACTCTAGCTGGTCGTTCTGCTGCCGTGATGGGAACCACGGGTAATGGCTTTTTGGATGCGTTAGTTCCTGCGGCGAATACCACAGGTAATGCTATTGATATCCAAGCACAATTATCGACATTAGCAGAACAAGGTGCTCACTATACCGCGCTGGAAGTCTCATCTCATGGTTTGGTTCAAGGGCGAGTGAAAGCTCTGCATTTTGCAGCAGGTGTCTTTACCAATTTAAGTCGTGATCACCTTGATTACCACGGCACCATGGAAGCGTACGCTGAGGCAAAAAAATCCCTGTTTACAGAGCATCAATGCGATGTGGCGATTATTAATGCGGATGATGCAGTAGGCGCTGCCTGGTTAACATCGCTCGACAATCCAATTGGAGTATCGCTTCATCAACAACCTAAAACGGAACGTGCCGTGTGGGCAACTCAGGTTGATTATGCCGATAGCGGTATTCGTATGAGTTTCTCTGGAGCTTGGGGTGAGGGGGAAATTAATGTACCTCTGATTGGAGAGTTCAACGCTAATAACGTTCTTGTTGCTTTCACCACCTTGCTTGCTCTTGGTTTTGATAAAGCCACATTACTATCGGCTGCGACTCAACTTAAACCTGTTATTGGTCGTATGGAGTTATTCCAAGCGCCAAATAAAGCCAAAGTGGTGGTTGATTACGCCCATACACCAGATGCCTTAGAAAAAGCGCTCACCGCATTACGTGTGCACTGCGGTGGCAAGCTGTGGGCTATTTTTGGTTGTGGTGGTGACCGTGATAAAGGTAAACGACCACTGATGGCTCAAGTTGCTGAAAAGTATGCCGATAATCTTATTCTTACTGATGATAATCCTCGTAGCGAGCAGCCCGAGCAGATCATAAAAGACATGTTGGCTGGTTTGGTTGAACCAAATAATGCACAGGTTGAGCACCATCGTTTTCAAGCATTAGCATTCGCTTTAGCTCATGCAAGTGCAGACGACATTATTCTCTTGGCAGGTAAAGGTCATGAGGATTATCAAATTCTTGGTGATAATACAATTCACTATTCTGACCGCGAGTCAGCTCAAACACTATTGGAGTTAAAGGAATGATTACCGTTCAGTTGGCAGATGTTGCCGCGGAATTAGGTGGCACCCTTATTGGAAAGAATTGCGCTATTTCTGCTGTCTCAACCGATACTCGTGTTATTGGTGAGAAGGCATTGTTTGTCGCTTTAGTCGGTGAGCGTTTTGATGCTCATGATTTTATTGAACAAGCAAAAGCCGCAGGAGCGACGGCACTATTAGTGGCACGTCAGGTTGATAGTGCATTACCGCAAATTGTCGTAGCCGATACACGTATCGCCCTAGGTCAATTAGGGCGTTTAGTGCATCAACGTTGTGCAACCACCACGATAGGTATTACGGGCAGTTGTGGTAAGACGACAGTCAAAGAGATGGTGGCCAGCATTTTGGCGCAGAAAGGTCAGGTTTTATTTACCTCTGGTAATTTTAATAATGACATCGGTGTACCTTTGACCTTGCTGCGCAACACGCCAGCTGATGATTATTCTGTGATTGAAATGGGGGCAAATCATAAAGGTGAGATCGCTTATACCACGGCACTAGTACAACCCGATATTGCTCTAGTTAACAATGTGGCGGCGGCACATCTGGAAGGTTTTGGCTCTATCGATGGGGTTAAACAGGCAAAAGGTGAAATTTATCAAGGGTTAAAACCCGGTGCGACAGCCATTTTGAACCTTGATAGTCATGGTGGAGATTGGTGGCGCGATGTTCTCGCAGATAAAAAAGTGAAAACTTTTTCGGTTACCGATCAAAATGCTGACTTTTCCGCACAAAATATCAGGCTTAATGACGAAGGTAATGCAACCTTTGAGTTGCTTTCACCGATTGGTCAAATTTCAGTTTCGCTGGGAATTATAGGCAAGCACAATGTCGCTAATGCTCTAGCGGCTGCAGCTATCACTATGGAAGTGGGCGCGACTTTAGAAGAAGTTGCATTAGGATTGGCGCAGCTAACACCGGTTAAAGGTCGCGTTAATGTCTCTTCTTTATCTAAGTCAGTGAAGCTGATTGATGACAGTTACAATGCAAGCGTTCCTGCGATGAAGGCGGCAGTTGACTTACTCTCTGGTTTTCAACCTCAGCGTTGGCTAATTTTAGGTAACATGGCTGAGTTGGGTGAGGAAAGTCTTGCACTTCATCGTCAAGTCGGGGAACATGCGGCACCATTTAAGTTTGAGCATGTCTTGACCTATGGTCATGATGCTAAAGTTATTAGCGATATCTGTCATGGTAAGCACTTTGCTACACATGATGATATGGTTGCGTATATTGAGCAGCAACTCAATCAAGAAGCTTCTTACTCACACGTGCTATTAATTAAAGGGGCATTAAGCTCTGGTATGGGTAAAGTCGTTGCTGCACTTAAGGAGAAATTCGCATGATCATTTGGCTTTCGGAGCTACTCCAGCCATATTTTTCTTTTTTCCGTTTGTTTGAATATCTGTCTTTTAGAGCGATAGTCAGTATCTTAACTGCTTTGAGTCTTTCGCTTTGGATGGGGCCTCGGCTGATTAAGCGCTTGCAATTGCTGCAAATTGGTCAGGTTGTTCGTAACGATGGTCCGGAATCCCACTTTAGTAAACGCGGCACCCCAACGATGGGGGGAGTTATGATTCTTGCTGCGATTACCATCACTGTTTTATTGTGGACTGATCTTTCCAACCCTTATGTATGGGCGGTTCTCGCTGTATTGCTCGGTTATGGTGTGGTGGGCTTTGTTGATGATTACCGCAAAGTAGTACGTAAAAATACCGATGGTTTGATTGCTCGCTGGAAGTATTTTTGGCAATCGGCGATTGCTTTGATTGTCGCGTTTGCGCTATACGCTTATGGCAAAGATACATCCGCGACTCAGCTTGTGGTCCCGTTTTTTAAAGACGTGATGCCTCAGCTTGGGCTTATGTACATTGTTTTAAGCTACTTTGTGATTGTCGGCACCAGTAATGCGGTTAACTTGACCGATGGGCTTGATGGTTTGGCTATCATGCCTACGGTTTTAGTATCAGCTGGTTTTGCCGTGATTGCTTGGGCTACGGGTAACATTCATTTTGCTAACTATTTGCACATCCCTTATGTTCCACATGCCTCTGAATTAGTGGTTGTGTGTACCGCAATTGTGGGGGCGGGTTTAGGCTTCTTGTGGTTTAACACCTATCCTGCGCAAGTGTTTATGGGCGATGTCGGTTCTCTAGCATTGGGCGGAGCTCTTGGGACCATTGCGGTATTAGTGCGTCAAGAGTTTGTCTTGGTGATCATGGGCGGCGTGTTTGTTATGGAGACACTGTCCGTTATCCTTCAGGTTGGGTCTTATAAACTGCGTGGTCAACGTATTTTTCGTATGGCACCAATCCACCATCACTATGAATTAAAAGGATGGCCAGAGCCACGAGTGATCGTTCGTTTCTGGATTATCTCAATCGTATTAGTTTTGATCGGTTTAGCAACGCTGAAAGTTCGCTAATCGCTCGAGGAGCAAATAAATAAAATGGACCGTTGGCAAGGCATTAAGCATGTTGTGGTCGTAGGGCTCGGTATGACCGGGCTCTCTGTCGTTAACTACCTTAGAAAATATCACGCAGATGTGTCGCTGCGAGTGATTGATACGCGTGTTTCGCCTCCGGGGGCAGACCAACTGCCTGACGATGTCGCATTGCATTGTGGTAGTTGGCAGATAGAGTGGTTATTGGCTGCCGATTTGGTGGTGACTAATCCGGGAATTGCTCTTGCAACGCCGGAAATTCAACAGGTGCTTGCTGCCGATATTCCTGTCGTTGGTGACATTGAGCTTTTTGCTTGGCATGTAAATAAGCCTGTTATTGCGATTACCGGTTCTAACGGCAAAAGCACTGTGACTGATTTAACGGGTGTCATGGCGAATGCAGCCGGCGTGAAAACGGCAGTTGGTGGTAATATCGGCGTCGCTGCGCTGGATTTATTTGAGCAAGATGCGGAGCTTTATGTACTTGAGTTATCTAGCTTCCAATTGGAAACAACATCAAGTTTGCCTCTTGTTGCTGCTGCCTATCTCAACCTGTCTGAAGACCATATGGATCGTTACGAACACCGTATCGAACTCTATGGGGCAGCAAAGCAGCGTATTTTCCTCAATGCGCAAGCCGCGGTGGTTAACGCAGATGAGCCTGCTACTCATCCTATTCATGCGGTAGATAATGTGCTGAGTTTTGGCTTTGAAGAGTCTGCCGACTACACAACCAAGTCGCTTGATGGTCAAGAGTGGTTGGTGGCTAAAGAGCAGCCGATCCTACCTGTTGCTGATTTAAGCTTAGTTGGTCGCCACAATGTGGCCAATGTGCTTACGGTGCTTGCTCTGCTTGATGCGGCTCACATCGATAGTACCCCAGCATTAGATACACTTAAGTCTTACACGGGTTTGACACATAGGTGCCAAGTGGTTGCGGATAATCAAGGCATTAAATGGGTGAACGATTCTAAAGCAACGAACGTAGCAAGCACGCTTGCCGCGCTCTCTGGTCTATCTTTGCAAGGTAAACTCTATTTGTTCGTGGGTGGTGTGGGCAAGGGGGCGGATTTCACTCCGTTAGCGCCAGTATTTGCTACATTGCCACTTGAACTGTGCTGTTTTGGCCGAGATGGTAAGCAATTTATGTCGTTACACCCTTCGGCGAAATACTACGAATCGATGGAAGAGATCATTCAATCCATTAAGCCAATATTGCAATCTGGCGACATGGTGCTGCTTTCACCTGCGTGTGCGAGTTTCGACCAATTTAATAGTTTTGTGCATCGTGGCGAGGTTTTTGCTGCGCTTGCTAAACAGTATGCGTAAAGAAAGGTGAGTGTGTGGTGTTGTCCAAGCCATTAAATAAGGTATTGAAGTGGTTGAAAACACCTTCCCCAGAAGCGTTTTTTGATCGTCAATTGGTGTGGATAGCGCTTGGACTGATGTTGATTGGATTGGTGATGGTAACATCCGCGTCATTTCCAATCAGTTCACGACTGACGCATCAGCCATTTCACTTTATGTTTCGCCATGCCTTGTTCTTGTTGTTATCGCTAGTAACGTCATCGGTTGTATTGCAAATACCGATGCGAACTTGGCTTAAATACAGCTCGGTGATGTTGGCGATATCCTTTGTGTTGCTGATTGTGGTTTTGCTCGCTGGTCACTCGGTTAACGGGGCATCGCGTTGGATACCGCTTGGACTATTTAACTTACAGCCTGCGGAAGTGGCAAAACTTTCCTTGTTTATGTTCATGTCCGGTTATTTGGTGCGTAAGCAAGATGAAGTGCAGCAGACCTTTTTTGGCGGATTCTTAAAGCCGATCATGGTATTTGGTTCTCTAGCGGTATTGCTCTTGGGCCAGCCTGACTTGGGAACTGTAGTGGTAATGTTGGTGACCTTGTTTGGCATGCTGTTTATTGCTGGTGCTAAATTAACTCAGTTTATCGCCCTCATGCTTGCTGGTGTGTTGGCTGTGGTCGCTTTGATTCTTGCTGAACCTTATCGTATTCGTCGTGTTACCTCATTTTGGGATCCGTGGGAAGACCCGTTTGGAAGTGGTTACCAGTTGACTCAATCGCTGATGGCGTTTGGCCGTGGTGAGTGGTTTGGCCAAGGTTTAGGTAACTCAGTACAAAAATTGGAATATCTACCTGAAGCGCATACCGACTTTGTGTTCGCCGTGTTAGGTGAAGAATTAGGTTTTGTTGGTGTCGTTTTGGTGCTGATGTTGATTTTTAGTTTGGTACTAAAGGCGATTTTCATTGGTAAGAAAGCGTTTGAACATAAACAAAATTTTAGCGGTTATTTAGCGTTTGGTATTGGTATCTGGTTTGCGTTTCAAACCCTAGTTAACGTGGGAGCTGCGGCTGGTATTGTTCCAACCAAAGGGTTGACCTTACCGTTAATCAGTTACGGTGGCTCAAGTTTGATTATTATGTCTGTCGCGGTATCCATGCTATTACGCATTGATTATGAATGCCGAATGCAAGACAGGGATAAAATAGAAGAAATAGCAATTGATGAAGAAAAATAAACGTTTAATGGTCATGGCTGGTGGTACGGGCGGTCACGTATTTCCCGGCCTAGCGGTGGCTAAACAGCTACAAGATCAGGGCTGGGAAATTCGCTGGTTAGGTACTGCCGACCGGATGGAGGCAGATTTAGTACCTAAACATGGTATCGATATTGATTTTATCCGAGTTAAAGGATTACGTGGTCAAGGTATTTTGCGCCTACTTAAAGCCCCATTTCAAATCATCAATGCCATCTTACAAGCTCGAGCTCATTTAAAGCGTTGGCAACCTGATGCCGTGTTAGGAATGGGTGGGTATGTCAGTGGTCCTGGCGGTATTGCTGCATGGTTAATGGGCATTCCCATTGTATTGCATGAACAAAATGCGGTTGCAGGTTTAACCAATCAATGGTTATCAAAAATTGCGACTAGAGTCTTTCAGGCGTTTAAGGGCGCTTTCCCTAATGTGCCAGTGGTGGGAAATCCGGTGCGTCAGGATGTTGTTGCGTTGAGTGACCCTTCTGTTCGTATGGCTGAACGCCATGGTCCCATTCGTATTTTAGTGATGGGGGGAAGCCAAGGTGCTCGAATTCTTAACCAAACATTACCTGAAGTAATGGCTTTGTTAGGTGATGACTACGAAGTTCGTCATCAGGCAGGTAAAAATAATCAAGCCAGCGTTGAAGAGGCTTATCAGGAACAAGGTGTGTCACATGTTGATGTGACCGAATTTATCGATGATGTCGCCAGTGCGTATGCATGGGCCGATCTATTGGTCTGTCGCTCAGGTGCCTTAACCGTGTCTGAAGTCTCTGCTGCAGGTGTGGGAGCAATATTCGTTCCTTTCATGCATAAAGACCGCCAGCAGGCTTTAAACGCAGACCATTTGGTTGAATGCGGAGCCGCTAAGATGATCGAGCAGCCAGAGCTTACCGCACAGAAAATGGCCGACACAATCCAACAAATGGATCGCCAACAGTTATTAGATATGGCGGTCAAAGCGCGCAAAGCGGCACAAGTCGATGCAGATAAAGTAGTGGCTGAGGCCATTATCGCGCTTAGTAACAAATGAGATAGAATTCATGACAGTTAAACAAACGCCTGATTTGGCTCAGATTCGTTCTATTATTCCTGAAATGCGTCGTGTGAAATGCATCCACTTTATTGGTATTGGTGGTGCAGGAATGAGTGGTATCGCGGAAGTGCTTCTTAATGAAGGCTATCAGATTACTGGTTCAGATATCGCTGAAAATCCGGTAACCAAACGTTTAGTGGATAAAGGGGCGATTATTCACATCGGTCATGCCGCTTCTAATATTGATTTAGCCAGTGTTGTGGTGGTGTCTACAGCCATTAATGAGCAGAACCCCGAAATTATTGCTGCACGAGCAAAACGCATTCCTGTTGTCCGTCGTGCAGAAATGCTGGCTGAGTTGATGCGTTTTCGTCACGGTATTGCTGTGGCAGGGACGCACGGTAAAACCACCACAACGGCACTAGTTACCCAAATTTATAATGAAGCTGGGTTAGATCCAACGTTTGTTAATGGTGGATTAGTTAAAAGTGCGGGAACCAATGCTCGTTTAGGATCAAGCCGCATTTTGATTGCAGAAGCAGACGAGAGTGATGCGTCATTTTTGTATTTACAGCCGATGGTTTCTATTGTAACTAACATCGAAGCGGACCATATGGATACATATGGTGGTAATTTTGAAACCTTGAAGCAAACCTTCATCGATTTTCTGCATAATCTACCCTTCTATGGGCAAGCTGTTATGTGTGTTGATGATCCTGTTGTACGTGAAATTATTCCTCGTATTAGCCGCCAAGTTGTCACTTACGGTTTCTCTCCAGAAGCTGATGTTCGGATTGAAGACTATCGTCAAGAAGGTCAACAGGGGCACTTTACCGTTGTGCGTAAAGGGCGTGAAAATCTGCAGATTACGTTGAATATCCCAGGTCGTCATAATGCATTGAACGCGTCTGCTGCTATTGCGGTAGCGACCGAAGACGATGTTAGCGATGAGGCCATTTTACGAGCAATGGCTGGTACGCAGGGAACTGGCCGTCGTTTTGACCACTTAGGTGTGTTTGAAACAGGTAATGGTGAAGCTATGCTGGTTGACGATTATGGTCATCATCCAACTGAAGTGGACATGACGATTAAAGCAGCACGCAGTGGCTGGGCAGATAAACGTTTGGTCATGATTTTCCAACCTCACCGTTATACACGTACACGCGATCTGTATGATGATTTCGCAAATGTGCTAGAGCAGGTAGACGTGTTACTGATGTTAGATGTTTATCCCGCGGGTGAAAAACCGATTGCTGGTGCAGATGGTCGCTCACTGTGTCGTACTATTCGTGCTCGTGGCAAAGTCGATCCTATTTTCGTGCCAGATAGTCAAACTTTACCGTCAGTTTTGGCAAATGTATTACAAGATGGTGACTTAGTATTGACTCAAGGCGCTGGGGATGTAGGCAAAGTGGCTAGACAATTAGCGGCTATGCAATTAAACATTGATAAAATGCAACAAAACTAAGATAAGTTGTCTTATTTGATGTATTTGTCGTCTAACTTGGTATCAATAACAGATTTCTTTATATCAGTATTTGATACTTTGAATGACCTCAGTATAATCCATGGGTTACAGCTAATGCTTTTGCCTCTATTACAACAAAAAAATAGGGTCTTAAATTGCCAGTCGTTAACAGGATATTCGGACTTTGATACAGCAAGCTTTATCTAGAGGAAGTCGACTATCCCATTCACCACTAGTAAAACGGCACGCCGTGGGCGGTTGCTTCTTGCTTGTGGTACTGTTGTTGATTGGCTTTTTAATGTACTCAACGGTCAGTTGGATGTGGGATGAACAACGTCTTCCCCTCTCAAAAATCGTATTACAGGGTGATCTGAAATACGTCACACCGCTGGATGTACAAAAAGCGTTTGCCCAACTGGATCACATAGGGACATTTATGTCGCAAGACATTAATGCCTTACAGGCAAGCGTAGAATCCATACCTTGGGTTGCACATGCGTCGATTCGTAAACAGTGGCCTGATACAATCAAGGTGTTTCTGACCGAGCACCATATTGCCTCCTTTTGGAATGGTAATGCGCTGCTAGATACTGAAGGAAACGTCTTTCATGGCGATATTTCTTTAGTAAAAGAAGAATATGTCAAATTATATGGACCAGAGGGGAGTGCTCCTGAAGTTCTTAAAGTTTGGCGCAAATATAATCCACAATTTCAGCAATTAGGATTAACCATATCTTCTTTGCTATTAAACGAACGTCGCGCGTGGCAAATTATTTTGGATAACGGCATTCGTTTGGAACTTGGTAAAGAATCGCTAGATGAAAGAATCGAACGATTTTTCTTACTGTATAAGAAATTAGGCGATGATGTTGAGCGTATCAGCTATATTGATCTGCGATATGACACTGGTGCAGCAGTAGGCTGGATTCCTCAGCAAGAGTTAACACAAGAGAAGACCGATGACTAAAACTTCCGACGACAATTTGATTGTTGGTTTGGATATAGGCACAGCAACGGTATCTGCGTTGGTGGGTGAAATTCTTCCTGATGGCCAAATCAATATCATTGGTGCTGGTACCAGTCCTTCACGTGGTATGGACAAGGGCGGTGTCAACGATTTGGAGTCGGTCGTTAAATCAGTGCAACGCGCTATCGATCAAGCCGAACTCATGGCAGAATGCCAAATCAGTAACGTCTTTTTATCTATTTCTGGCAAGCATATTGCAAGTCGTATTGAAAAAGGCATGGGGGCAATTTCTGACGAAGAAGTGACCCAAGATGATATGGATCGTGCTATTCATACGGCTAAGTCCATTAAAATTGGTGATGAGCAGCGAATTCTGCATGTAATTCCACAAGAATTTACGATTGATTACCAAGAAGGGATTAAAAATCCGCTAGGCTTATCAGGAGTGCGCATGGAAGTGAGTGTGCACCTGATCACTTGTCACAATGATATGGCAAGAAACATTATCAAAGCAGTTGAGCGTTGCGGGTTAAAAGTTGAACAATTAGTATATTCAGGTTTAGCAGCAAGTCATGCTGTTATTACTGAAGATGAGCGTGAACTGGGTGTGTGTGTCGTTGATATTGGCGCAGGCACGATGGATATCGCAATTTGGACAGGTGGAGCACTGCGTCATACCGAAGTGTTCTCCTACGCTGGTAATGCGGTAACAAGTGATATTGCGTTTGCCTTTGGTACTCCGGTCAGTGATGCGGAAGAAATCAAAGTTAAATATGGCTGTGCCTTAAGCGAACTTGTTAGTAAAGATGATACGGTCAACGTTCCAAGTGTTGGTGGTCGTCCATCTCGCAGTTTACAGCGGCAAACCTTGTCTGAGGTAATCGAGCCTCGCTACACTGAACTGATGGGGATGGTTAATCAAGCCATTGATTCAGTGCAAGATGAGCTTCGAAAAGAAGGTATTAAACACCATTTAGCTGCTGGTATCGTTTTAACGGGCGGTGCTGCGCAGATAGAAGGATTAGTTGAGTGTGCGGAGCGAGTCTTCCGCAACCAAGTACGAGTAGGTAAACCACTCGAAGTGAGTGGACTTACTGATTACGTTAAAGAGCCGTATCATTCTACGGCTGTGGGTTTACTTCATTACGCAAAAGACAGCCAAATGAATGATGAGATGGACTACCAAGAGCCTAAGCGCCAGCAAGCTACGTCCAGCATTTTCAGTCGTTTGCGTAGCTGGATACAAAAAGAGTTTTAACCTGAGTTGCAGGAAAAACGGAGATAACACATGTTTGAACCGATGATGGAAATGTCTGACGATGCTGTAATTAAAGTCGTTGGGGTTGGTGGCGGCGGTGGTAACGCCGTCGAACACATGGTGCGTGAGTCCATCGAAGGCGTGGAATTCATCAGTATCAATACAGATGCGCAAGCACTTCGTAAAGCGAGCGTAAGCACTGTCATTCAAATTGGTGGTGACATCACCAAAGGTTTGGGTGCAGGCGCAAATCCGCAAGTTGGACGTGATGCAGCTCTCGAAGATAGAGATCGTATTAAAGAAGTTCTAACTGGTGCCGATATGGTATTTATCGCAGCAGGTATGGGCGGTGGTACAGGTACAGGTGCTGCTCCAGTGATTGCTGAAGTGGCGAAAGAACTTGGCGTCTTGACCGTAGCTGTGGTGACTAAGCCTTTCAGTTTTGAAGGTAAAAAACGTTTATCATTTGCTGAACAAGGTATTGAAGAGTTGTCAAAGCATGTTGACTCTTTAATTACCATTCCAAATGAAAAACTGCTTAAAGTACTTGGCCGTGGTATTACCCTACTTGAAGCGTTTGCGAGTGCAAACGATGTATTGAAAAATGCAGTTCAAGGTATTGCCGAGCTAATTACTCGCCCTGGCATGATCAACGTCGACTTTGCTGACGTGCGTACTGTGATGTCGGAAATGGGTCACGCCATGATGGGTAGCGGTGTTGCTTGTGGTGAAGACCGTGCTGAAGAAGCGGCAGAAATGGCTATTTCTAGTCCACTTCTTGAAGATATCGACTTGGCGGGTGCTCGCGGCGTATTGGTTAACATTACCGCAGGTCTTGATATGCGTCTTGATGAGTTTGAGACGGTTGGTAATACGGTTAAAGCGTTCGCTTCTGATAACGCAACTGTGGTTATCGGTACTTCATTAGACCCAGATATGGCTGATGAAATCCGAGTAACGGTTGTTGCAACTGGTATCGGTAACGAAAAACGCCCAGACATTACTTTAGTTGCTGGTGGTAAAACGAAAGTAGCAACAACGCCTGCTACTGCACCACAGTCACAACCACAACAAGTTGCAGCTAAAGTGGAAGAAAAAGTGGCACAGCCTGTGCAAGAGAAACCAGCAGCGACATCATCAAATGTCACTTCTGGCAATCAGAGCACTGCGCCTAAGCCAGAAAAAGAAAGCGGTTATCTTGATATTCCTGCTTTCTTACGCCGCCAGGCTGATTAAACTATCAGCATATAATTTGACACTGTTCAAAATTCTGGTAGCATGTGGCTCGGCTCTATTTAGAGTCGAGCTTTGTAGCAATAATTTGAGGCAAGTAGATGATCAGACAACGTACTCTGAAAGAAATCGTGAAAACAACTGGGGTGGGATTACACTCTGGTCGTAAAGTCACACTTACTCTTCGCCCTGCTGCTGCAAATACTGGGATTATCTATCGTCGTACTGACTTAAATCCACCAGTCGATTTCCCAGCAAATCCTGAAGATGTTCGCGATACTATGCTGTGTACAGCATTAGTGAACGATGCTGGTGTTCGTATCTCTACCGTTGAGCACTTAAGCTCTGCGCTTGCTGGTATGGGGATCGACAACGTGATCGTTGAAGTTGACGCTCCAGAGATTCCAATCATGGATGGTAGCGCTAGTCCATTTGTGTTCTTGCTGCAACAAGCAGGTGTACAAGAACTTAATGCGCCAAAACGCTTTATCCGTGTTAAAAAACCAGTTCGTATTGAAGATGGTGATAAGTGGGCAGAAATTGTGCCACACAACGGTTTCAAAATGGATTTCGAGATTGAATTTAATCATCCTGCAATCGATGGTGATGGGCAGCATTTAGTATTCGATTTCTCTTCCCAAGGTTTTGTGAAAGAAATTTCTCGCGCGAGAACATTTGGTTTTATGCGTGATATCGAGTACTTACAATCTCAAAATCTATGTTTAGGCGGTAGCTTTGATTGCGCAATCGTATTAGACGATTACCGTATCCTAAACGAAGATGGCCTACGTTTTAACAATGAGTTTGTTACTCATAAAGTACTTGATGCGATTGGTGACTTGTACATGTGCGGTCATGCATTAGTCGGTGAGTTTCGTGCTTTTAAATCTGGTCATGGCCTAAACAACCAATTGTTACGTGCACTTTTGGCAAACCAAGAAGCTTGGGAATGGGCAACCTTCGAAGAAGAAGTCGGTTCTCCAGTAATATTCGCTGAACCAAATATGGTTATTGCGTAAGCTAAGAAAATTCTAAAGAATAATAAAAGCCAGACAGATGTCTGGCTTTTTTGTTGTCTATTCACGACCATTGTTTATTTTCCCTATTAACAATTGATCGCCACCATACGTGATTGGATCGGTTATCTGTATTGTCTAATTTCTTGATTAAAAGCTTACTTCCTTTGAGGGAGGTAAATCATTGCCGTAGGATCTTTGCCGATCTTATTGTTTGATCAATTTATTGCCGCTTTGATCTTGTCTATTAAGTGTTATCCCCAAATGATCTCCCAAGGGCGAGTTGTATTCTCTTAAAAAGAATTTTGAGATTACTTGGGCTATTTCGATTTTATTATGGTCTTTAGTGCTAATTTCATTTTATCGCCTTAATTGACCATTATTATTAACCAATATTTTGTGAGGTGTAACACTCAACACTGATTGGCCAAATATTGAGTGCTGTTTTCTTGTTCTCGAATAAAGGTGAAGTAGTCGTACTGTGCTAATTATTATGACTATACCCAAGTAACCTCAAGATGCGGTTTCAGCGAGAATGTATTCGCTCATAGGCAAGGCACCGATTTGAATACCTAGTTATACTTTGAATACATAGTTATTCTACGTAGAAAATCGGTAACGCAGCATAGGAGCGAATACAACTCGCCCCTTGGGAGCTCATCAACAAGCCCATTTCTGCGCCCAATGACGTTGAAAGGGAATGACCATTCCTGCCGTCATTGAGCTTGACCTGTGCTCGTTGATGAAGCTCTGAAGTCTGCATCTTGAGGTCATTTGGGTATAAAGTGCGGGTAATTTGACCTAAATGCTAAATTTCTGGTCAATTTGATCGACTTGAGCCGCTTTAGCTATTGATAGATGAGCAGAAAAACCTTAGGTTAAGTGCACAAAATTCTAAGTTTGATCGAAACAACGCGCTTTGCTATTGGTCGTCTGGAAAAAAATTCCTTAAACTAGGCGGCACTTGTATCAATTGAATGCCTTGAAAATAGACATTGTCATCACCATATCACATGTATATATGACTTATCTCAGTATCCTTAGTTGAATAGGTAGAGACCAAAGGCATTAAGAAGTCGATCGATGACGATCTAATTACAGAGAGATCCACAAGAAATGATAACTAAGTTACTGACAAAAGTAATTGGCAGTCGTAATGATCGTACATTGCGCCGCTTGAGAAAGATTGTCAAAGAAATCAATAATTATGAACCAGCTTTCGAAGCGCTATCTGATGAAGAACTAAAAGCAAAAACCGCTGAATTTCGTCAACGTTTAGACCAAGGTGAAACTTTAGACCAACTACTACCTGAAGCATTCGCGACTGTACGTGAAGCTTCTAAACGTGTTTATGGCATGCGCCACTTCGATGTGCAATTAATCGGTGGTATGGTTCTTAACGGTGGTGAAATCGCAGAAATGCGCACAGGTGAAGGTAAAACCTTAACCGCGACGCTACCAGCATATTTGAATGCATTACCTCAGAAAGGCGTGCACATTGTTACCGTCAATGACTACTTGGCAAAACGTGATGCAGAAACTAACCGTCCTCTATTCGAATTCCTAGGTATGACTGTGGGTGTGAACGTACCCAACATGCCTCCTCACGAGAAAAAAGAATCTTACAAAGCCGACATCCTTTACGGTACTAACAACGAATTTGGTTTTGATTATCTACGTGACAACATGGCATTCCGTGTTGAAGACCGTGTTCAAGGTGAACGTTTCTTTGCTATCGTCGATGAAGTTGACTCTATTCTTATCGATGAAGCGCGTACCCCTCTGATTATTTCAGGTCCAGCAGAAGACAGTTCTGAGCTTTACACTCGTATCAATACGTTAATCCCTTATCTAAAGCAACAAGATAAAGAGGATTCAGAAGAGTATCGCGGCGATGGCCACTACACAGTGGATGAGAAAGCGAAACAAGTTTACTTAACTGAAACTGGTCAAGAGTACGTTGAAGAGCTTTTGGTTAAAAACGGTTTGATGGAAGAAGGGGATACACTGTATTCACCAACCAATATCAGCCTACTTCATCATGTTAACGCAGCATTGCGTGCCCATGTGCTGTTTGAACGTGATGTTGACTACATTGTAAATGAAAAAGGCGATGTAGTGATTGTTGATGAACATACAGGTCGTACGATGGAAGGTCGTCGTTGGTCTGATGGTCTGCACCAAGCGGTTGAAGCTAAAGAAGGGGTTAAAATTCAGAACGAGAACCAAACATTGGCTTCAATTACGTTCCAGAATTATTTCCGTCTTTACGAAAAACTGTCTGGTATGACGGGTACAGCGGATACTGAAGCATTCGAATTCAACCAAATTTATGGTTTAGAAACGGTTGTTATTCCAACCAACCGTCCAACGGTTCGTATCGATATGCCGGATGTGGTTTACCGTACTGAAGCAGAAAAATTTGCAGCGATCATTGAAGATATCAAAGAGCGTGTTCAAAAAGGCCAACCTGTTTTGGTTGGTACTGTTTCAATTGAAAAATCTGAGCTACTTTCTGATGCACTGAAAAAAGCGAAGATTAAACACAACGTATTGAACGCGAAATTCCACGAGAAAGAGGCAGAAATTGTTGCCGAAGCAGGTAAACCTGGTGCAGTAACGATCGCAACGAACATGGCGGGTCGTGGTACCGATATCGTATTGGGTGGTAGCTGGCAAACTAAAGTTGAGTCACTTGAGAATCCAACAAACGACCAAATTGACGCTATTAAAGCTGAATGGAAAAAAGTGCATGATGAAGTGCTGCAATCTGGTGGCCTACACATCATAGGTACTGAGCGTCATGAATCTCGTCGTATCGATAACCAGTTACGTGGTCGTTCAGGTCGTCAAGGCGACCCTGGCTCTACTCGTTTCTATCTATCTATGGAAGATACATTACTACGTATCTTTACTTCTGACCGTATGGCGAGTCTTATCCAAAGTGGTATGGAAGAAGGTGAAGCGATTGAAAGTAAACTGCTTTCTCGTTCAATTGAAAAAGCTCAACGTAAAGTTGAAGGTCGCAACTTCGATATTCGTAAACAGTTGTTGGATTACGATGATGTAGCGAATGACCAACGTAAAGTGGTTTATGAACTGCGTGATGCGTTGATGGGATCTGACGATATCAGTGAAATGCTGGATCAGAACCGTGAAGATGTCTTCAATGCTGTTATTGATGAGTTTATTCCACCACAAAGTCTTGAAGACATGTGGGACGTTAAAGGATTAGAAGAGCGTCTACGTAACGACTTTGATTTAGAGATACCTGTTCAACAATGGTTGGATGAAGATGATAAGCTTCATGAGGAAAGCCTGCGTGAGCGCATTATCGAAGAGGCAACAACCATCTACCGTTCTAAAGAAGAGGCGGTTGGTTCTGAAGTGATGCGTAACTTCGAAAAATCCGTTATGTTGCAAACGCTTGATAACTTATGGAAAGAACACTTGGCGGCGATGGATCATCTACGTCAAGGTATCCATCTTCGTGGTTATGCGCAAAAAGATCCTAAACAAGAGTACAAGCGTGAGTCGTTTGAGTTGTTTGGTGGCTTACTCGATGCGCTGAAAGCGGATGTGATTATGGTTCTGTCGAAAGTGCGAGTTCAACAACAAGAAGAAGTTGAACGTATGGAAGCGCAGCGCATTGCTCAAGCAGAAGAAGCGGCTCGTCGAATCAAAGAGCATAACGGTGAGTTAGCTGACCAAGCGAACGCAAATGATGGTCAACCAATTACTCGAGACATGCCAAAAGTAGGTCGTAATGATCCATGTCCTTGTGGTAGTGGTAAAAAATACAAACAGTGTCATGGTAAGATTACCCACTGATATCTGTTAGTCATGAAGAAAGAGTCGCACTAGCGGCTCTTTTTTTGGCTGTTATTTACAGCTCAAGGAGAGGCAATGAAACGTACACATATCGTCGCTGGTATTATTTTCAATTCCGATAAATCGGCTGTGTATATTACCAAGCGTTTAGCCGACCGCCACAAAGGTGGCTTTTGGGAATTTCCCGGCGGTAAAGTCGAAGTTGGTGAAGAGGCTCATGATGCAATGAGTCGTGAATTATTTGAGGAGATAGGTATTTCCGTCATTGAGCAGAGTACTTATCAGCAGTTGGAATACGATTATCCAGATAAGTCTTTGAAGTTTGACTTTATCTTGGTTACTGAGTTTGAACGCGAGCCGTATGGTAAAGAAGGTCAGGAAGGTAAGTGGGTCGCGGTTGCAGACCTTCCTCAATATACCTTTCCTGAAGCGAATGTGCCGATTTTAGAACGTGTAGTAAAAGAGTTTAGTTAGTGCTAGCCAGCGCATTCGATAGTTGGTAGTTTAACTGGGTAACCCTATAAAGTGGAAAGCCAGCCTGAAAAGGGCGGTGAATGAGAATGGAGAATAAGGCAATGGTTAAAATTGCAATTGCTGGTGCTGCTGGCCGTATGGGACGCAATCTAGTTAAAGCAACACATCACAACCCAAACGCACAAGTTGGAGCAGGATCAGAGCGACCAGAGTCTTCACTGGTAGGAGTGGATATCGGTGAGTTATGTGGCGAAGGCCGTTTTGATGTGGCTTTGGTAGACAAACTTGAGCAGGCTATTGAAGATTTTGACGTCATTATTGATTTTACAGCACCGAAAAGCACTCTTGCTAATATTGAGTTGTGTAAACAACATGGTAAGAAATTGGTGATTGGTACCACGGGATTCTCAGAAGAAGAGCGTGCCCTGATTGATGAAGCTGCAAAAGAAATTCCTATCGTTATGGCGCCAAACTACAGTGTCGGTGTAAATCTTGTTTTTAAACTGTTGGAGAAAGCGGCCAAAGTGATGGGCGATTATTGTGATATCGAAATCATTGAGGCTCACCACCGCCACAAAGTCGATGCGCCTTCAGGTACTGCAATTGGTATGGGAGAAGCGATTGCTGGGGCTATGGGGAATCAATTGAGTGATGTCGCCGTGTATGCTCGTGAAGGTATTACCGGTGAGCGTTCTCGCGAAGAAATCGGATTTGCGACCATTCGTGCTGGAGATATTGTTGGTGAACACACTGCAATGTTCGCCGATATTGGTGAGCGTGTGGAGATTACTCACAAAGCGACCGACCGTATGACATTTGCTAATGGTGCCGTTCGTGCAGCAATTTGGTTGGCGGATAAACCGGCTGGTTTCTATACCATGACTGAAGTGCTTGAACTCAATTCTCTCTAATTACATAATTATGCGCCAAATGCTCTTGGCGCATCTATTTTCTTCTGTATTTCCCCCTTCAAGAAAACTCCCTTTTTTTTCGCCTTTATCTCTTAGTTTAGTGTTGTTTTTGATAGTTTGATTGTTAAATGTGTCTGATTGGCTGCTTTTATCTATTTAATCTGAGTGTGTTAACGATTGCTTTCTTGGTCAGATTAACAAGCGGATAGTTGAAAATAGGTGAAGGTCGTTTTTTAAGCGATTTTTATTCATATTAGAAAAATATGATAGAAAAAAGGTGATTTTGGCCATTTTGGCCCGAAATTTTTAATTAGGGCGATAAATCTTCATTTTATTTTTTACTCAATGTTGACAGGTTTGGCTGCGCTCATTAGAATACCGCCAATTTGTCTGTTATACCCAAGAGCAATATTTATACGCGTAATGGAAGGCAAATTTGCAGTTTAATTTAAATTTTTTGCATTTTTATTCTGGAGGTTGTCTTGAGTAAATCAGCACTGTTAGTCCTAGAAGATGGGACAGTGTTCCGCGGAGTGTCCATCGGCGCAGATGGTTCTTCCGTTGGTGAAGTCGTTTTTAATACCTCGATGACGGGGTATCAAGAAATCCTCACTGATCCTTCCTATTCCCAACAAATCGTTACTCTCACTTATCCTCACATTGGCAATACCGGTACTAATACCGAAGATGAAGAATCCACAGCGATTCATGCACAAGGCCTTGTGATTCGCGACCTTCCCCTTATCGCTTCTAATTTCCGATCTGAACAATCCCTTTCAGACTATCTAAAATCTAACAACATTGTTGGTATTGCAGATATCGATACACGTAAGTTGACTCGTCTTCTACGTGAGAAAGGTGCTCAGAACGGCTGCATTATTGCGGGTGATAACTTGGATGAAGCACTTGCGTTAGCGAAAGCGAAAGAGTTTCCAGGCCTTAAAGGTATGGATCTCGCGAAAGTAGTAACAACGAAAGAAGCGTATGAATGGAAACAAGGTTCATGGACGCTTGAAGGTGGATTACCCGCTCCTAAAGAAGATAGCGAATTGCCATACCACGTTGTCGCTTATGACTTCGGTGCAAAACGCAATATCTTACGTATGTTGGTTGACCGCGGTTGTAAATTAACGGTTGTACCTGCGCAAACTTCGGCTGAAGAAGTTTTAGCTCTGAATCCCGATGGTGTATTCCTATCTAATGGCCCTGGTGACCCAGAACCATGTACATACGCGATTGAAGCGACTCAGACATTCCTTGAAAAAGGCTTACCAGTATTTGGTATCTGTCTTGGCCACCAAATTTTGGCTCTCGCATCTGGTGCGAAAACCATCAAAATGAAGTTCGGTCATCACGGTGCAAACCATCCGGTGAAAGACCTAGATCGTGGTGTGGTAATGATTACCTCTCAAAACCACGGTTTTGCTGCTGACGAAGCAACACTTCCTGCGAACTTACGTGCAACTCATAAATCATTGTTTGATGGTTCTCTGCAGGGGATTCACCGCACTGATAAACCAGCATTTAGCTTCCAAGGTCACCCAGAAGCAAGTCCTGGTCCGCACGATGCAGCTCCGCTGTTCGACCACTTTATTGAATTGATTAAACAACACCGCGCTTAATTTGGAGTAGTGAACAATGCCAAAACGTACTGACATAAAAAGCATTCTTATTTTAGGTGCTGGTCCTATTGTTATCGGTCAGGCTTGTGAGTTTGACTACTCTGGTGCTCAGGCTTGTAAAGCGCTGCGTGAAGAGGGTTACCGTGTCATTCTGGTGAACTCTAACCCTGCAACTATTATGACTGACCCAGAAATGGCGGATGCGACTTACATCGAGCCAATTAACTGGGAAGTTGTACGCAAAATTATTGAAAAAGAACGCCCAGACGCAGTACTGCCAACCATGGGTGGTCAAACGGCTCTAAACTGTGCATTAGACCTTGAAAAACATGGTGTACTTGCAGAGTTTGGTGTGGAAATGATTGGTGCAACTGCTGACGCGATTGATAAAGCAGAAGACCGTTCACGTTTCGATAAAGCGATGAAATCCATCGGTCTTGAGTGTCCGCGTGCCGATACTGCGAAAAGCATGGAAGAAGCTTACCAAGTTCTTGATATGGTTGGCTTCCCATGTATTATCCGCCCTTCATTTACCATGGGTGGTACCGGTGGTGGTATTGCTTATAACAAAGAAGAGTTCGATGAAATCTGTCGTCGTGGTTTAGACCTATCTCCAACCAATGAGCTATTAATCGATGAATCTCTTATCGGTTGGAAAGAGTATGAGATGGAAGTGGTTCGTGACAAAAACGACAACTGCATCATCGTATGTTCTATCGAAAACTTCGACGCAATGGGCATCCACACTGGTGACTCAATCACAGTGGCACCTGCTCAAACACTAACAGATAAAGAATACCAATTGATGCGTAACGCTTCTCTAGCGGTACTGCGTGAAATCGGTGTTGAGACTGGTGGTTCAAACGTTCAGTTTGGTATCAACCCGAAAGATGGCCGTATGGTTATCATCGAGATGAACCCACGTGTATCTCGCTCATCTGCACTTGCATCGAAAGCGACTGGTTTCCCTATCGCAAAAGTGGCAGCGAAATTGGCTATCGGCTACACCCTAGACGAGCTAATGAACGACATCACTGGTGGCGCAACTCCTGCATCATTCGAACCCACTATCGACTACGTTGTGACTAAGATTCCTCGTTTTAACTTCGAGAAGTTCAATGGTGCAAATGATCGTCTAACTACACAGATGAAATCTGTTGGTGAAGTGATGGCGATTGGTCGTAACCAACAAGAGTCACTTCAAAAAGCACTGCGCGGCTTAGAAGTAGGTGCAACAGGCTTTGATAGCATGGTTGACCTAGATGCTCCAGATTCACTGACTAAAATTCGCTACGAATTGAAAGAAGCGGGTGCTGAGCGTATTTGGTACATCGCTGATGCATTCCGTGCTGGTATGTCAGTTGATGGTATCTTTAACCTAACGAATATTGACCGTTGGTTCCTAGTTCAAATAGAAGAGCTAGTGAACATTGAAGCTGATATTAAAGCAGGTGGTTTTGCAGGTCTAACTGAAGAAGTGCTTCGCCGCGCGAAACGTAAAGGTTTTGCTGATGCTCGCCTATCTAAACTTCTTGGTGTGGCTGAAAAAGAAATTCGTCGCCTACGTGACCAATACGATATTCACCCAGTTTACAAACGCGTGGATACTTGTGCGGCGGAATTTGCCTCTGATACAGCTTACATGTACTCATCATACGATGAAGAGTGTGAAGCAAACCCAACTGACCGTGAGAAAATCATGGTATTGGGCGGTGGTCCAAACCGTATCGGTCAAGGTATCGAATTCGACTACTGTTGTGTACACGCTTCACTAGCACTACGTGAAGACGGTTACGAAACCATCATGGTGAACTGTAACCCAGAAACAGTATCAACCGACTACGACACATCAGACCGTCTGTACTTCGAACCTGTTACTTTGGAAGATGTTCTTTCCATCGTACGTGTTGAAAAACCAAAAGGCGTGATCGTTCAATACGGTGGTCAAACACCACTGAAATTGGCGCGTGAATTGGAAGCATGTGGTGTGCCAATTATTGGTACTAGCCCAGATGCCATCGACCGTGCAGAAGACCGTGAACGTTTCCAACACGCAGTTGAACGTCTAGGTTTGAAACAGCCAGAAAACGCAACTGTAACAGCGCTTGACCAAGCAGTAGAGAAAGCGAAAGAGATTGGTTACCCATTGGTTGTTCGTCCTTCATACGTGCTGGGCGGCCGTGCAATGGAAATCGTTTATGACGAAAAAGACTTGCGTCGTTACTTCAACGAAGCGGTTAGCGTATCAAACGAGTCACCAGTGTTACTAGACCGTTTCCTTGACGATGCAACTGAAGTGGATATCGATGCTATCTGTGACGGTGAGCGCGTGCTTATCGGCGGTATCATGGAGCACATTGAACAAGCAGGTGTTCACTCAGGTGACTCAGCATGTTCATTGCCAGCATTCACTCTAAGCCAAGAAATCCAAGACAAAATGCGTGAAGAAGTTGAAAAACTTGCATTTGAATTGGGTGTACGCGGTTTGATGAATACTCAGTTTGCGGTTAAAGATAACGAAATCTACCTAATCGAAGTTAACCCACGTGCTGCTCGTACGGTTCCATTCGTATCGAAAGCAACAGGTGCACAACTTGCGAAAATCGCAGCGCGTGTAATGGTAGGTCAAACACTAGAGCAACAGGGTTACACGAAAGAAATTATCCCTCCTTACTACGCAGTAAAAGAGGTGGTACTTCCATTTAACAAATTCCCTGGCGTTGACCCACTATTAGGTCCTGAAATGCGCTCTACTGGTGAAGTCATGGGTATCGGCGAAACTTTCGCAGAAGCCTTTGCTAAAGCTGAAATGGCTTGTGGTAGCTTCAACCCTGAAGCGGGTCGTGCACTTCTATCGGTTCGTGAAGGCGATAAGAAACGCGTAGTTTCTCTAGCATCTAAATTGGTGGATCTAGGTTACCAACTGGATGCAACTCACGGTACAGCTGTGATTCTAGGCGAAGCGGGTATTAACCCACGCTTGGTGAACAAGGTACATGAAGGTCGTCCACACATTCTTGACCGCATTAAGAACAATGAATACACCTACATTGTGAATACAGCGGCAGGTCGTCAAGCGATTGAAGATTCTAAAGTGCTTCGCCGTGGCGCGCTAGCTGAGAAAGTGAACTACACTACGACGCTAAACGCAGCATTCGCAACGTGCCAAGCACATAAAGAAGATCCGAAAGCGGTCGTACGTTCTGTTCAAGAATTGCATGCTCGCATTCAAGAAAAAAAGGCATAATGCCATAAGTTAAAAGAGAGATAATCTCTCTTTAGACAACCTCTTTACCCGCCCTTTAAGGGCGGGTTTTTTATTATTTGATTGATGAATATTAGGAATAGGTTGTTATCTTTGCTTTCGCTTTTTATTGCGATTCTACAGTGATAATGTTCGCTTTTTACCGGTCATTGAATTTAGGTGTTTCATGGAAGTATCGTTAGAGATATTGGCATTGCTGTTTTTAGTTGCGGGGGCGGCGGGATTTATTGATGCCATGGCTGGTGGTGGTGGTTTACTAACCCTTCCTGCATTACTTGCTGCGGGAGTTCCACCAGCACAAGCATTGGCGACGAACAAATTGCAGAGTTCATTTGGTAGCTTTTCTGCATCGTTGTACTTTGTGCGTCATGGTTTGGTTAACTTGAAAGAAATGGCGTTTGCGATTGTCTGCACATATATTGGTGCTGCAACGGGGGCGGAACTGGTCCAAAGAATTGATGCTTCAGTCCTCACAACTTTGATTCCAGGATTATTGATTGGTATTTCACTCTATTTTCTACTGGCACCACAAACGCGTAAAAATGTGGATAAAAAGCCTCTTTCACCGATTTGGTTTGCACTGATTATAGGTACTTGCGTTGGTTTCTATGATGGCTTCTTTGGACCCGGTACAGGGTCGATTTTTACGGTGTGTTTCGTGTTATTGGGACATTTCAGCTTGGTTGAAGCGACCGCAAGAACCAAAATTTTGAATTTCACCTCTAATTTTGCGGCGCTCACTTTCTTTTTGATTGCGGGATTACCGATTTGGAAGATTGGCCTGGTGATGGCTGTCGGGCAGTTTATTGGCGGGCGTTTAGGCGCTAAAGTGGTGATTGCCAAAGGACAAAAGTGGATTCGCCCTTTGGTCATTACGATGTCTATGGTGATGGCGATAAAATTGCTTTGGGAACAGCACCAACAATGGTTTCTATCAATCTTTTAACTCGCGCTACACGATAGGTATTCGCCCTGACACAGATGTGAATTGGGCGAATTAACGGAGCAAGTTGAGGAAAATCAAAGCAATATCGAGGATCTATGTTGAGCGTTTGTACTACTGATAGTGGTACAAGAGCGGGGGCGGTTCCTCCTAAAGCCAGCTGTGCGGCTGCAGTGTAGGAATCCATCTGCATGACGGGATTGATGCCTAACTTTGCTAATATCGCACTCTGGTAAGTATTAGCAGGATTGACAAGATCGTTGGTGATCAATTCATCGGGTAGCCGATCTAAATGTTTGTGGCTCACGATCAAAAAGGGTTCGTCGCATAGATGGAATGCCAACAGTCCATGGTTACTGACAATGTAACCAGCACAGAACCCTAGAGTAGCTCGACCTGATTTAACGTTTTCTACGATTCTTGGTGTGTGGTTTGTGGTGATTGAAAAATGACGATCACTTTGACGATATTGGCCAAGCACTTTAAAAAGGTAACCAGCAACGAGCGTTTCGGAGCAATCAATACGAATTTGAGAATGATCTTCTAATGATTCTTGATCAAACATTAAGCCCCTTAATTCGTTAAAGGTTGGCTCAATATTAGCGATTAGTTGTTCGGCTTCTGGAGTGAGTTTAATGTGGCGACCTGAAGGAACGATCAGTTTTTTCCCAAGCTTTTGTTCAAGGTTGGCAATCCGTTTACTCACTGCTGACTGGCTTATATAAAGCTGTGAGCCTGTTCGGCTCATGGTTTTCTCTTTGCTTAGTACCAGTAGTGTTTCTATTCCTTCGAGTAACATAAGTTGTTCTTATCGCGTGCTGATACGGCCATTTAAGCAAAATGTACTTTAGAAGTGTAGTGTTTATTGAGCACAAGAAGAACCCGCTTTGAAGCGGGTTCTGAATCACAAAAATAGGGTTTAGGCGAATGTAGCTGAATGCTCTTTCACTAATTGCGCTGGGAAGTGTTCACTCGGAGAGACTAATTCATCTTGAGCACTGATGGTTTGCAGTTCCCATTCTCCACTTTTATGAGTCGCCTTGAGCACACCATGAACAGCATCATGGCAATGCTGAAATGCTTGTAGTGGTGTCCAGCCTTTTAAAAGGCCTGCAGTAAAGATTGAAGTAATTAGGTCGCCGACTCCAATAGGCTCTTTGGTGATAGGGAATAGCGGGCGTTTTGCCAAATAGATCCCCTCTTTGGTTGCGAGCATCATATTGAAACAGCTGTTATCAACACCATGCAGATGTTTAGCAATGACCAACTTTGGTCCTTTTTTTAGTGCGCGACGACATGCCTCAACCGCGTCTTCTAAACAGGAAATTTGCATGTTGGCTATTTGAGCTAATTCAAATTGATTTGGTACGATGACATCGGCAATTGGTATTAGGGTACTGATCAGTTGTTCGGTGATTCCTGGCGCAACAATACATCCTTTTGCAGGATTGCTCATTACCGGATCGCACACATAAATCGCATTAGGATTGTGTGATTTCACCTTAGCTACGGTGTCTGCCACGACGGAGCATTGTTCAGCAGTGCCTTGATAGCCTGTGACGACAGCGTGGCAGTCTTTCAGTACATCCAAATTTTCTAATCCGCGTACGACGTCAGCGATATCCTGCGCTGAAAATGCATGCCCCGTCCACCCCTGCGTATAATGAGTGTGATTTGAAAATTGGACGGTATGGATTGGCCAAACTTCAAACCCCATTCTTTGCATAGGAAATACAGCACTACTGTTGCCAGCATGGCCATAACTCACATGGGATTGGATGGATAGAATTCCTTGCATAACTATCGTATCTCTTAATGTTAATATGAATGTATAACAAACGGTGTAGACCGCATGGGGTCTGGTTTCGTGACGTGAAGCACATTTATCCTTAGGCTACACCTAACATGAGCAAAGCAACAGTGATATTTACACCATAAGAGAGTTTATTCCTTACTCGACCGGCAGTGATACGCCAAGCATTACTTATTTAAAGCAAAAATTGGTAATGATAGATGCCAACGAATCGCGCCCAAACGAATAATGAGTGTTGAGAGTACACCTGAAGCCAATGCCGTTGATGGTGCGTAGCCTAGTGATAATGCGGTTGTATGGAAGATTCCCCCAATGATACAGGCTGTTGCGTAGACTTCACTGCGTAGAACCATAGGGATTTCTCTGGCTAATACATCACGAATAATACCACCGCCGCAGCCGGTGAGTACGCCCATAATGATTGCCACAAGTGCAGAATCCTGATAACTCATTGCTTTATCAACGCCGATTCCCACAAATACTGCAAGACCAATAGCATCACAAACAGGAAGTATCCACCAAGCAACGCGTTTAGGGCGTCTTACGACTAACATCGTCAGTACACATGTGGTGAGAATGACCCACAGGTAAGTGGTATTACGAATCCAGAATACTGGAGTCGCTCCAAGCGCCATATCGCGAATGGTCCCTCCACCAATAGCTGTGACGCTTGCTAACACGATAACCCCGAAAGGGTCCATGCGTAAGCGACCTGCGAGCAGAACACCGGAAATAGCGAAAACTGCAGTGCCAAATAAGTCTATAAAGTAGAGAAGTGAAGTATCCAAGGTTATCTGCTCTATTCATCAATAACGGAAGAAATTGGGCACGAATTGTACGCGTTTTTTTATTGGCTAGGCTACTTTTTTCTTACTTTTGCGCTCTTGCCTTGGCGAAGTACTCGCAGACCTCTTTTATGGCTCGCACTGTGCGCGGTGTTGGGCGATTTAACCAGTCTGAATGGAGCTTCCACACCTGATGTTTTGCCACCGCTGGCAGCTCATCGTGCCAATCATTCCACATTGAACCATCAGACATAGCATGCTCCGACGTAAAGATCACTTGTGGTTTAGCAAGTATCACCTGTTCCATTCCGACTTGAGGATAAGGGCTGGGGCTTTTAACAAACACATTCTTACCGCCGCAGAAAGAGAACACTTCACTTGGCCAGCTATCTTGAGCCACTGTGATGATTGGCTTTTGACTCAGTTGGTAAAAGTAGGGGACAGGTTTGCCATGACCATATTGCGTATGTAAAGCCGATAATTGGTCTCGAAAGGTTTGTGCTGCTTGATGGCCGATGTTGGGGTCATCGGCAAATTGGCTCAATTGGTCGATATTGGTCGCGATGTCTGCCAAGGTTTGTACATGAGAAGCGTAAAGTTTAAAGCCCATCTGTTTGAGTTTTTCCAGTTCTCGTACCGGATTACCCGCAGGCCAAGTGATAATAAGGTCAGGCTCTAAAGCCACAATGCGATCGACATTAATACCTTTGTAGTTAGCGACTTTCTCAAGCTTTTGCGCTGCGGGTGGATAATCGCTGTAATCACTAACGGCAACCAGTTTATCGCCAAGGCCTGCCGCATAGGCAAGTTCTGTTGCGTGAGGAGAGAGGCTAACAATGCGATGGATTGGGTTTTGTGCCTGACTGAAAAAAGATGCTAACAGCAATAAAATGACAGAAAAAAGGCGAGCAACAGGCATCTATATCCCTTGATAAATGGCAAATAAAATAACGCTTTCTAATAAAATCCAGATTAGTGAACGCCAAGCTAGTAGGCTCTGGATTTGATGCAAATGAATTGAAGCTGGCGCAATACGACCGCCAATTTTGCTGCGAATGGCTTTTTTCTTGCCATAAATTGCAGGGCCACCTAAAGACAACTCCAATTTATTACCCACCACACAAAGTAACCAAGCCGGTCCTGGTAGCGGCCATGATGGTGCTTGTTCTCTGACTTTTGTGAGAATTTGAGTGCTGCCTTTACCGATGAGTAGAATTAGGCTAAACAGGCGCATAGGTAACCATTCAAGCATGGAGATTACGCGAATGATGGGCAGGCCAAATGGGGAGAATTCTTCACGAGAAGGAGACCAAGCTCTGCCGAGTTCTGCTAATAAACGGTACGTTAGTGCACCGATACCACCCAATAACCCATACCAAAACAGCACAGAAATGACATTTCGACCAAAGCCCATGATGAGTGTTTCTGCACTTGCTTTGCCTAGTCCAAGCGCTGAGAGTCTTGATGTGTCTCGGTTAACGTAAGGTGCGAGTGCTTCTCTGGCGCTGGCTTTGTCTTGTTCTGCTAGCGATAGCGAAATGCGTTTGGATAGCTGTTCTTGGGTTCGCCAATCAAATGCCAATAGCAACAAGGCCAACTCAAATAGAGCAGGTTGCCAAACTAAGGTTTTAAGTGCGACCAACACCATTATGGTTGGAATGATCATCAGTAACCAAGCGAGTGTGCCGGAAATGTAGCTTTGTTGGTAACTGCTGTTACGGTTCACTTTACTCGCGAGTAACTCGGCAAACTTATGCCATAAAGTAACCGGATGAGCCGTGTGCGGGATCGGAATTATAAGATGAAATAGCAACGCTCCCCATAAAGCGAGGAGCGTTCCATTGGCATAAACTTGGTGAAAGAATCCGTCCATTCACAACTTCTTATTTCAGAAGGTCGATCATCTTCAATACCATGGCTGATGAACTTTGTGCAGCTAAAGGCAAAAATTCATCGAATGACATAGGTGATTCTTTATCCGCTACGTCAGAAATAGCACGTACCACAACGAATGGTACATTGAATTGGTGGCAAGTTTGCGCAATAGCTGACGCTTCCATTTCTACCGCAACCACACTTGGGAAATGGCGACGAATGTATTCTTGTTGCTCTGCTTTACAAATGAACGCATCACCAGTACAGATAAGGCCGCGAACCGCGTGTTTATCAGCTAAGCTTTCAAGTGCTTTTTCCGCAACCGACATGAGGTTTGTATCCGCGTGGAACGCCGCTGGTTGACCGGCCATCTGGCCCATTTCGTAGCCAAAGGCAGTGACATCAGCATCGTGGTGACGCACTTCGCTAGAGATAACAACATCACCCATAGTCAAAGAAGCATCGAAACCGCCAGCTGAGCCTGTATTTAATACTACATCTGGTTGATATTCGTTGAGCAAAATAGCAGTACCAACCGCTGCTGCCACTTTACCGATGCCAGATTGCAGTAGTACCACATCTACACCATTAATTTGGCCTGAATAGTATGTGCCACCTGCTTTGCTAACTGTCTGAACATTTTCCATCGCGTCTTTTAGAATCGCGACTTCTTGTTCCATCGCACCAATGATGCCAATTTTCATGGTATATCTCTTTGTTGTTTTTTAACGAATAAGCCTGAGTTTAACATGACCTTTCTATGAGAATCGAGTTATGGTGTGTCGAGTAACCCACCTAAGACGAGCTTTTCTCGTAATTCTTCAGTTCGACGACGATTAGAGCCAAAATCGGGGTACTCGTTTCTCGATTGTGAGCGAACAATTAACTGGAAGTCGGATATCTTCAGTTCTAAATCATCGACAAGTCGCAATATTTTAGAGGTGCATTCGACACGCACGTAGTCGCTGTCCTCGTCTCGAACAGCGATTCTTGTTCCTGGAAGAGTTAAAACTACACGCTCAACCTGCTCTAAGGTCACTCCGGGACGAAGAATAAAAGGGGCGAGATGAACTTTTTCGCTAGTATCTGCGGTGGAGACACACTGCGTATCCGCACGACATGGTTTTGTCGTACGATCGTTGGTGGGCTCAATGCCTTGACTACAAGCGCACAAGACACAGGCAATAATGATAAGAGAGACCGATTTAAACATGACTGCACCCCGAGTGCGTAATCAAATTACTTAGTATTTTCCCTTAGAGCACACTTCTTCAAGCAAGCCTGCACTTGTGTGAAGTGATTCGGGTTGCTTTGTCTGATCACTCAAATCTAATGTATTTTATCTTGGTTTTACATCCATCTTGTGACCAGAGTAAAGACGTTGCAATTATAGATCGTGCAACAAAAAAAGGATCCATATCTCTATGAATCCTTTATCAAATATCATTTTATGTGCGCTAAGGCACTAAATATCAAGAAAATCGAGGATACCGTTTGCTGCTTTACGACCTTCATCGATAGCAGTAACCACCAAATCAGAGCCACGAACAGCATCACCACCGGCGAAGATTTTTGCGTTGCTGGTTTGGTATTGGAACTCTTGTTTACTTGGCGCTTTAATGCGGCCGCGTGAGTCCAAGTCAACACCAAATGGTTCTAGCCAGCTCATTTGGTGAGGTTGGAAACCAAATGCCATGATAACTGCATCGGCGGGTAATACATGTTCGCTACCCGCGACAGGTTCAGGACGGCGACGACCGGCTTCATCCGGTTCGCCGAGTGCTGTACTCACCACTTTAACGCCAGTCACTTTGCCTTGCTCGTTAACGCGTACGCCAAGAGGTTGCAGGTTGAACATGAATTCCACCCCTTCTTCACGGGCGTTTTTCACTTCGCGGCGTGAACCCGGCATGTTCTCTTCATCACGACGATAAGCACAAACCACTTGTGAAGCACCTTGACGAATCGAAGTCCGTACACAGTCCATAGCGGTGTCACCACCACCAAGCACTACCACTTTTTTACCATCCATATCGATAAATGGGTCGCTGTTTTCAAGATCCATTACTTTGTAAGTATTAGAGACCAAGAATGGCAGTGCGTCGTAAACGCCATCGGCATCTTCGTTTTCAAGTCCAGCGCGCATGTACTTGTAAGTCCCTACGCCTAAGAAAACCGCATCGTATTCATCGAGCAGCTCTTGCATTTGAACATCTTTGCCCACTTCGGTATTTAAGCGGAATTCAACCCCCATTTCGGTAAAGATGCGGCGACGGTTTTCCATCACGCCCTTTTCCAATTTGAATGAAGGGATACCGAAGGTAAGCAGGCCGCCCACTTCTGGGTAGCGGTCGAATACCACAGGTTTAACGCCATTACGGACAAGAATGTCTGCCGCGGCTAGACCTGCTGGACCTGCACCAATGATGGCAACTTTCTTATCTGTCCATGTCACTTTGGACATGTCGGGTTTCCAGCCCATCTCAAAGGCTTTATCGGTGATGTATTTTTCAATATTACCGATAGTTACGGCACCGAAATCGGCGCTGAGGGTACACGAACCTTCACACAGGCGATCTTGCGGACAAACGCGGCCACACACTTCAGGAAGACTGTTGGTCTGGTGAGAGAGTTCTACTGCTTCAAGAATACGCCCCTCATTAGCCAGTTTTAGCCATTGAGGAATGTAGTTGTGTACAGGGCATTTCCATTCACAGTAAGGGTTACCACAATCTAAGCAGCGATCCGCTTGTGCGGTCGCTTGTTGCTTAGTGAAGGGTTCGTAGATCTCTACAAACTCAATTTTACGGATGTTGAGCGATTTTTTAGCCGGATCAACACGTTTTACATCGATAAATTGGTAAACATTCTGGCTCATTGTTTCTTGGCTCCTTCCAATTACTGTGCCTGAACACGAAGTTCTGCTGCACTACGGCTTTGGTGACCCAGAAGAGTCTGAAGATCCGCGGCTTGTGGTTTAACAAGGTAGAACTTAGGAATCCATTCATCAAAGTTCGCTAAGATGGTTTCTGCGTAAGTAGAGCCGGTTTGCTCTAAGTGCTCTGCAATCAAACCACGCAAATGTTCTTGGTGAATGTAGAGATCTTCCAGTGACAGTGCTTCAACGGATTCTTCGTTGACACGGCCTTGGAAATCGCCATTTTGGTCAAGTACGTAAGCGAAACCGCCTGTCATACCTGCGCCAAAGTTAACCCCTGTTGCGCCTAAAATAGCGACAATACCACCCGTCATGTACTCACATGCGTTATCACCCGCGCCTTCAATTACCGCGATGGTGCCAGAGTTACGAACGCCAAAACGTTCGCCTGCTTTACCCGCTGCAAAGAGCTTACCGCCCGTAGCACCGTACAAACAGGTATTACCAATAATGGTTGCTTCGTTACAAGCAAAAGCAGTGCCTTGGTGAGGTTTTATCACCAGCTTACCGCCAGCCATGCCTTTGCCCACATAGTCGTTAGCATCGCCTGTTAGAATCAGTTCGACACCACCAGCGTTCCAAACCCCGAAGGATTGACCTGCGGTCCCTTCCAACACGATACGAATTGGCGTGGCTGCGAGTCCTTGGTTGCCATAACGTTTGGCAATTTCGCCAGATAGGCGAGCACCGATAGAACGGTCAGTGTTAATCACGTTATAGTAAAGCTCTAATGACTCTTGAGCTTCAACCGCTTTGATTGCATCTTTGACGATGCGCTGGTTTAGCTCACCGTGGTCAAATGGTGTATTGGGTTCGGTACAATGCAAAGGCAAGCCTTCTGGAGAGACTGGTTTTGCCAATATATCAGAGAGGTCGAGTTTGCTCTGTTTTGCCGTCATGCCATTGACAACTTCAAGCAGGTCGGTTCGACCAATCAAATCCGTCAGTTTCTCAACACCTAGCTCAGCTAAGTAACCACGTACTTCTTCAGCAAGACCGGTGAAATAGTTCATCACCATTTCAGGTAAGCCTTTGAAGTATTGCTTGCGCAATGTTTCGTCTTGAGTTGCGACACCTGTTGCACAGTTGTTGAGGTGGCAGATACGCAGGAATTTACAGCCCATTGAAACCATTGGCGCAGTACCGAAACCAAAGCTTTCAGCACCTAAAATAGCGCCTTTGATGACATCTAAGCCCGTTTTCAAACCGCCATCCACTTGCAGGCGGATTTTGTGACGCAAGCCATTGGCAACCAGAGCCTGTTGGGTTTCGGCTAAGCCTAATTCCCAAGGACAACCAGCATATTTTACGGAAGTCAGTGGGCTTGCTGCTGTGCCACCGTCATATCCAGAGATAGTGATTAAATCGGCATACGCTTTTGCAACACCGGTTGCAATCGTACCTACACCGGGTTCAGAAACCAGTTTGACAGAGACGAGTGCATCTGGGTTGACTTGTTTCAAATCGAAGATCAATTGCGCCAAATCTTCAATTGAATAGATATCATGGTGCGGTGGTGGCGAAATAAGCGTAACACCTTGTACTGAGTGACGTAGGCGCGCAATTTCTGCTGTTACCTTATGACCCGGAAGTTGGCCACCTTCGCCCGGTTTGGCGCCTTGTGCCACTTTAATTTGCAATACATCAGCACTGGTCAAGTAATGCGGTGTGACACCAAAACGACCAGAAGCAACCTGTTTGATACGGGAGTTTTTCTCAGTACCGAAGCGACGTGGGTCTTCACCCCCTTCACCTGAATTAGAGAAACCGCCCAAACGGTTCATTGCCGTTGCTAATGCTTCGTGTGCTTCAGGGCTTAATGCACCAATTGACATCGCAGCAGAGTCAAAGCGTTTGAAGAGGTCTGTTGCGGGTTCAATCTTCTCTAAAGGAAGTGATTGGCCGGTTTTCTTTAGCGTCATCAAATCGCGCAGTGTTGCTACTGGGCGTGTATTTACTTGAGCCGAAAAATCATGGTAGTCGTTAGTATCGCCACTCTTAACCGCTTTTTGTAATGTTTGAACGACATCAGGGTTATAAGCGTGGTATTCACCACCGTGAACGTATTTTAGTAGCCCACCGTGTTCGAGAGGTTTGCGTTTTGCCCACGCTTTGCGCGATAAGTTAAATAGGTCTTGTTGGAAATCGGAGAAATTCGCCCCTTGAATGCGGCTAACAACGCCTTTAAAGCAAAGGGATGTCAGTTCTTTATTCAAGCCAACTGCTTCAAACAGTTGTGAACAACGATAGGATGCCACGGTCGAAATGCCCATTTTCGACATGATCTTATACAAGCCTTTATCGATGCCATACTGATAGTTTTGCATCACATCGCGATAGTTTTTATCAATTGCGCCATCGTCGACCAACTTACCTAATGTTTCGTAGGCGAGGTAAGGGTAAACCGCAGTTGCACCAAATCCGAGTAGTACCGCAAATTGGTGTGGGTCACGGGCGGCTGCAGTTTCTACGATAATGTTGGCATCACAGCGTAATTGAGTATCAACTAAGCGTGTTTGAATCGCACCAACGGCCATTGCTGCTGGAATTGGTAATTTGCCTTTAGTGAGCGCTCGGTCGGAAAGAACCAACAATACCGTACCTTCGCGAACTACTTTTTCTGCTTCGTCACATAGGTCTAAAACAGCTTGTTTGAGATCTTTTTCATCTGGATTAAAGTTGATATCCAAGATGGTATTGCGATAGTGCTCGTCATTCAGAGTAAGCAGTTGTTGCATGTCTGAGTAGAGCAGCACTGGCGAGCCAAATGTGACGCGATAGGCGTGACCATCGGTTTCGTTGAACACGTTCATCTCTTGACCAATACAAGTAGCTAATGACATCACGTGTTTTTCGCGCAGAGGATCGATTGGTGGGTTGGTCACCTGAGCAAATTTTTGACGGAAATAGTCGGTAATTAAGCGCTCTTTTGAGGAAAGTACCGCCATCGGAGCATCATCGCCCATAGAGCCGACAGCTTCTTGACCCATATCACCGAGAACACGAAGGATTTGATCAATCTCTTCATTACTCATCGCGAATTGTTTCTGATAGGTTCTTAGTAGGTCTTCGTCAAAGTTTCGCTCGCCCACTTTATCGTCTGGCAAAGCAGAGAATGGTGTGAGTGGGTAAACGCAGCGATCCAGCCATTCACGGTATGGATGGCGCTCTTTTAAGTCGTTATCGATTTCACTTGATTGCCAAATTTTCCCGCTTTGTGTATCGATTACCAGTAGCTCACCAGGACCAACACGGCCTTTTTCTGCCACTTCGTCAGGAGCGTAATCCCAAATTCCAATTTCTGATGCCAGAGTAATTAGCTTATCTTTGGTAATGACATAGCGAGCTGGACGAAGACCGTTACGGTCTAGGTTACAGGCAGCGTAACGACCATCAGACAATACAATCCCCGCCGGGCCGTCCCATGGTTCCATGTGCTTCGAGTTGAAATCGTAGAAGGCACGTAAGTCATCATCCATATCAGGGTGGTGCTGCCATGCCGGTGGCACTAGCATGCGCATCGCACGGAATAGGTCCATACCACCTTGCAGCAGCAGTTCAAGCATGTTGTCTAAGCTTGATGAATCAGAGCCGGTTTCGTTAACGAATGGCGCTGCGCTCTGTAAATCAGGAAGGAGCGGTGATGAAAACTTATAACCGCGAGCGCGCGCCCATTCGCGGTTCCCCTGTATGGTGTTGATCTCACCGTTATGTGCTAGATAGCGGAACGGTTGAGCCAATGGCCAACGTGGTTGTGTGTTGGTTGAAAAGCGCTGGTGGAACAGACAAATAGCGGATTCCATGCGTAAATCGGCTAAGTCTAAATAAAAGCGGGGAAGGTCTGCAGGCATACATAGGCCTTTGTAGACGATCACCTGGGTGGATAATGAACAGATATAAAAGTCATTATCTTCTGTAATTTGTTTTTCGATACGACGTCGTGCGATATACAAACGACGCTCAATGTCTCGTGCTTGCCAGCCTGCAGGTGCAGAAACAAATACTTGCTGAATATCGGGTAAAGAATCGCTTGCAATTGGGCCCAACACTTTCGGATTGGTTGGTACTGCACGCCAACCAGCAACGGTTAGGGTTTCTTGAGTCAGTTCTTTATTGATGATATCGCGAGCTGTTTGTGCTTTAACAGGATCACGGCTAAGAAAAATCATACCAATTGCGTACTGTCGACCGAGCTTCCAGTGTTGCTCTTCGGCGATCAGACGTAAGTATGAATCCGGTTTTTGAAGTAGTAGACCACAGCCATCGCCGGTTTTACCGTCAGCTGCAATCCCACCACGGTGAGTCATACGATCAAGAGCAGAGATTGCGGTACGCACAAGCTTATGACTCGCTTGGCCTTCCATGTGGGCAATTAAGCCAAAACCGCAGTTATCTCGTTCAAAACTTGGATCATATAGAGCCATTGCAATTCTCCCTTCTTGCCTTTCTGTCTTCCAGACAGCAAATGACTAGCTATTCTTGTTGATTATAATTATATGAGTGTTTATGTAATAAAAATGACTAAAACTGTAAAAGAGCTCAGTTATAAAATTTTCACTGAGTTCACAACCTATAGCTAATTGTACAAAAGGTCAAGCCACTGGTGAAAAATCAATCATGCAGGGGGTTTAGAGGTAAGTTCTATTTTAAAGTCTTTAATTTCAATGATTTAAAAAATCATTTGTTGCACTAAAATTCTTCATTTCTCTCACATTATGAGAAATTTAACTAAAATGAGTGTAGATGGTGCTGGTGTGCAAAGTCCAGATATGAGGTGGTTGTCATATTAATGCGGTTATTTTGCAGAGTTATTATCTGACTATTTATTTTATTTTGGTTTTTTACTCTAATTTATTGGCAAGGCCTTTATGAATCCTTTGATGGTGCCTTGTCGAGCCGTTATCTACTGAACAAAACACGATTTTATGTACTTTTCTTGATTTTGATTAGGCTTGCCGTGACTCTGGTCGCCTAAACTTCTTCCGTATTGATATCTCTCTTTTGTACAACGGAAAATGCTCCATGCAGTTACATGAATTGGTGAATACTATCGGCCAAGATTTACAACGTCGTTATGGAGAACGCGTTCATAAGTTAACTTTGCATGGCGGTTTTAGCTGTCCTAACCGAGATGGCACGATAGGTCGTGGTGGATGCACATTTTGCAATGTAGCTTCATTTGCGGATGAGCAAACCCAAATTCAATCGATTGAACAGCAACTCACCAATCGTGCCGGTGAGATTACTCGAGCTAATAAATACTTGGCATATTTTCAAGCTTATACAAGTACTTATGCAGAGGTTCAGGTGCTAAGAAACATGTATGAGCAGGCGTTGAAAATGGCCAATATTGTTGGTCTTTGTGTGGGGACTCGCCCAGATTGTGTTCCGGATGCTGTTCTTGAATTACTAGCTTCTTACGTAGATCAAGGTTATGAAGTGTGGTTAGAGTTAGGGTTGCAGACCGCCAATGACCAGACTCTTAAACGAATTAATCGCGGTCATGATTACGCGGCCTATGCCGAGATAGTGCCACGTGCGCGTGCGCTTGGAATCAAGGTGTGTACACATCTGATTATCGGCTTACCCAAAGAAGGGAAAGAGGATAACCTGCAAACGCTTGCCAAAGTGTTAGAGACAGGAACCGATGGCATTAAATTGCATGGTTTACACATTGTTGAAGGAAGCACGATGGCGAAAGCATGGCATGCAGGAAGGCTTGAGGCGCCCACGCTGGAGTTCTATCTTGATGTTGCGAGTGAAATGATTCGCCGTACTCCACCAGAGATCATTTATCACCGCGTTTCTTCAGCGGCGCGCCGCCCAACGCTATTATCCCCACTCTGGTGTGAGAACCGCTGGTTAGCGATGACCGAGTTAGGCAAAATCCTCAATGAGCTTGGCCCGCAAGGTTCCTTGCTCGGCCAGCCATTTTGTTACACTCTGCCTAATAGTCAGGCTCTCCATCACAATATCAACTAAATAGAGTTGGTTTAGCGTCAGTTTTCTTGAGGTAGTGTTCGGGATACTTTGGCTGGATTGCCCATCGCCAGATGATAGGCTGGGACATCTTTGGTCACTACACTACCTGCACCGATGACAGCACCATCACCAATCGTTACTCCTGGTAAAATAATCGCCCCGCCACCAATCCAAACGTGAGAACCTATGGTAATAGGCTTAGCCCAGCCTATGTGTTGGTCACGAGTTGCTGCATCTAATGGATGATGCGCCGTGTAAATTTGAACATTAGGGCCAATAAATACGTGATCGCCAATGGTTACTGGTGCACAATCTAACAACACGAAATTGAAGTTGATAAAAACGTGACTGCCAAGCGAGGTATTGACGCCATAATCAACATTTAATTGTTTCTCAAAATGCACGTCTTCCCCAATTTGAGAAAAAATTTGTTCCAATAATGCTTGTTGTTCATCGAGCGCTTCTCGTGGCAAAAGGTTGTATTCGGCGACTCTATTACGAGTTAGATTGCGAATTTCGATCAGTTCAGCATCATTAATTGGATAGCGTTTACCCGCCACCATATCTTGATAAGCACTCATGATTTCCCCTGTATACCCAAGTAACCGTATCTTGAGGTCATTTGGGTATATAACCAATAATATAAACCGCTAATACTACGGGGCTGTTATCAGGTAAAAAGAGAAGTAGGTCGAATTTACTTTATTCGACTTACTGTGAGGAATTATTTAGCAATAACTGATATTTAATGAGTTAACGCACTTCCATGAGCTGATATTGCTTAGGGGTAATGCCATATTCTTTTTTGAATAAACGAATATAGTGAGAGATATTGTCGTAACCAGTTTCATAAGCAGTGTCTGTGACAGAAAGGTTCCGCAAATACTGACGAGATTTCTTTAAACGCAGCTTGGTTAGATAGTCTTTTGGACATTGGTTGGTAATCAATTTAAATTTCTGGCTGAAATTAGACAGTGACATATCCACCTCTTCTGCAATATCTGAAATGGACATGTGGTTGCCTTGCGTCGAATTCATTAAGCGAATGGCTTTATTGATTGGATGATGCTGGTGGTGTTGAATAATGTCGTGGCATCCTTGAATTTTCATCAATTCATAGACTAATTCTTGGCTAGTAATATCTACCAAAAATTTCATGTTGGCATCTTCTTCCACCATGATCTCTTGCATGCGAGATTGTAACGCTGTTAGCCGATGGGAAATTGAATCTAGAAAAAATGTTGAATAGGTAATGTCTTTAGCTAACTCGATTTGCAAATTAGCTGACACTTTTTGGTTAACATCATCGATTAAGTGATCGCTAAATTCATACACCAACGCTTTAGTGTATTCTGGCATCGACATATAGACGTTGGAATGGGGTGGTAAAAGGATAAATTGCTCCTTACCGTAAACGAAGCGTTCAGACTGATTAATGCTTACTGTTTTGCTTCCTGAGATAATAGTACACAGGCGAGGTGAGTCATACGAACGATATTCATCGCAAAAATGCTTGGGTAGATCGTAGTACATCAAATTAATGCTATCAGTTGAAAAAGCATATTCGGTTTCAGCTACCTTGTTAAAATTAGAAATTTTATCCATAGGGCACCTCGTTTTTTTATGCCTGAACAGCGCTGATTATAGGGGAAGTTATTCCTATTCACTATATTAGTTTTTATGAGCGTAAGTTCATTATTTAGTCTTTAGTCATTAAATTTAATGAGTTATAAAGTGTAAATACGCGTTATTTGGTGAAATGTGTGATCTGGATTTAGTCCATGGATAAATAAGAAAGGCCCAACAAGTAATGTGGTAGGTCTTGTTGAGCCTGCTTATGTTATTGGTTTAGACAAGAAAGAACGGGTCTCTTCTATACCCTTTCTTTGCGACAGAAGCTTGGGAATGTCACTGACGCAGAAGAAACCAAGTTAACTTAAGCAACGTTTTCCAGTTGTTCTTCGAAGTGGTAAACCACTTTCTTGATATTAAATAGATGTTCAGGACCTACGTTATCAGATACTGAACTGCCACCAACAGCGCCGCAACCTAGCGTTAAAGCTGGTGTTAGGTCGGTAGTTGCGCCAATCCCGCCTAACGCACTTGGTGTGTTAACCAGACAACGTGATACAGGCATACGAAGAGAGAATTCTTGAATCACACTGATGTTGTTTGAGTGAATTGAAGCCGTATGACCACTACCTTCGTTGACTAATAAATCATTACAACGTTGCAGTGCAGCTGCGTTGTCTTCCTCTACATAGAACGCCAAGATAGGAGTCAATTTTTCTCTTGAATATGGGTTAGTTTTACTAACGGTGTTTTGCTCTGACAGTAAGATACGGGTGTCATCTGGAACAGTGATACCTGCAAGTTCTGCAACATATTGTGCTGTTTTACCAACGATTTGTGGGTTCATGGTGCCATTTTCACGCAGAATGAATTGGCCTAGTTGCGCAGACTCTTCGTTAGATAGGAAATAACCGCCATTTTTCACGATCTCATTGCGCACGCGTTCTGCCATGGATTTTTCAACCACAATGGATTGCTCTGATGCGCAGATAACGCCGTTGTCGAAGGTTTTACTAAGGAAAATCTTTTCTACAGCTTTTGTTACGTTTGCTGATTTTTCGATGTAAGCCGGTGAATTACCTGGGCCGACACCAATTGCAGGGTTACCAGAGCTGTATGCCGCACGTACCATCGCTTCGCCACCAGTTGCAAGAATAAGGGCGGTGTCATGGTTGGTCATCAGCTCTTGAGTGCCTTCGAGTGAAAGCTTGCTCATGCAGCCAATAATACCTTCTGGTGCGCCAGCTGCTAGTGCTGCTTCATAGACAACACGTACGGTTTCTGTAATGGATTTGATTGCAGATGGGTGTGGAGAAATAACAATGCCATTGCCTGATTTGATAGCAATCATTGTCTTATAAATAGTGGTCGATGTTGGGTTGGTTGATGGAATCAGTGCCGCCAATACACCCATAGGTACGGCTACATCCATTGTGCGAGTCACAAGATCGGTATTGAGTACACCTATCGTTTTCTGGTCTTTAATGTGCTCGTAAAGCTTTTTACTAGCAAATTCATTTTTCACTACCTTATCAGCAGCATTACCAAACCCGGTTTCATCAGCAGCCAATTGCGCTAGGCGAATGCTCTCACGTAGTGCTGCATCTGCCATGCTTTTTACGATGCTATCGATTTGCATTTGAGAAAATGTTTTTAAGGTGGTTTGGGCTTGAGCTGCCTGTTGGATAAGAGCTTGAGCTTCTTGTACCGACTCGTTAGTTAGGGTTTCACGTGTCATGGGAATATCTCCAATGTTGTACTCATTATGTATGTGAGCTTTCCATGGCGCGGATAATAGCAACGGGGCTTTTTCACAACTAATTCACATTTTAAAAAAATAGCTCATTTTTTAATGACGGAAATGGGAGTGCAAAATACGTGATCTGGGTAATAAAATCGGCCAACTAATGTTATTTTGTAAAATGAAAGGAAATGAGAGAGAAAGTGGGCGAATCAACTAACTTCAATGGGTTGTGATTGAGAAAGCTGACGAATAGGGCATAAACACGCTAGACTAGCACTAATTCATTCCTATGGAGTTTTGAATGAAACCAATGAAGAATTTGGCTCAGTATTATGTCGACTTGTTAGTCAAGCTGGGCATTTTGCGTTTTTCTATTCTCTTAGCGCTGGCGCTGGTTGCTCTCGCCGTTGTAGTTCAAGTGGGGATTACTTTAGCCCTGAAAGGACATGTGGATGACATTGATATCGTCCGCTCGGTCTTTTTTGGTTTGCTTATTACTCCATGGGCTGTTTATTTTCTTTCTGTTGTTGTCGATCAGCTTGAAGAGTCGCGTCAGCGTCTCTCTAAATTGGTTTCTAAACTGAAAGATATGCGCTCACGCGATCAGGAATTGAATCAGAAACTGCAGCAGAATATAGTCAAACTTAATCAAGAAATTGAAGAGCGAATAAAAGCGGAAGAAGCACGTGAGATTGCGATGGTCGACTTGGAAAACGAAGTCCATCAGCGTGAAAAAACGCAACTTGAACTGGCGGAACGTACGGCCTTGTTACGTTCTTTTATTGATGCATCACCTGATCTGATTTATTACCGTAATGCAAAAGGTGAGTTTTCTGGCTGTAACCGTGCCATGGAAGAGTTGACTGGACGCAGTGAGCACGAATTGGTGGGGCTAACGCCGTGGGATGTGTATCGCAAAGAGATTGCTCAATCGATTGTGGAAACTGACCAAGATGTATTCAAAACCAATAGTTCGATTACCTATGAACAATGGCTTGAGTATCCTGATGGAAGTAAGAGCTTTTTTGAACTGCGTAAGGTACCTTTTTATAGCAAAGATGGTGATCACCTAGGCCTAGTCGGATTTGGTCGTGATATTACCGAGCGTAAACGTCATGAAGAGTCTTTAGAGAAAGCGTCACGGGATAAAACCACCTTCATTTCTACTATTAGCCATGAATTGCGTACGCCCCTTAATGGTATCGTGGGTTTAAGCCGTATGTTACTGGATTCGCCGTTGACTCAAGAGCAGCACAAGTACATGCAGACGATCAATGTGAGCGCAGTAACGTTAGGTAATATTTTTAACGATATTATTGATATGGATAAGTTTGATCGTCGTAAGCTGGAGCTTTTCCCTGCATCGCTTGATTTCGATGAGTTTGTGGTTGAACTAGAGAGCCTTTCTACCCTAATGGCAGAGCAGAAAGGATTGCGTTTTGACCTTGACCGACTGACAGACTTGCCCCATTTGATTGAGGTTGATGCAACGCGTCTACGCCAGGTTTTGTGGAATATTATCAGTAATGCGGTGAAATTCACGAAAGAAGGCGGCATTGTGATGACGGTCAGTGCTGAGATTGAAGACGACTTTGCTGATATTATTATGGATATTGAAGATACTGGAATTGGCATTCCAGAAAGTGAAGTCGATAAAATCTTTGCCATGTATTATCAGGTGAAATCAGGTAAAGATAATCTTCATGCCGTCGGAACTGGTATTGGTTTATCTGTGTCTCGTCAGCTGATTAACCTGATGGGCGGTGACATTACGGTGAGCAGTGAAGAGGGCTTTGGTAGCACGTTCACCGTTACGATTCGTGTTCCTGTTATTCATGAGGAGGAAGATCATTCGATTCAGTATGAGTCGCAACGACCTTTAAATATCTTTATGGTCGAAGATATTCCTCTCAATATTACGGTTGCTCGCTCTTTACTGGAATCTTTAGGACATAAGGTTTCTGTCGCGATGACAGGGGAAGAAGCAAAAGCCAATTTTGACCCAGAGGTGTATGATTTGGTTTTCTTGGATATTCAATTACCTGATATGACAGGGTTTGATATAGCCAAAGATTTTCGTTCCCGTTATAAGCAGTTACCACCTCTGGTGGCATTAACAGCCAATGTATTGAAGAACAAAGATGAATATCGTCAAAAAGGCATGGATGATGCTATCAGCAAGCCGTTGTCTGTTGGCGCGGTTCAAGAGGTACTAGCAAAAATGACTGGTAAAGAGCTCCCCCAAACGTCTCAGGTGCAGGAATCGGCGCAGAGTGCGATCGGAAACGAAGTTTATTCAAGGCTTCTTGATTTGGATATGTTAGAGTCGTACGTCAGTATTGTTGGTGCTCAACCTGTCATTGAAAGTGTTCAGCTCTTTGAAGAGATGATGCCTTCCTATTTGGCGGTGTTGGATTCGAATATGGTCGCTAAGGATCAACAGGGTATCGCCTCCGAAGCGCATAAAATTAAAGGGGCTGCAGGCTCTATTGGCTTGAAACATATTCAGAGTGTGGCGCAAAAGGCCCAAACTCCAGACGCCCCAGCTTGGTGGGAAAACATCACCGACTGGGTAGATGAAATCAAAAATGACTATCAGTCTGACATTCAAGTGCTAAAACAGTGGTTAGCTCAAAGGAAATAGTATGAAAAAGTTCGCTTTACTCGCTTTGGTCTGTTTTTTGACCGCATGCTCCTTCTCTCCAAATGTGAACTGGGAGCAGGGTAACTTGGCTGAATTGGCTCACATTGATGTTGAGCTTAAAAGCAATTTGTGGACTGATTTATTACCGAATGCCGATAAGTCAGCTCAAACACGTAACTTAAACGGAACGTTAACACTAACGACTTCTGGCGAGTTGCCTGCTGATTTGACGGTTAAGCAGATCGTGTTAAAACAAGGCAAGGACTTTTGGGTGATCAATGGTGATGACGTAGAACTGCGTACTCAAAGTGAAAATGTTTGGGAGGTGGTTTTTCAAACCGAAATTGCATTGCACTTGAATAAAACCGTCGCTGTTGCTTTAGAGTTGCTTGATAGCGATGGTGATGTTTGGTTAGTTGAGCGCAAAGTTGATATTGACCGGGTATACTAAAATTAGCCTCTTATAAAAAAGCCCTGAATAATCAGGGCTTTTTTGATTAGACTAAATAGTCTTAATCTTCTAAGTCACCACAGAAACGGTAACCTTCACCATGAATCGTTGCGATAATTTCTGGTGTACCAGAAACAGATTCAAAGTGCTTACGAATACGACGAATCGTAACGTCTACTGTGCGATCGTGCGGTTTTAGTTCACGGCCAGTCATTTTCTTCAATAGGTCGGCACGAGTCTGAATTTTGCCCGGGTTTTCACAGAAGTGAAGTAATGCACGGAATTCAGAGCGAGGCAATTTATAACCATCACCACTAGGGCTAATCAAAGAGCGACTGTTGATGTCGAGCACCCAACCGTTAAACTCATATTTTTCTACAGAACGTTTTTCTTCTTGTGAAGCGCTTGCATTCATTGAACGGCTTAGCAGGTTACGTGCACGAATAGTCAATTCACGAGGGTTGAATGGTTTGGTGATGTAATCATCAGCACCAATTTCCAATCCTAGGATTTTATCGACTTCATTATCTCGACCAGTCAGGAACATTAGGGCAACATTCGCTTGTTCGCGGAGTTCGCGAGCGAGCAGCAGACCATTTTTGCCCGGCAAGTTGATATCCATAATCACTAAGTTAATTGGGTGCTCAGAAAGCACATGGTGCATATCTTCACCATTACTTGCTTCAAAAACAGCGTATCCCTCTGCTTCAAAAATGCTCTTTAGAGTGTTACGAGTTACTTGCTCGTCTTCAACAATAAGAATCTGCGGGGTTTGCATTGGCGGTACCTAAAATTGTGAAAAAACTGTGCTAATAGAACTCATTCTAGGCAAAAATATAACATACATGTAATGTTATGTTGATCATAAACCGATGTATTTTGACTAAATGTTCTCTGATCTCGCCCGCCCTCCTTGGGTTGTAATTACAATTGAAGTCTCCCCACTTCAAGGTTCTACTAGGCTATGGGCGGATTTTATAATGTTAACAGCATGCTAACAATGACCAAATGTTAATTCCAATCACTTTGTTGATTTACATCAAGAGTTGTAATCGAAGCGTTATTAACAATCGTAATCAATTGTAAACTGAGGCATTGATGAAAATAAATGCACATCTTTGGCAAAGTTATTCAGAGGTTAAGTTTGACTTTGAACAAGACTTTCTCACAAAATGCTATACCGTGATCACAGCTTGGAACCCTAGAAGTCAGAAGTTGTCACATAGTGAGAATTGCCTAAATAATCAACGTTTACAGGATGAGCTTGTTGATTATGATTGGGTGAGTGTCACTGTTGGTGATGCGAAATTTGAATGGTTTGAGGAAAGTTTTGCCGTTGCCATG